>JAEUHJ010000236.1 GCA_016795375.1 Verrucomicrobiaceae bacterium
GGGGCATCTGGATGCGATCCTGGCGCTGGAGGCGGAGAAGCAGACCGTAGAACGAGTTTTCAACTCGTTCAGCGCCGGAGGCGCAACGGCAGGGAACGAGTTGAAAACTCGTTCTACGAATCCCGTGCCCGAGACCGACGATGAGAAGACCCCCGCCAGCCTCAAAGCCCTGCGCACGATCTACCGCGAGCAGTTCGCCAAGATCAGCGCCACCCGCGCCGCGAATTTGAAGGCCCTCACCGACCCGCTGGACAAACGCCTCGCGCAAATGGAGGTGGATTTCACCAAAGCCGACCGCCTGGCCGATGCGAAGGTGGTGAGAGGGTATCGCGAGGTGCTCAGTGAGAGTGGCCCGCTCAGTCCTCTGAGCGGAACGAGCGGCCCCGTGGCAGCGAATCCACCCGCAGCCACCGCACCCGGAGCCGCACAGGGGATTGCCTCCGGCGCGCTTCGCGAGGTGCGGACCACTTTGGCTCCCGCCGCCGTGCTCGCCCTCAAAGACGGCTTTACCAACACCCTCGGCATGAAATTCCTGCCCGTGAAAGGCACGGACGTGCTCTTCTGCATCCACGAGACGCGGCGGCAGGACTACGCGGCGTATGCCGCTGAAGTGCCCGGCGTGGACGAATCATGGAAGAACCAGCAGCGCGACGGCATCCCGTGCGGGGACAAGGACGACCATCCGGTGGTGGGCGTGAGCTGGGAGGATTCGCAGAAGTTCTGCGAGTGGCTGAGCAAGAAGGAAGGCAAAACCTACCGCCTGCCCACCGATGAGGAGTGGAGCATCGCCGTGGGGCTGGGCAGAAAAGAGAAGCATGGCAATGGCATCACGCCGGCGATGCTGAATCAAAAAGAGCAGACGGAGTTCCCGTGGGGCGGGGACTACCCACCCAAGACCAAAGACCAAGCCGGGAACTACGCTGACGAGAGCTGGCACGAGAAATTTCCGATGCAGCCGTGGATCGAAAAATACAGCGACGGCTTCCCGACCACGGCCCCGGTGATGAGCTTCAAGGCAAACAAAGCCGGCCTCTACGACATGGGCGGAAATGTGTGGGAGTGGGTGGATGACTGGTGGAATGCCGCGCAAAAAGAACGCGTGCTGCGGGGGGCCTCGTTCACCTACAATGACCGCGATCCTCTGCTCTCGTCCCATCGCCATTCCTACACGCTCGACCATCGCAACAGCTCCTACGGCTTCCGTGTGGTGTTGGTGGTGTCTGGCGGCTAGGCTCGTTATCCTTTCCCCTTTTACCCTCTTTCAAAGGCCATGAAGTGTGATTTACAGAGAAGGCATGGCAAAAGAAAAAAGAGAGCCGTGAAGCGGTCGGAATTTTTTTGGTGAAATCAGCACCGCTCAGCTTAAAATCAGCCCGTCATGATCGCTGAAGAAATACGTCGCCTGCTGCACAGCCGTCCCTTCAAGCCTTTCCGGCTGCACATCGCCGACCAGGCGGTGCATACCGTGCCGCACACGGACTATGCGCTGCTCAATCCCGCCGGGTCGATGATGGTGGTGATGGACGAGGCCGGTTATTTTGACTGGATCTCCACCGCGCACATCACCCGCATCACGCATGTCGGGGAGCCGCAGGGGCATGAACAATGAAAGCCAGTTTCACCGGGAGGTTGAAGCTGTGAGGAATCACGGCGCAGACACCGGAGAAAGCAGCGGTCCGGCAGGACGCCACCGCGTGCTTCGGGGTGGTTGCTGGAACAACAACGACCGGCGCGGCAGCGCCCCCCTCGCAGCGCGGAGCGCAACCTGCATGGCGGCGGCGAATGCAGCTTCCGGAATACAACGCACGCAGTGGTGACTGGACGGTGCAAGCCGTCTATGGCATGGAGTCACAGCGGCTGGCGGTCATTTGTCGGCCTAAGCCCTCCCTCCAAGCCCGAAGATGAAAGCATTCTCTCTCAATAACCACGCGGCACTCGTGACAGGCTCCTCGCAAGGCATCGGCCTGGCGATGGGGCGCGCTTTGCAGGAAGCCGGGGCAAGGGTCGTGTTTCACGGCCTTCAGGCATCCGTCGAAGGTCTCGCGAGCTATGTGCAGGCTGACCTGATGCAAAACGACGGGCCGCAACGGCTGGTGGATGCCGCATTCTCCATCGAACCGGGCATCGACACGCTCATCTGCAATGCTGGCAGCTTCTTTGACCTGCCGCTGCTCGAAATGACGCGGGAGCGCTGGGACAAGACGATGCAGCTCAATCTGGCGTCGGCTTTCTTTACCGTGCAGGCTTTTGCCAGGCGGTTGGTGGATGCAAAACGCGGCGGGTGCATCGTGATCACGTCCTCCACGAATGGTTTCCAGGCGGAGATGGACTCCTGTGCCTACGATGCGAGTAAGGGTGCGCTGGTGATGCTGACAAAATCGCTCGCCGTCTCGCTGGCAGATCACGGCATCCGTGTGAATGGCATCGCGCCGGGTTTGATCAAGACGCCGCTCACCGCCGCGTGGATGGAGTCGAGGGACCGCTCCTTGATCGAGCATTATGAGAGGAAGGTGCTGCTGCGCCGTGTCGGCGCGCCGCCTGATGTCACCGGCGCGGCGGTGTTTCTCTGTTCAGATGCCGCGGGCTACATCACCGGGGAGACGATCGTCATTGATGGCGGTCTGACGTGCTGCCAGATCGGCCGGATGTGAGCAGGCCGACGCCCATGGTGATGAGGCAGCCGAAGAGGGTGAACCAGATGAATGACATGACGGGCGCGGGCTTCATCGCTGTGAAGAGCCCGTTTTGATAAAGATACACGCCGAGCAGTGCGACAAAGCCCGCGAGGCAGCCGAGCAACGCGCCGCGCGTGGTGGCGCGTGTGGTGAACATGCCGAGGAAGAACAGTCCCAGCAGCGGGCCGCCGATGAGGCCGACGACGGTGTTCACAGACTCGACCAGGTTTCCAGGCATCACCGAGACGGCAAAGGCCAGCGCCATGACGAGGATGCCGTAACCGACCGTGATCCAGCGCGCGCTGCTGACCTGCTGGACCTGGCTGCCTTCGGGCGCGTTGGAGAGACGCTGTTTGAAATCGACCACGGTGGCGGAGCAGAGGGAATTCAGCCCGGCGGAAATCGTGGACATGCTGGCGGCATAGATCGCGGCGATCAGCAGGCCGGGCAAACCACCCGGAAGCTGAGTGACGACAAAATAGGGCAGGATCTGGTCCTCCTTCGCGATCAGCCCGGCGGCAAGCGGGTCGCCGTGAATTTTGTAAAACGCGTAGAGCACGAGGCCGGTGCCGTAGAAGAGCACGAGGACGGGCAGGACGAACCACAGTTTGATCCAGAGCGAACGCTGGGCCTCCTTCAAGCTGCCGGCGCTGAGATAGCGCTGCACGGAGACCTGGTCGGTGGCCATCTGCACGAGATGAAGAAAGGCCCCCGCGAGCAGGATGGTCCAGAAATTGACACGTTCCGCGATGCTGAAGGAGAAGCTCAGGTGCATGCGCCCGTCGGCGATGGCCGTGTCCCAGACGCCACCGAGGCCGCCGGGGATTTTCCCGAGCGCCACGAGCACGATCATGAGCTGGCCGCCGAAGAGCACGATGAGCTGCATGACATCCGTCCAGATGACGGCGCGCATGCCGCCGAGAGCGGTGTAGAGCGTGGTGAGCGTGCCCGAGGCGATGATGGTGATCCACAACGGCAGCCCGGTGACTTTTTCCAGCGCCAGCGCGGGCGCGTAAGTCGCCGCGCCCAGCCAGAGGGCCACGCGGAAGATGAAAAGGCCGGAGGCGAGCAACCGCACGGGCAACGCGAAGCGCTCCTCCAAAAACTGATAGGCGGTGAAGAAGCGTGACTGATAGAACTTCGGCAGCATCCAGACCGCGGTGAACGGCGTGGCGATGAAAAAGGCGAGCACGACATAGGCGAAGGCGAAGCCGTTTTTGTACACGTCCGCCGGACCGGCGAGGTAGCTGATGCCGGAGAACAAGGCCGCCAGGATCGACATGGCGACGAGGACGCTGTTCATCCCACGCCCGGCGAGGAAGTAGTCACCCAGGGATTTCGACCCGCGCGCCGAGTATAGGCCGACGCCGACAGATGCCGCGAGGTAGCCGCCAAAGATGGCGTAATCGAGCCAGGAGAAGTGTGTCATGAGAGTGAGTGTGGCATCACGAACGGGGGCAGGGCATGGGGAATTCCTGGTTTGTTTAGCATGCCAGCCATTCCCTGGCGATACTGGAAAGTTTGAGTGTATTGATCGCGCCTGGTGGTGCGTTCCAGCAGACCTGATGTGTTCAAAACAAACAATGACAGAATCATGCAGGACAAAATCATTGGATCAGGATGATTCTGTCCCGCATGATTTTGTCATCACTCACCCATCAACTTGTTTGGAATGAGCCACTAGCCGGAGCATCCATCCATGACAGCCGCCGACCCAGCATCCCCGCTGCCATACACCGACACGAAGCCGGTGGGACACGCGGATTTTTACTTCGCGGTCAACGCGACCTTCCGTTTCATCCTGCGGCATCACGGCGAGGAGGCGCTGCGGAAATACTGGCGTGATTTCGGCGACAGCTACCACAAGCCGGTGTCGGAGCAGTGGAGGGGACGCGGGATGCCTGGAGTGGCGGAGTATTGGCGTGCATTTTTCAAGGCGGAGCCCGGCGCGGAGGTGGAGGTGCATGAATCCGCCGACGAGGTCCGGCTGGAGGTGAAAACGTGCCCTGCCATCAAGCACCTGCGCGGGCATCAACGCGAGATCGTGCCGGAGTTCTGCCAGCACTGCTATTTCGTGAACGAGGCCATCGCGGAACCAGCGGAAATGACTGTGCGCGTGTGTGGCGGCAATGGGAGCTGCACGCAGCGATTTCTCAAACGGACGGTGGATGCGCCGCCGCAAAACCTGGAGGACATCGCCACGGCGTCATGATCGGCTGCTACGACTTCTGCGGGCATTACGAGTGGACCTTCGGGTGGCTGGAGCAGCTCGGCGGTCACGAGCTGGTGCGGGCGTATTGGGATGAGGCGATTCATCAGGACTCGCAGACGCACGCGTCGGGACTGATCGGCTCCAAAGGCTTTGAAGGCATGAAGGAGTATTGGGGGCCGACGCTGGCCGATGAGGGAGCGGTTTATGAGCGCACGGTGATGGACGATGTCTTCCGCATCGACATGCACGAGTGCCCCTCGAAGGGCTTTTTGATCCGCAACGGCCTCCACCAATATACCGACTACTGCGACCACTGCATGGGCTGGATCGGACCGTTGATGAGGCAGGCGGGCTTCGTGGTCGATCACGAGCACAATCACTGCGGCCAGTGCTGGTGGGAGATGCGCCGCAAGGCCGACTCCACGCCTGCCAGCGCTCCCGGAACGCTCGGTGGCGACAAAGATGTGCGATTGCGACCCGGTTGGAAATCTGCTCACACTGACCACTATGAACGAGCGACTGATCCTGATGACAAAACGGCTGTTTCTTAGCTGGCTGGTGCTTTCCACGGCACACGCGGAGTGGGAGGCGCTGCCACCGATGCCGGAGCGAAATGGAGGTTTCGTGTGTGGCATTCGAAACGGCAGAATCGTGGTGCAAGGCGGCACGAACTGGGCAGACGGAAAGAAAAACTGGCTGAAGAAAATCCATGAGTTTGATCCGGCGCGCAAAACATGGGCCACGATCGGTGAGCTGCCCTGGCCCGTGGCCTATGCCGTGCTTTACCAGCGCGAGGATGGATTCAGCTTCGCCGGCGGCTTCGACGGACAGAAATGCAGATTGCCAGGTCATGCCGGAGTCCTGGCCGCCGGAGGCAGGGTCGGCCCGCGCCTGATCATGGCCGGGGGGACGGATGATCCGGCCAACATCGCAGGTGTGAGCAAGGAAACCTGGATGCTCGGCAAAACCGGGACGCGCATGGCGGATTATCCCGGCAAACCCTTCGCGACCGCCGCCTCGGCTGTTTGTGGCGGCGAGCTGTTCGTGTTCGGCGGCATGAATTACGACGTGCAGACCAAGCTGCCGGTGAACACCGACGCGGCTTTCGCCTTCTTGCCGGAGAAAAACGTCTGGCGGCCGCTGATGCGGCTGTCATCTGCCAGACGCGGCGTCAGCGCCGTCGCCTTGGATGCAAAACGCATTTACATCGCCGGCGGCTATGCGGAGGACTTCACTGCGGATGCGATCATTTATGATGTCCGTACGGACAGCTACCAGGCGGCCAAAGCGCTGCCCTACGCGGCCATGGTGACACTGGTGAAGCTCGACGGCTTCGTCTATTGCCTCGGCGGCGAGGACAAGAAGCAGTCACGCACGGACAAATGCCACCGCGTCCCGGTGGATGAGTTGGGGAGGCCGTGAATGCAGGGAACAAGCGCGGAAAGAGGCTGGCGGACATTTTTATGATTGTCACTCCGGGGCGGGCGTGATAAAAGCCGCGCCTGTTCTCGTGAAAACCTCCTTCTCACGCCTGCTTGCCTGCCTCCTGCTGGCCTCTGCCGCGTCATATGCGGAGGAGCCGGTTTTGCCGCAGGCGCTCATGCCCGGGGTGGGATTCAACATGGGGCCGCACGGCTTTCTGAAGCCTTCCAAGTCGATCAAGCCGCCGCCAGCGGCGCCCTCCGCGCTTGTGGCGGCACCTTCCATCGTGCAGGCGCCCACGGCGGAGACACGCCTTCGCCGCCTGGTGGTCGTTTCCGGTGACATGACGCCGGAGGCCATTCGTGAGGCCATCATCGCCTGCGGCCAGTCACGCACACCGGTGACCACACTCGGCGGAGTGAACGCTCCTGCTCCTGTTCTGACGGATCTCGCCGGCCTGTTTGGCTCCACCGTGACGGAGGACACGCAGAAAAAAGTGCTCGAAACCGTGCGCAAGGGCATGGGTTCATCCTCGAAGCCGCTCAAGCGTGCTGAAATTGTCGGCTGGCTGCCCAACCAGGGAGTCATGGCCGTGGTGGTGTATCCTGAAAGCTGAGCCGCGTTTCATGACGCCCGAACCGGCCCCCATCGCAGTTCCGCGGGTGCTGCTTGCCGAGGAAAGCCTGCCTTTCCGGCGCGTGATCCGCGAGGCGTTGACCGCCTTCCGCATCTGCGAGGTGGATGACGCGCCCAGTGGCGAGCGCGCTTTTGAGATGGCCCTGCGCCGCGAATACGCGCTGTTCATCTTCTCCCTGCCGCTGCCGGACATGACGGGAGACATGCTCGACCGGCTGCTCGGCACGGCCTACCCGCTCGTGCATCCGGGCGCGCACACCACGCCGCCAGTCATCTTCCTCATCCGTCCCACGGACGCGATGCGTTTTGATGAGCTGAAGCGCGACGTGCGGGTGCGTGGCAGCATGCCGCTGCCGCCGAAACTCGACGTGCTGCTTTCCCTGACCGCCAGCCTGCTCGCCCCGCGTTCCAATCCCGCATTTCCCGCGCATGTTCCCTGACCCCGGCCGCCACAGTGTGAAAATCTGCGGCATCACGCGCCCGGAGCAGGCGGCGGAAATTTTCGCGCTCGGCGCGGACGCCGTGGGCATCAATCTATGGCCGCATTCCAAACGTCACATGACCTTGCCGCTTGCCGTGACATCTTTGCATGAAGTGGCGGCCCGAAACGCCCTCGTCGCCGTGCTGGTGAACGCGGATGATGTGCTGCTCGACGCCGCCATCGCCAGCGGTTTGTTCCAGACGTTGCAACTCCATGGCGACGAGACACCGCGCGCTGTCGAACGCCTCATGAATCGCGGTGTGAACGTCATCAAGGCATTGCAAGTGCGTGACACCGCCTCCCTGCCGCAGATCGGCGAGTTTCCCTGCGCCGCAATCCTGCTCGACGCCTTCAATCCCGGCACCTACGGCGGCGGCGGCCACTCGTTTCCATGGGAGCTGGCCGCGCGGGCGAAGGAGATGTTTCCCGACAAGCTCATCCTGCTCTCCGGCGGCCTCCACGCCGGAAATGTCCGCCTAGCCGTGCGGCAGACGATGCCGGGGGGCGTCGATGTGGCCAGCGGGGTGGAATCGCAGCCGGGTGTCAAGGATCTGGCGTTGGTGGAGCAGTTCATCAACGAGGCGCGGACTGCCTGGCGGGAAGCTCCAGCACCGTGATCCGCGCGGTCGAGGGCACCCCTTGCCGGTTGATCTTCCGCCGCTGCCTGCCACTTCTTCCTGCATGAACCCTCTCCTGCTTCCCCTACTCCTCACTGCCACCGTCGCTCTCGCCGCTGAGTTGCCAAAAATCCCGGCTGATTCCATCGCGGTGAAAAAAGAACGGCTGTTCTCCGATGATTTCGAGGGGGGCGAACCCGCCAAAGTCTGGCACAAGGTCGTCCCCACCTTCACCGTGGAGAATGGGGCTCTCAAAGGCACACAGACGCGTGATGTGACGATCCCCGCCGCCAACGGCAAACCGGAGATCAAGGCCCATGCCGCCGTGCATGGTCTGGAAATCCCGACGAAGGACAGCGTCGTCGAATGCCGGATCAAATTTGAAGGAGCCACGATGATCGATGTTGAGTTCGACGACCGCAAATACACCGGCGCCCATTACGGCCACCTCTGTCGCGCCCAGGTGCGCCTCAATGGAGTGACTATCATCGACGAGCGCGACGGCAGCATGCGCAACGACATCCGCGAGATGCGCCAGGATCCCGCGAAGAAGGACGAGGCGGCGAAGCTCCTCAAAGGCCGCCAGATCTCCTATCCGGCGAAACTGGAGGCCGGGAAATGGTACACGCTGGTTGTCGAAACCGCAGGGGATGAGATGCGTGTCACCATCGATGGTGTTCCCGCCGCCTATTTGAAATCCTCCGGCATCGCCCATGCCACCAAGTCCAAGATCGAACTCGGTGTC
>JAEUHJ010000054.1 GCA_016795375.1 Verrucomicrobiaceae bacterium
CATCAACGCCCTCGCCGCCAAGGTGAACAATGACCCGCGTGTCGATGGCAGATTGAAGATCATCTATCTGCCGAACTACGGCGTCTCCCTCGCCGAGCGCATCATTCCAGCCGCCGACTTGTCCGAGCAAATCTCCACCGCCGGCAAGGAGGCGTCAGGCACCGGCAACATGAAGCTGGCACTCAACGGCGCGCTCACCATCGGCACGCTCGACGGCGCGAACGTTGAAATCCTCGAGGAGGTCGGCCCTGACAACATCTTCATCTTCGGACTCACTGTCGAGGAGGTCACCGCGCTTTACGCCAAAGGCTACAATCCGCATGACTTCTACTGGGCCAGCGAGGATCTGCGCCTCAGCCTGGACTGGCTTGCCTCCGATTATTTCACCGGGAACCAGGACGAGTTCAAGCCTTTGCGCGACAGCCTTCTCGCACATGGCGATCCCTTCCTCGTCATGGCCGACTATGAGAAATATGCCGCCTGCCAGGCCGAGGTGGACAAGGCATATCGTGACCAGAATCGCTGGCAGAAGATGGCCGTCCACAACACCGCCCGCGTCGGTAAATTCAGCAGCGACCGCACCATCCTCGAATACGCCAAACACGTCTGGAAGCTCCCGCAGGTCTGCATGTGAGCATTTCTCCGGCAGATCAGCGCCTTTATTCAGCTTTGAATGGTGCGCGCTGCAGGGTTCGAACCTGCGACCCCTGCCGTGTGAAGGCAGTGCTCTACCGCTGAGCTAAGCGCGCGAAGATCGCGGGCGCAGTCTGTAACCGGGCTTCAGCGGTGCGGCAACCGGAAAATGAGCGAAGGAACTACGGTGGAGCCAAAGTGCCATTTGCCGGCCTGCGGAACGGCGGCTCACACCCGCCGGGGCGGACTCTGCTCTTTGCGCCCCCGGCCTAGGCCCTCCTCAGCCGGAACTGGCGCAGAAAACTCAGCGGGGTCATCCCCATGTGGCGGTGAAAATGATGAGTGAAGGCGCTCTGGTCACAGAAGCCGAGATCACGCGACACATCAGTGATTTGCGCCCCTTCTTTTTGCAGGGACTCGCAGGCGGCCTGGATGCGCAGCTTCATGATGAATGCCTGCGGGCTGGCGCCGAAGGTTTCGACGAATTTACGATGCAACTGCCGCGGCGAGAGATGGACGATCCGCGCCAGCGCGGCGATGGAAACGCCGCGGCGGAAGTGCTCACGGATGTGGGCGAGGGCGCGGTCGATCTGCAGGTAAGGCTGCATCACCTGCTTCTTCCCTTCAAAACTCCGCACGATGCCCATGATGCCGATGACGCGCCCTTTGTCGTCGAACAGCGGCAGCTTGTTGGTGACGAACCAGTCGGGGATGCCCTGGTCGGTGAAGAACAGCTCGACGATGTTGAGCTTCGGCTGGCCGTCGCCGAAAATTTCCTCGTCGTCGCGGCGGAAATTCTCCGCGAGTCGCGCGGGGAAGATGTCGAAGTCAGATTTGCCGACGATGTCGGCTTCATTGGTGAAGCCGAAGCGCTCGATGAAGCGCTTGCTGGCACACATGAGGCGGAATTCGCGGTCCTTGGCGAAGAAGGCAAGGTCGGGGAGATGGTCGAACAGCCGGTAAAACGGACTGTCCGCGCTGACGCGACGGATGAATCGTGCGCGCAGCGCGGCGGGAGAGTCTGGGCGCGGCCGGGTGGTGCTCACGCTGTTGATTTAGCACGGGCCGTCAAAAACGCAGGCGGAATCCTGCGTAAGCGCCGGTGCGCATGGCGGGGAAGCCGAGCACTTCTTCGTACCGTTCGCCGAGAAGGTTTTCAACGCGTGCGAAAAGCTCGAGGTTCCTGCTGACCTCGTAACTGGCCGTCAGTCGAAGCCGCAAATAGTCTTCGATGTCGCGTTGCGCGGCGCCGAAACCGTCCTCACGGTCGATGGTGTAGAACGCGCCGAGGCCGATGCGCAGCTTTGGCACCGGTTTGACCCATGTGTCGGCGGAGATCATGTGCCGGGGCCTGCGCACAAGGCGAGTGCCGGCGGTGAGGTCGTCGGCGTCGAGGTAGGTGTATTGCGCGTTGAAGCCAAAGTAATCAGCGGGCTGCCAGTTGAAGGCCGCTTCGAGTCCTTCGGTGCGTGCCTGGTTGATCTGCTGCAAGGGACCGAACGGCGGTGTGAAAACGATCAGGTTGCTGATGCTGTTGCGGAAGTACGTGAGACTGAACGTGGCCTTGTGGCTGGCAAACGGCTGTTCGATGCCGAATTCAAAACCTTTGCTCTGCTCAGGCTTGAGGAAGGCAGGATTGCCGAACAGCGCGGCTTCGCGGTTTTGCGGGCTCGCGGGAGCGAAGGCTGTGCCATAGTTCGCATGCAGGATGGTCTGTGCCCATGGCATGCGCCAGCTTGTGCCGGCGCGCCAGGTGGTTGCGTCGTCAAAATCGGAGTATTCGTCATGACGGATGCTGCCGAGAATGTTCCAGCCTGGCAGTATCTCGGCCTGCGATTGCAGAAAGACGGCCCAGTTGGTTTCCGCCTGGTCCACGTCATACGAGTTGCCGCCGGGATTGAAAATGCCGGGCGGATCGTCGTTGTAGCGGGAGTAACCGATGTCCTGCAGCCACGCTCCGGCAGTGATCGTCCACCAGTCGGCGGCTTTGAACACGCTCTGATATTCCCAGAAATGACTGCGCGTGGTGATGCGGTTGTTCAGACCGAAGCCGCCGCCGAAATTCGTCGATGACTGGCGGAAATTGCCGAGCTGATACGTCAGCGTCTGTGTCCAGTGCTCCGTCGTCTCCCAGACGATGCGTGGGGAGATGCTCCAGTATTCGCTCAGGACGTGATCGTCGGGATCGTTGGCGCCAAAGCCGGCGCTCGCGCCGGGAACGCCGACATCCGCGTTGTAGTAACGCAGGTCGAGGTCAAGACGCAGCGTGTCGCCGAGCTGTGCGCCGAACTTGGCGGCCGCGTTGCTCAACTGCATCTGGCTGTTGATACGGTAGCCCTGCGTGTCCTGACGGCTGAGCTCAAGACTCCAGTCATAGATGCCGGCCGAGCCGCGTGTGCCGAGGTTTTCACGGAAGGTGCCGAAGCTGCCGCTTTCAAACGACAGCATGGTCTCCGGCTTCTTCAAGTCACGACCACTGCGGGTGATGATGTTGATCACACCGCCGAGGGTCTTGCCGCCGTAAAGGCTGGCCGCAGGGCCGCGCAGCACCTCGATGCGTTCCACGTTGTCGAGCGTCATGGTCTCGATGTTGTAGAGACCGGCGAGGTTTGCGGGCACAGGCCGGCCGTCGATGACGACGAGTGTCTGGTCGCTGTTCGTGCCGCGGAGGAAGATGCCATTCACCGAGCCGGAGGTGCCACGGTCGGCGATGGTCAGGCCGGGAACCTGCCTCAGGGCATCAGGCACCATCTCGAGCTGCTGTTCGTCGATTTTTTTCCGGTCAATGACCGTCACGCTGCTGGCGGTGCGCCAGCGCTCGGTCTCAGTTTTCGTCGCGGTGATGACGCGCTCTGCCAGGATGGCCGGTTTGGGCGGTTCGGCCCCGTGCAGGAGTGATGAGCCGAAGAAGACGGCCGCCAGCGTGATGCTGCGGCCACAGGGGGGGGGGATGAACATGTCGATGTTTGTTTCATTGGTTCGATGAAATCACCCGGACACCGCCTGAGGCGGTCCGGATGACAAGTTCGCAGCGAGATGTTCGGACTCCGGGTTTGCGCGACGTTTGACCGCCGCTCCTCGCCTCCGCCTTCACCGAGGATTGCTCCCGATTGGCTTTGCTCCGTGTTGTGAAACACGAATGGAGGTCTGTGACCCGTTACCGCAGCGCCACTGTGGCCGGTTTTCACGGCCTTCACTGCATCTGCGAACAGAAAGAAAACGGGGAGGCATCCTGAGGATGTCCACCGCCATGCTTTCCCCTTAAAGCGCCATGTTTTCCCAGGCAAATGGAAACACGGCACTCGCAAAATCCGCTTGGCCTTGAGCAGTCCAGGCGGACTGGTGAGCGAACTTCATCAGGTGCTTGCGCAATGCTGACATCGCGGGCATCGGAACGCATGAAAAACATCCAGGACGCGCGGCTCTACGGCATTGTCGATCTCGGCTATGTGGAGCCGGGCGGGGTGTGGCGCATGACACGGTCGTTGTGCGAGGGCGGGGTGGATGTGCTGCAGCTCCGTGCCAAAAAATTGGTTAAAAATGAGGTGGAGCGCCTTGCGCGGCTCATGCTTCCGGTCACGCGCGAACATGGCGTGCCGCTGGTGATCAATGACCACGTCGATGTCGCCGCCCATGTCGGCAGCGAGGGCGTTCATGTCGGCCAGGATGATGATGCCGTCGCCAGGGCACGCGCGGCCGTGGGTCCGTCATGTTTTGTCGGCAAATCCACCCACAGTCTGGCGCAGGCGGAGAATGCGCAGGCCGAAGGCGCGGATTACATCGGTTTTGGTCCGCTTTACGCGACGGGAACGAAGCCGGACTATGTGCCCGTGGGCTTGCACGACATCGCCGAAGTCCACCGGCGCGTGTGGCTGCCGGTTTTCTGCATCGGTGGCGTGAATGCGGCGCGGCTGGATGAGGTGCTCGCCGCCGGAGCGAAACGTGTCGTTGTCGTCTCGGCGTTTCTCCTCGCCACCGATGTGGCGGAGGATGTGCGGGGACTGAAGGCACGTTTGCCGGACTGACGGGCTACTTTCTCAGCTCGGGGATGATGTCGGCGGACACGGCGCTTCTGGCTCCGAGGTATTCCCGCGCGAGCGCCTGCACCTCCTCTTTCTTGATGCCGGTGAAGTCGCTGATAAAAGTTCTGGCCCAGTCCAGGCGTTCCGGGTGCTCCTGGGAGCAGCGCAGCACGTTCATGGACCAGTAGCGGTTGTCGCGGCGCATCTGCTCAAGCTGGGCGGTCATCGGCTTCATCGCACGGTCAAATTCGTCGTCGGTGATCGGTCCGGCGGCGAGCTTGCCGCCGATCTCGATGACGAGCTTGGTGAGAGAGGCGGCCAGTTCGGGCTTGCACTCGATCATCGTGGTCATGTACCCGTAATCTTTGAAGGTGTCGCTGGCGACGTGGTAGCAGGCGGGGCTGTAGGTGTCGCCAAGTTCCTCACGCACCTTGATGCGCAGACGGTCATCCAGGATGGAGCCGAGCAGTGTGAGGCGTCGCGCGCGCTGGATGTCTCTCATGTCCGCGGTGGGCCAGTAAATCGTGGCGATGGCCTTCGGAATCTCGGTCTGGAACGGGAACTGCCTGCTGGCTTCGGGCTTCGGGAAGGACACGGCGCGCTCTGTTTCATACGCCGGCTTCTTGTCGGCGCGTTTTGGCAGGGCACCGAGCGTTCTGGCCACGGCATTGAGCGCCGTTTCGGCGTCGGTGTCGCCGAGCACGGTGACTTCGAGGTAGTCCTGGGCGAGCGCGGGGGTGAGCCAGTCCCTCACTTCGGCGAGCGTGCGCTTTTGCAGCTCCTCCTTCTTCGGAAAGCCCCAGCGTTCGTCACCGGAGTGCATGAAGGCGACGACGTCGTTGTTCATCACACCTTCGGCGGTGTGCTGGAGCTGGGTGTAGAGCGGGTCGAGATTTTTTTCGAACTGGCGTGCCGCCTCCTCGCGGTAACCCGGTGCGGTGAGATAGGCGGTGAGGAGCTGGAGCTGCGCCTCGAGGTCCGTCGGCGTGGTGCGCCCGGAGAGCAGGAATGCCTCGTCGCCGATGCTGAAATCACTGCCGACGGTGCGGCTGGCGAAAATGCGCCGGATGTCGTCCACTCCATGTTTTTCGAGGCCACCGAGCTGGAACGTGCTTTGCGCGAAGGCGATGATGCCAGGCTTGCCAGCGGGCGTGGAGAGCTTGCCTCCGCCGAAGTTGACCAGCACGCGCAGCGTACCTTTTTCGAACCCGGTGTGCTTGAAATTGAAGCGCACGCTGTTTTCAAACACGGCCTGGGTGATTTCGAGATCCTTCACCTCGGTGCGTTTGGCGACTTTGCCCGCCGGGCCGAAGTCGGTGTAGGCGAAGGCGGCGGTTTCTTCTTTCGCGGGCGCAGCAACTGGCTTGGCGCTGCTTTCCTTGAATACGGCGAGGATCTGCTTCTCAGCGTCGGTTTCGAGCTGCAAATTGCCACCGAGGAAGATCTGTGTGTCGTCGCCTTTCCAGTCTTCGACGAGCGCCGCATGGCTGTCTTCCTTTTTCAAACCGGCGAGCATGGTGGAGACGCGTGCGAGATCATCCGCCGGGTGGGTGAAGACTTTCTTCGAGGCAAGGATGCTGACGATGCCGCTGGCGAGATCGCGTGATTTGCGGCTGTCTGCCTGATCGGCGCGGAGTTTGGCGCCTTTGAGCACGGTGGCCTTGGCTTCTTCAAACTCAGCGTCGGTGAAGCCATGTTCGATGGCGCGGCGCAACTCGGTTTCGAGCAGAGTGAGCGCGGGCTTCCAGTTCTTCGGGTCGCACTGGGCCTGGATGCCGTTCACGCTGACGAATTCCAGGTATTCGTAGCTGTAGCTTTCAGCGCCGATGATTGGCGCGCTATCGGCCTTGGCGAGTTTGGACAGCCGCTGGTTGATCATCATGTCGGCGAGGTCTCGGATGGTCTTTTCGCGACGTGTGGCGGCACTGTCGGGCTTGTTTTTGGCAGGGCGGGGGACTTCGATCGAAAGGGTGAGCGCCTCGGCCTCCATTTCCGTATGCAGCTTCGCGATGAGGCCGTAGCCGGAGCTGACTTTGCCGAGATCCGGGTCTGTTGAGTCCTCCGCTTGTGATGTGGCACCGGCGAACTGCTTTTCGATCTCCGCTTTGACCGCGGCGGTGTCTTTGAAATCGCCCACGGCCACGATTGTGGCGCGTTTCGGCGTGTACCACTTTTTATAGAAGTCCACGAAACGCTGGCGCTTCATGCTCTTGATCGTGTCTTCCTGGCCGATGGGCATGCGACGCGGCAGGATGGATTCCGGCATGGCGAACTTGTAGCCGGCGATCATGGTGCGGTATTCGATGGAGTCACGGCTGAGCTTTTCGCTGAGGATGATGCCGCGTTCCTTGTCGATCTCCGTTTCGCCGAGCAGCATGCCGTCGAGGTCGTCACGGAAGACCTGCAGGCCTTCGGCGATGTATTTGGCTTCCACCTTGGGCAGCTCGAGCATGTACACGGTCTCTTTGAAGGAGGTGTGCGCGTTCGTGTCCGCGCCGAAGCCCATGCCGAGACGCTGGAAGTATTCGACCATCTCGCCGCCTTTGAAATGACGCGAGCCGTTGAAGGCCATGTGTTCGAGGAAATGCGCCATGCCTTGCTGGTCGTCTTCCTCCATCAGCGAACCGACATCCATGTAGATGCGGATGCTGGCGCGGCCGGGTGGTTCTTCGTGCGGGAGAATGACGTAGCGAAGGCCGTTGGCGAGCGTTCCAAACTGCGCCTTGGGATCGGCCTTGAGATCGCTGGCGTCCTGCGGCCAGCCGGCGGCGGAAAGGGAGGAGGAGAGCGCAAGGGCGAGGAGGACTCGAAGCATGATGGTGCGGCGTTGATTGGGAAAGTGACGGGATGAATTCAGCACACCAAGGCCATGCCTTGATCGGCGGATGACGTAACGGCGCGTGAGGAGGAATTCGTCATTCGGTTTGCGACATTCGTCATGCCCTCCGTTGGAAAGGGCTACTCCACCTTGCCGAGCCCGGCGTGCGGATCGGGTTCGAGGAAGCCGAGTTCCACGAAAAGCTCGTCCATGGCCATCAGTGTGGCCTCGTACATCTCGAAGGAGAGGTTGAAATTGAAGAAGCCGTGGCCCTGGCCTTCAAACTCGATCAGGCGGCAGAGGTTCTTCTTCTTTTTGGTTTTGCGGGCAAACTCATAAGAGCCGCCGAAGGGGACGACACGGTCGCCCGTACCGTGCATGATCAACATCGGCGCCAGGCCGGGCTTGATGCCGCGGATGAGGTCCGCAGCCTTGGAGGTGGCCTGGTCCGGCCAGCGGTCACGTCCGAAGGCATGCTTTGAATAGGTGTCCATGACCGGATTGAAGAGCACGACGGCATTGGGGGCCGGGCTGCAATCGAGCGCGTCTGATGGGTCATCGAATCCGTTCAAAATTGCCGCCGAGGCGATGGCATGGCCGCCACCCGAACCACCGATACCGACGATTTTGCCGGGATTGATGCCGAGTTCGACCGCATTCATGCGGATCCAGCGGATGGCGGAACGCGCGTCAGCCATCGCCTCCACCGGCCCTGTGCCGTGGCGAGTGGCCACACGGTAGTCAAAGCAGATCGTCGTCATGCCACGCGAGGCAAAGTAAACGCAGTGCGGGGCGAACTGGGCCACCTGGCCATTGTCCCAGCCGCTGCTGAAGAAAAACGCGGCCACTGACTTGGGATAGGACGGTGCTTTGTCCATCTCCGGCTCCCAGATGTAAGCGGAGAGACTGGCTCCGCCGACACTTTTGTAAACTTCCTCGCGGGCGGTTTTCAGCAGCTCCCGGCCACGGTCGATAGGGGGGATGCGGTGCTGGCCTTCGCTGAGTGACTCCATGTTTGGGGGGTGAGGAAAGTTGACGTTTACCAGAATCGCCAAAACGGCAAATGGTTTTGTTTCAGTGACGAGGCCATCGGAGTGCTTTTGTGCGTAATGCGGCCCGTAAAATGCCGATCAGGGGTTGTTTTCAGCCGGAACGCGGCCTTGTTCGCGCCTTCACCACCGCTGTCATGCGTCGCATTCTCATCTTGCTGCTTGTTCTCATCTTCTGTCATCCCGTCCGGCATGCACTCGGCCAAAGCGGTGATGCAGGACTGCGCGCCCTCCTGGAAAAAGCCTACCTGCAATGGCGCGAAGCGATGATCCGCAAAGATCCTCATGCCTGGGCCGCGTCTATCACGCGCTATCGCCAGACGGTGACGCGCAACTCCATCGTCAGCGAGCGCAAGGTATTCCCAGACGCGGTGTTTGCGTCCGAGCTGAAGCCACCGGCGCTCGACGGCCTGCGGCTGTTGGAGGCGCAGGCTGCCGGGGAGACCGCGCATCTCGTGTATTTTGGAAAAATCGACATGGGGCAGGACCGCGAGCTGCTGCACGATGATTTGTTGAAGTTGAAGTTCCTCAATGAGGATGGCGTGTGGAAGTTCGACAGCAACCGCATCAGCAGTCTCGGCGCCGCGAAGGAGGTGCGTCAGGCGCTGCTGGAAGGAAAGAAAACTGACTTTCTCGACACGCCCGAGTTCACACCACCCGGCAAAGCACCGCCTGTGCCGCCGCTTTGCCGTGTGCCGGATCACAAGGCCGGCTACAAGCTGCAGTCCTTCGGTCATGAGACGACGATCAGCATGAACGGCTTCGATTACGATCCAGTGCAGGACGGTCTGGCACAGGAGGTGATCACCGGCGGCCTGGTCAATGGACACAACGAGATCACTCTCAACATCAAGCCCGTGCCCGTCCCGCAAGGTGAGAAGGCATCGCTGCAAATCCGTGTTTACATCCTGTCGGATGATCCAGGCCAGCCGGGCAGGGAGGTGCTGCGCTGGCAGGCTCCGGAAACAGGTGCGCCAGCGCAGGTCACGCTGCCGGTGGAAGTCTCCCGCTGACTATCTTCCCGCCATGCCCACGCTCGACCATGAGAACGCGTTGCGGGCCTCGGGCTTCCGCGTGGTGGCAGGTGTGGACGAGGCCGGACGCGGCCCCCTCGCCGGGCCGGTGTGTGTGGCGGCGGTCATTCTGCCGGATGATTTCACCCATCCCGTGCTGAATGACTCCAAGCAGCTCTCCGGGGCGAAACGCGACCGTCTATATGATGAGATCACGAATGATGCGCGCATTCGCTGGCACTGCGTGAGCGTCGCAGCCGGGGAAATCGACCGCGTCAACATCCTCCAGGCCACCTGGCAGGGCATGCGCCGCGCCGCGCTCGCACTCGATCCGCGCCCTGATGCTGTTTTGATCGACGGCAGGCCGGTGAAACAGTTTCCGTTGCACCAGGTGGCCTTGGTCAAAGGGGACAGTCTCAGCTACTCCATCGCCGCCGCCAGCATCATCGCGAAAGTCACGCGGGACCGCATCATGGCCGCGATGGCGGGGGAGCATCCTGAATACGGTTTTGATATTCACAAAGGCTATCCCACCCCCGCGCATCTGGCCGCGTTGAAGACGCACGGCCCGTGTCCTCATCATCGGCGCAGCTTCGCACCGGTGGCGCAGCTCGAACTCGATCTCGCATGAAGAAACCCCGCGCCCTCCGCCCGGAAAGCCTCTGGCGCTGGCTGCGGCGGCGGGTGACAGGCTCTGCTGCTGTGCGTGAGGCCGCTCTCTGGCTCCGTTCCTGGCCGCTGCGCCTTTTTCACCGCCGTCTTGCGGGACGGAAAATGGACCGCTCCGAAATCGGTCGCATGGGCGAGCACATCGCCGCGCGCTGGCTTGCCTCGCACGGTCGCAGCGTGCTTCACCGCAACTACCGCGGCGTGAATCGCGGCGAGGTGGACATCGTCGCCCGCCATCGTGATGTGCTCACCTTTGTCGAGGTCAAAACACGCACGAGCACCGCCTACGGCCGCCCTGCGGACGCGGTTGGCCCCGGCAAACAACGTCTCATCCAACGCGGCGCGCAGGACTGGCTGCGTCTGCTCGGCCATCCGCGCATCAAGTTCCGCTTCGACATCGCGGAGGTCGTTCTCACCGAGGGAGAACTGCCTCACGTCCACATCATCGAAAACGCCTTCCAGTTGCCGGACAACTCGATGGCCGGGCGGTGAATCCTGCTTTGACAGCCTGCGGGCAGCGCCCACACTGCCCTCCCGATTTCAAACCCACACGTCACGACCATGAGCAACGCCAATCCTGCCAAGAAGATCATCAACAACCCGCTCAAATGCGCCGACGAGCTGTTCGAAGGGCTGGTGCTCGCCTACGACGGCAAGGCCCGCCGCGTCGGTACGCGCTCGATCGTGATGAATGATCTCCGTCCTGATGCTCCGGCGCTTCTCGTCGGTGGCGGGGCAGGTCATGAGCCGATTTATCACGGCCTCATTGGCAAAGGCATGGCCGATGGCGCCGCCGTGGGCGAAATCTTCGCCGCGCCGCCGCCAGACATCGTCCTCGAGGCCACGCAGGCGGTGAACCGTGGCAAGGGCGTGCTCTACCTTTACGGCAACTACGCTGGTGACGTGATGAACTTCGACATCGGCGCTGAACTCGCAGCCGAGGAGGGCATCACCGTGAAGACCGTCATCATCAACGACGATGTCTGCTCCAGCCCTCCTTCGGACAAAGGCAAACGTCGCGGCGTCGCCGGCCTCGTGCCGGTCACGAAGATCGCCGGTGCCGCCGCGCAGACCGTCGATTCGCTCGAAGAGCTCGTTCGCATCGCGCAGAAGGCTGTCGATAACACACGCACGGTCGGCGTTTCGACGAAACCCGGCAGCATTCCCGCCACCGGCAAGCCGACCTTTGAACTCGCCGACGACGTGATCGGCCTCGGCATGGGCATTCACGGCGAAAAAGGCGTTGGCCTCATCCCCATGTGTTCCGCCGATGAACTCGCCGCGAAAATACTCGACCTGCTCTTCGGCGACGACCTTCCTCTCAACGCTGGCGACGAGATCGTCTTCTTCGTCAACAGCCTCGGCAGCACGCACATGATGGAGCTGCTCATCCTGCTGCGTGGTGCGAAGCCGATCCTTGAAAAACGCGGCCTCAAGATTCATCAGACCATCGTGGACAACATCGTCACCTGCCAGGAGATGGCCGGTGTCAGTTTCAGCATCACCAAGCTCGATGCCGAGCTGAAAAAACTCTGGGACATGCCCTGCGAGAGCGTGGGTTACACCAAACTCTGAGCGGCCACGGCCATGAAACTCCCCCAAATCTTCTCCAACCCCGTCAACATCCGCTCCTTTGTCAAAGGTTCGTCGATTTTCAGTATCGGGGACGACTCCGGGGAGATGTATGTGGTGCAGAGCGGCGAAGTGGACATCACCATCAACGGCCAGGTGGTCGAGACCATCGGCCCCGAGGGTTTCTTTGGTGAAATCTCACTGATCGATGAGACGACCCGCGCCGCCGATGCCGTGGCCCGCACCGACTGCACGCTTCTGCCCGTGAACCGTCACCATTTCCTCTACATGATCGAGGAAATGCCGCTGTTCGCGCTGCACGTCATGAAAGGCATGGCCGACCGTCTCCGCAACGCCGACCGTCGCACTGAGCAGTGAGGATTGATTCCTGTCTGGGCTTGTGTCCACGCAGGCGCTTCATTGCGGGCATGTCACCGTGGCTCGATCTTCAAATATGGCCTCAACGAATCAAAACGAAAATCAATCTCCGCGATCTCATCCGCGCTCAATTTCAACTCCGAGAAGATCGGTTTGTCCGGGATGCTGCGATTGGGTCCGTATTGGCGGGAGATCATGTTTTTAAAGACACCGCGCTTCTTCCACAGATGGAGCTGGAAGCCGCGCAGATCTCCGCCGGGCAGATGCTGGCCGAGATTGAAGAGCAGCATCAGCTTCGCGTGGATGTCGCGCACGGTGCCGGGATCATCGCCGCTTTGCATGAGCTTCCACACCTTCGTGAGCACATCGGCATACACCGCGCGCTCCGTGATGAGCCCCTCGGTGCCGAGATGGGACTCGTAGAGCCAGCCATGCGCTCCACGGGCGCTGAACACGCGGCGGATCGCCGGTTTCGCCGCGCACAGCTCCTTCGTGCGGGCGATGATCGGCGCGGCCTCCTCCTTGATATAGCCGAAGTGCGGAAACTCACGCGCCAGCTCGATCATGAGCTTCACCGAGGGCACCGGGCCTTTGTAAGTCACACCGCCGGTCGTTTGGAAGATGACAGGCCGTTTCGCCACCTTCGCCAGCTCCCGCCAATACCGCCGCAGATCGTCCTCCGTGCGCCCCGAATCCGGCGGACGCGAAATGATCGCCGCAGGCGCGAGCTTCTCCACGTGTCGCGCATACACGAGCATCTCCTCCGTGTCGCGTCCCTGCACGCCGAGGCACAGCGCCGATGTTTTGAAGCCTTTCGCCGTCTCCGCCAGCACCTCCATGCCGCGCAGTTTTTCCTCCATCGTCAGCAAATCCACACTGTCACCCGATTGCGGCCAGATCATCCCCGGACAGCCGCCCCAGTCCACGAACCGCGCCTGATCCGCCAGCACCTCATAGTCCACCGCGCCCGCCTCCGTGAACGGCGTCGAAAGGATCGGAAACGGCCCGCGCACACGCGGATCGACCTCGGCGGCTTGAAGCTTTTCTCCGACCCAAAGAGCCGTCGTGCCGGAAAGGGCGGTTCCGAGGAGCTGGCGACGTGTGAGGTGATTTGGCATGGTGATGAAGAAAACTCAAACTTGCATGCCGGGCTTTCCATTTCGGCCTTCCGGCATGTAGATTTCCAGATGCCAGCCTTCACCCTCGATGCCGAAACCGTCCTGCAGGACCTCCGCGCCTTTGTGGCGGCGGAGTTTGAGGCGCAGCGGCTGAAATTTGCGGAACAGCAGGCGAAACCCCGGAGCGAACGCGTGGAGGACGGCACCTGCGTGGACGGCCTGCGCTTCCTGAGGCTCGACGAGGCTGGCAGGGCTGTTTTCAGGCATGCGGGCAATGATTCACGATTGCGTGAAGGCGATCTGGTGACGCTTCGACAGGCCAAGGATGGCGATGAAACCCTGGCATCCTTGTTTCGAGAGGAAGCCGGCGAAATGTGGCTGGCATCGGAGAACGCATTCAAAACCGCACTGTTTGCCGAGCCGGGCGGCTGGTTCATCGACGAGGCCTTTTTGGACCTGGAGAGTCATTATCTGGCCGCCTTTGACCGCCTGCCAAACAGCGCCATCGGCCAGGAGTGCATCCTGCCGCTGCTGATGAGCACGCAGGAGCCGGAGATGGACGAGGAGGAGTTCAACGGCGCGATGGAGGATTTGCAGAAAGAGCCGCAGGCATGGGAGGACGCCCAGCGGGATGCCATCGCGAGCTGTCTCGCTGCGGAGCGCTGCTGCCTCGTGCAGGGGCCGCCGGGCACCGGCAAGACACGCGTGCTGGCGCAGGTGGTGCGCCGGCTCGTGGAGCGTGGCGAGCGGGTGCTCATCACCGCCTTCACCCATCGCGCCATCGACAATGCGCTCGCCGCCACGGCCCGCGAGATGGATGACCGCGACCGCGTGGCCCGCATCTGCGCGGCGACGCACCGGCGGGAGGAGAACTTTGACCGCTACGAGTTTTTCGCCGCCAGCCCGCTCTCCGCGCAGACTGGCGGCTGGGTGGCGGCGACCACGCCGTTTGCGCTGCGGAAAAGACTGCCCGGGGTCGAGTTTGACACCATCGTGATCGACGAAGCCGGGCAGATGACCACCGCGCTCGCGATGATGGCGATGCTTGCAGGGCGCAAGTATCTCTTGTTTGGCGATCAGCAGCAGCTCGGCCCGGTGGTGATGAGCCGTTCGCGACGCGAGGTGGAGTCCGTCGGCATTTTTCATGCGCTGAGAGCACAAGCCAGGCACGGAACATGCCTGGATGTGACGTATCGCCTCAATGACAAGCTGACGGAGTGGCCTTCGGAGAATTTTTATCACGGAGAACTCGTTCCCGCCCCACTCGCCGCCGCCCGTCGCCTCGCTTGCCAGACATTGTCGCATGAGCCGGAATGGCTGCATGAGGTGATCGCATCCGAAAAGCCGCTGACGTGGCTGCATCACGCCAGCGAGTCCAGCCGCACGGTGAACTCCACCGAGGTCGCCGCGGCGGCGGAGATCCTGCGGGCGCTGCATCGCGGCGGTGTGAAGCCGGAGGACATCGCCGTCGTCACGCCGTATCGCAAGCAAGCCCGCGCCATGCGTCGTCGGCTCGAAACGCTGATGCCGGAGACCTCGTGGCGCGGCTGCGTGATCGACACGGTGGAGCGCATGCAGGGCCAGGAGAGGGAGGTCATCGTGTTCTCCATGTGCGCCTCCGATCCCGCCTTCATTCGCATGCAGGCGGAGTTCCTCTTCGATCCACGCCGCCTGAACGTGGCCGCCACCCGCGCCCGCTCAAAGCTCATCATCCTCGCCAGCGACTCGCTTCTTCACACCGATCTGCACGACACCGACCTCGCGGAGGATCAGGCGCTGCTGCGCTCGCTCAGCCGGTGTGCGCATTCCATTTCACTCCCCGCATGACTCATCTCATCAAAACACGCGCCCTGCTCGGCCAGCTCGCGGAGCATGGCATCGAGGCCAGCCGCGCGATGCGTGGCACCGTGGATCAAGGCGGGCCGGATGCGCTGCTGACGGCTGCGGATGGCCGCTGCTGGCTGGTGGTGGTCTGGGGAGGTTCTTCGCTTCAATCGGCTCTGTTTGATGAAGGAGGATCATCACTCGATATGGCGGCGCGTGCCTTGATCGCCTGGCGTCAGGAGAAATGCGCCACCGCAGGCCCGCTGATGCCGGACCTGCTCATCCTCGCGCCCGCCATGCCATCTGCTGAACTGCCCCGAGGCATGTGGAACGGGGAAGGCGAGCTCATTCCCGTCATCACCCAGCGTGAGTGTAAAAAGGCTGCTGCATTCGCTCAGAGCCTTCATCGCCTCACCGGAACTGTTTTGCCCTCCGCCAGCATCGCCCGCTGGCGGGCCGCCGCCGTGCCGGAGGTGCGCATCGACAGCCCGTGGAAGCGCAAAAGCATCCAGCGCCCGGCTGACAAGCTCGCCGCGCCGCTGCTGCTGGACTACAAGCAGGAGCGCTGCGCCCGGCTCGATCTCGAATCCGATCCTGATGCGGAAAAGCTCGCCCGTGATCTGCATCTTCGCGTCATCACCGGCGTGGCGGGCTGCGGGAAGACGCTCGTGCTCGTGCATCGCGCCGCCTTGCTCGCCACGCATTTTCCGCAGGCCCGCGTGCTGCTCGTCAGCTTCAACCGCCCGCTCATCAATGACCTCCGCCGTCGGCTGGCCCGTCATCACGCGGGCAGCCGGGTGGAGTGCCTCACCTTCAATCAATGGCTCGGCCGCGTGGCACGCGGCGGTGACATGATGAGCGAGCCGGAGATCCTGCGCTGGATCGAGCGTGAGAGCCGCCCGATGACCTCGCTCGCAAAACTCAGCGCCGAATGGCTGCGGGATGAGCTGCGCTGGATGTGCGATCACGCGCTGGCGGATGAAAACTACCTTGCCGCCGAGCGCAAAGGCCGCGGCACCCGGCTTAGCCTGCGGCAACGACGCGACCTTCTGGAGCTGCTGCGGCGTTACCGGGCTCATCTGCGCCAGAGCCAGCGTGCCGACTGGTCGGAGTGGCCGCTCAGCGTGCGTGAAAAGCCTCCCGCATCGCTTTTGGCGGAGCAGTTTGACCATCTGCTCATCGATGAGGCGCAGTTCTTCGCACCGGTCTGGCTCGAACTGCTCAAAGCAGCGCTGAAACCCGGCGGGCATCTCTTTTTGTGCGCTGATCCCACGCAGGGTTTTTTGAAACGCCGCCTCTCGTGGAGCGCCGTGGGTCTGGATGTGCGCAGCCGCTCCCACAAGCTCGAAAAACCCTATCGGAGCACCCGCGCCATCCTGGAGTTCGCCCGTGATTTCTACCGCAGCCGCCTTTCCGAGGATGACGAGCCACTCAACCTCCCCGCGCCCGAGTGGCTGGAGACGCTGGAACCCGGCATTCCGCCCATCGTGCAGCCTGGTGGGGCCGGGCAGGACCAGCTCCGGCGGCTGGTGGATGAGCTGAAAACCCTGCAAAAAGCAGGCGTGCCCGCCGGCCACATCCTCATCCTCGTAGCCGGGCGCACACTCACCGTGCATGCCGTCTTGCAGCATCTCAACACACGTCTCGGCGCAAACTCCGCCTCCTCCGTGCGTGATGACGACGCATCCGTGGAAAGCATCGGCGTGGCGCACCTCATGGCCGCCACGGGCCTGGAGCGTCCGGTGGTCTTTCTCCTCGGCTGTGACGATCTCATCGCCACCGAGTCCAATCCTCTGCTCACCAGCGAGGAGCGCACCGAGCTCATCCAGGATCACACCCGCCAGATCTACGTCGGCATCACACGCGGCATGGAGCGCGTGGTGATCTATGCGGACAGGCTGCAAGACGCCTCATGATTTGCTCCCGCGTCTTTTCCGCCCATATCACACGCATCCATGTCTTCGACGCCAGCCTCTAAAAAATCCAAACGCGCCCGCAAAAAGCCCACCACCATCCCTTTGCCTCCGGCGGGTGACTGGCGCAGCACGGACGAGATCGAGGTCCTCCGCCGCATCCAGCGGGCGCGGGAGGAAAAGCATGCCGTCACCAATCTCCAACCGGAGCACGCCGTCTTCTCCACCTTCGCGGTGAGGTCGCCCAGCGGCATGACCTATCAGGTCGAGGTGCGCGATGTGGCCTCACGCGCCTTTTCCTGCACCTGCCCGGACTTCCGCACCGCCGGGCTCGGCACCTGCAAGCACGTCGAGGCCGTGCTCCTCTGGCTGAAGCGCAGGCACAAGGCGGACTACAAGCTCGCGGAACAAAAGGCCTCACCGCATCTCCATCTCGTGCCGGATGGCGAGAGGCTGCGAATCGAACGAGACCTCAAACGTGCGCCTTCCTCGTTGCGCTCGTTGTTTGATGAGGCTGGCTTCCTCATCGGTGATCCGCATGAAGTCCTGCCAAAGCTCCGCCGCACGAGCAAACTCCGCGTCTCGCAGGACGTGGAGCCCTTTCTCCAGGCGCGCCGCCACGCGGAGGAGCGCCGCAGCCTGCGCCGTGATTACGAGACCGGTGTCGTCGAGGGCCGCCATCCCGAGCATGTCACCCTGCATCCTCTCTATCCCTATCAGCGTGAGGGCATGCTGCACCTGGCCTTTGGCGAGCGGGCGCTGCTGGCGGATGAGATGGGCCTCGGCAAAACCATCCAGGCCGTGGCCGCCTGCGCCCTGCTGCATCATCTGGGCAAGGCAAAGCGTGTGCTCGTCGTCACACCTGCTTCTTTGAAAACCGAGTGGGAGGAGCAGATCAGGCGCTTCACCACGCTCGGCCTGCATCTCGTCTTCGGCCCGCGCACCGCCCGGACAAAGGCCTACACCGCAAAAGAGCTGCCGTTTTTCACCATCGTGAACTACGAGCAAGTCGTCACCGACACGCTCGACATCAACCAGCATCTCAAGCCCGACATCGTCGTGCTCGACGAGGCCCAGCGCATCAAAAACTGGGCCACCAAGACCGCGCAAGCCGTCAAGCGCCTGCAAAGCCGCTTCGCCTTCGTCCTCACCGGCACGCCCATCGAAAACCGCATCGACGAACTCTACTCCATTGTCGATTTCCTCGATCCCAGTCTCCTCGGCCCGCTCTTCCGCTTCAACCGCGAGTTCTACCGGCTCGACGACAAAGGCCGCCCGCAGGATTATCAAAACCTCCCCGCCCTCCGCGAGCGCGTGCGCCCCGTGCTGCTCCGCCGCCGGAAGCGCGATGTCGAGACCGAGCTGCCCGCCCGCACCGACCGCCAGCACTTCATCCAGCTCACCCAGGCCATGCGCGGCGAGTATGACGAATACAAGGCCGAGGTCTCCAAGCTCGTCCAAATCTCCCTGCGCCGCCCGCTGACCAAAAAAGAGTCCGACATGCTCATGATCTTCCTCGGCATGATGCGCATGATCTGCGACTCCCCCTCCATCATCAAAGGCCACGACTGCCAGGACTGCCCGAAGATGGACGAGCTCGCCCGCATCCTCGACGACGCCCTCTCCGATCCCGACGTGAAAGTCATCATCTTCTCCGAGTGGGAAGGCATGCTCAAAAAAATCCGCGCCTGGGCGGAGAAGCACGGCATCGGCCACGCCTGGCACACCGGCTCCGTGCCGCAGCAGAAACGCCGCGCCGAGATCATGGCCTTCCGCAATGATCCCGCCTGCCGCATCTTCCTCAGCACCGACTCCGGCGGCGTCGGCCTCAACCTGCAAAACGCCAGCGTCGTCATCAACTGCGACCTCCCGTGGAATCCCGCCCGGCTCGAGCAGCGCATCGCCCGCGCCTGGCGCAAGCACCAGAAGCGCCCCGTCACCGTCATCAACCTCATCGCCGAAAACACCATCGAGTCCGCCATGCTCGACACCCTCGCGTGCAAAGCCACATTGGCCGAAGGCGTGCTCGATGGCACCGAAGAAGCTCTCTCCAAAGCCAAGCTCAAGCGTGGCAGCGACGCCAACCTCGCCCGCCTCAAGCAATTCATCAGCGAGGCTCCAGCCCCCTCGGCGACTCCATCGCCAAAGCCCCCGCCCAGCGATCCCGCGCTCGCCTTCGCCACCCGCGCCGCCAGCATTCTCGGACAAAGCCTCATCCACTGCCAGGAGGCCATCCTCCCCGGTGAAACCAGCCCCGTGCTCCTCACCGTGCTGCGGGACACATCTCGCAGCGGAGCCGTTAGCGCCCTCTTTCACGAGACCGAGTGGCGCGGCAGCACCCCCAAGCTCCACGTCCTCGATGAATCCACCTGGCAGAGCCTACAGCACCTCGCAGGCATCGGCCTCATCACCTTCAACACCCGCGCCACCCGCCACCTCGGCGGCGAACCGCCGCCACCACCTCCGGTCAAACCCGCCCTCACCCCGCAGCAGCAGCAGCGCATCACCGATCTCCGCGCCTTCGCCGCCAAGAAACAAAAAGTCGCCACCTTGCTCACCGCCGAAGGCCTCGCCGAGGAAGCCGCCCCGCATCGGGAAGCTGCACAGAGAGCTCTTGATGAAGCCCATTTCATCGAAACCAGCGAGGCAGATGACATCCCGTTTTGAAACATACCACGAGTCATCATGTTTTGTGTTTTCCCACAGATTCAAGGAGGCCAGCAGATTTTTGTTTTTCAGAGTCAACCTACGGGCCTCCCTGAATCTGCGGGAGAAAATCTGACTCACAAAAAGTGGCGGCACCGGGGATACTTCGTCATGTCTCCAGTGAGAATCCTCACCTTCCTCCTGCTGTTTGTTACAGCGACACTCGCCCCGGCGCAAAACATCGACCGCGCCTGGGAAGTCGTCTGGAGCCGCTTTTATCTTCCCAGCGTTCAAACCTTCGGCGACTACCTCAGCAGCTACGAAAAAGGCAGGGAGCAGGCGCATTTGCCGACGGCGGAGGAGATGAAGATGCAGTATCCGAATCCCTGTGGCTACAGCACGGGCATGGAGGACGGCGCGATCCTCGGCGGGGCGATGCTCAGCGTGCTGTGTGATCGGTTTGCGGTCACGAAGGATGAATCGTTGCGTGAAAAAGCCGCGGACGTCTTTGCCGGGCTGCGGCGCTGTGTCACCGTGCATGGCGTGAGGGGCTTTGTGGCGCGCAATGTGTGCCCGCAGGATGCCACGAGCACCTACATCAACTCCTCCCGCGATCAGGTGACGCATTTCGTCCACGGCTTGTGGCAGTATTTTCACAGCCCGCTGCCGGATGAGGCCGTGAAGCAGCAAATCCGCGTCATCCTCGGCGATGTGGCGGAGCGCATGATCGCGTTCGTGACGCCGGAGAACGATTTTGATTTTTGCCGCGCCGATGGAACACGCTGCCCGCTCGGCATCTGCCGCATGTGGAAGGTGCAGGCGCATGAAGCGGCGCGTTTGCCGATGATTTACGCGGCGGCATGGGATGTGACGAAGAACGAACGCTACCGCGTCGAGTGGCGGAAATATGCCGCCGAGGCCATCGAGCAGTCCGCGAACCCCGGAGAGAACAAACCCGCCTACGCGCTGCTCCAGATGCAATGCTCGCTGGAGCTGCTGCATGCGCTGGAGCCTGATTTGGCTCTCAAAACGCAAATCCACACGCACATGCTTCACGTTCGCGATCTCGCCGCGAAGCGATTCACGAGCGTCCTGGCCCAAATCGCGAAAAAAAGCCCCGAGGACATGCAAATGCCCGGCCCCGACTGGCGCACGGTTCCCGAATGGAAGAATCAAAAAGGCTACCCGAACCCGCAGTGGGGTCCGTTTCGCGAAATCTGGCATCTCACGCGTGAAGCGGGCGAATCCGCCCTCATCCTGCTTATGATCGATTCACCGAAACTCACGGACGAGCAGCAAACGGCGCTGCAAAAGCTCATCGGAAGCTTTGATTACACCCACAACGCCAGTTGCGGTCTCGTTTACCATCTTGCGGCCTATTGGAAAGCGCGGCGGCACCATCACACCTCAAAATCAGATTGACCTGCGCCATTCGGGGCGGACACGGTTGTGTTGCGGAAGCTGCTGCGCCGCGAAGTCGTTTTTGACGCGGGAATGTGTGTTTGACTTCGCGGCCAGAGCGCCAACAATCGCGGTCCAATGTCCAAAGCCAGCCTCTCCAAAGACGAAGTCAAAGCCATGCTCATCCTCGCGTGCGAGCGCGTCATCGCGGCGGAGCCGATGTTGTCCGAAGCCGACCGCAACCTCGGTGATGGCGACCACGGGCTGGGCATGCAGCGCGGGATGACCGCGGCGAAGGAAAAACTCGAGGCGGCTGATGTTGAAAGCATCGAGAAAGCCTTCTCGTCGGTGGGCATGGCGATGATGAGCAGCATGGGTGGCGCGAGCGGCGCGATCTTCGGCACCTTCTTCCGCAACGGCGGCAAGGCGCTCGCAGGCAAAGAGACTTTCGATGCCGCCGGACTCGCCGCGTTCCTCAAGGCGGGCGTCGATGGCGTGAAACAGCGTGGCGGTGCCGCCGTGGGCGACAAAACTTGTGTGGATGCCATGGAGCCTGCCGCGAACAAGGCCGCTGAAGTCGCGGATCAATCGCTGCCAGCGGCCATGCAGGCTGTCACCGACGCCACGATTGCAGGCAAAGATGCCAGCAAGGCGATGGTGGCCAAATTCGGTCGTGCGAAGACGCTGGGTGAAGCCTGCATCGGTTTTCCTGACGCCGGGGCTTGCTCCGTCGTCGTGATCATCGAGGCGTTCCGCGACTTCATCGCGGCCTGATCACCGGGCGCTGCCAGTCCTTCCAGAACGCCTCCGTTTGCAGCGGATCGGGCCGGATTTCGATCACGATCGGCACATGCAGCAGATCCACGAGGTCGTTCACGTCGTCGGTCCGCACATATTCCATGCCCCAGAGCTGCGCCCAGGGCTCAAAGCTCAGTTCGTGGCGATTTTCGATCACTGTGAGCGATTTTTCCGACAACGCCCGCAGGCTGTTCACACGGGAGAAAATTTTTCCGCCGCCGTTGTTGATCACCACGATGCGCAGCTTCGGGTGGTTCATCTGCGCGATGATCCACGGCGCGGCCAGATCGTAGAGCGTGCTCAGATCGCCGACGATCAGCCAGCATTCCTCGCGATGGGTGGCGCTGACGCCAAGAAAGGTCGAAACCAGTCCGTCGATGCCATTCGCGCCACGGCTTGCGAAAAACTCAACGCCAGGCCGTGCTGACTTAAGGGCGAGGTTCAGCTCACGGATCGGCAGGCTGTTGCCCAAAAACACCCGCGAACCCGCCGGAATGACCTCGATCAGCTTCCGCATCCAGTTCGGCTCCGATTGCTCGAACTTTCCCAGGTCAGGTTCAAATCGCAAAATGCCGCATTCTGAGCCGCGAACCACGAACTGCGAACCGCGAACACTTTCCCACGGCAGCGTCTGCACATTTTCCTTCCGCGCCAGGCCGCTGAAGCCCGAATGCGTGATGTTGGTGACTTTGATTTTCGGCTGGGACTCCAAATCCCGCCACCAGCGCCAGCTCGGAACAGCGCCGAGCCGCAACACATGCGCAGGTCTGGCGGATTGCAGCGACCTTTCGCCACCGGGGGTCAACAGCGGCTGCAATTCGCGAAAACCATGCAGATTCGATGTCGCCTCCGCCACAATCGGCGCGCCCAATGTGGCAAGCAGTTGTGCTGCTTCCTTCGCATCCGCCGGATGCATGCCGGAGGCGAGCACGAGATCGCAGTCCAGCGTGCATGTGTGGCTGCGTGGCTCCGCCTCCGGTGTTTGCGCTCGGGAAAAATCCACGCCGATGACGTTTGTCTCCAGCGGTTCATCAAGGCAGACGTTCAGATGCCGCGGGCGGTCGCCGGTGGTCTGATACATCGAAAGCGACTCGTCCGTCACATCCCAGTCGCCGAGAGTCTGCGCATACACGCCGAACAGGTGATGCTGCTCGATCGCCTGCGGCGCGCCGCTGCCACGGTAACTTTTCGGACGGTCGGCGGTGAGAACGAAGAGAGGAAGTCCCTGGTAATGCGCCTCGATCACCGCAGGCAGGCATTCCGCCGCAGCCGTGCCGCTGGTCGTGACCACAGCCACCGGCTTGCGATCCGCCATCATGCGGCCCAGGGCGAAGAACGCGGCGCTGCGTTCCTCGAAAAAATTCCAGATGCGGATGCCTTTGCTTGTCAGCAACGCGGCGATCAGCGGCGCGTTCCGCGCACCGGCGGCGACGCATACCTCCCGCACGCCAAAGTGGGCGAGCGCGCTCAGTGCCTGCCGGATGAGTTGCTCCTGCGTCATGGGTGGAGGTCCAGCAGACGGAGCACGGCCTCGCGTTTCAAACGCAGCTCACGCCATTCATGATCGAAGGCGCTGCCGCCGACAATGCCGCAGCCGGAGGGCAGGCAGATCGCATCTCCCTGCCAGCCGATGCCACGGATGGCGACGACGACATGCGCGGCGCCGTCGTTTTCAATGAAACCGAAAGGAGCGCCGAAAAAGCCAGGCACCTTGAGCTGCTGGCGGTATTCGCGCAGCCTCGCCAGAGACGACGCATCACGCGGCAGGCAGCCGACCGCAGGCGTGGGATGTAAAAGCGGAACCAGCCGCGCGGGATCGGTTCTCTCTCGCAGTTTGACATTGATCTGCGACTGGAAGTGAACCAGTCCCGCGGTCTGACAGAGCGAGCGCGGCTGGCGGGCGACCTCGCCGAGTGCCTCCAGGCGCTCCGTGAGGAAACGTGCCACAATCTCATGCTCCTCGATCTCCTTCACGTCGGTGAGAAACGCCTCCTGCTGGCCTGGTTTGGCCGTTCCGGCCAATGCCATTGTTTCGAGGAGGCCGCCGTGCGTTTTGAAGAGCAGCTCGGGGGTCGCGCCCAGGAACCCGCCGGACTTGGTCACATGCGCGTAGCCCCACATGTTTCCCGGCGCGTTCATGACGGGTTCGAGCAGCCGTCTGGGGTCGCCAGAGGCGAGCGTGCCAGTCTCCGTGAGCACGGGCACCATTTTCTCGATCTTCCTCGCCAGCACCTCACGACGGATGCGGCGGAAGGCCATCTTGAACCATTCCGTGGCCGGTTTGGCCCAGGTGATGCGTGGCTTCTTCGAGCCGTTCAGGTGGATCGTTTCTGGCAGGCTTTCGGCGGTGATGGCGTGGAGCTTTGCTGGTGCCTTCCACGGTTTCGAATCACTCAAATCGAAATCGTTGACATAGAAGGCGCCTCCACCAGCCGGCGCGGCGGCCAGGGCGGTGAAGGGGCCTTCTCCGATCCACGCCCGTCCGTCGGGCAGCCTGAACAAAGCAAATTCGGTCATGCGATTTTGCACGCATAGTGAAACGCCAGATGCTTCGCGCAAGACGGGAAAGATTCTTGTTGTCCGTGGATCATGCCATCACCTGCTTCAGATAGGCGATGCTCTGCCGGGCGATGGTCGGGGCGTCGGGCGTGTAGTCGAAGACTTCGGTGGAGAGGAAGCCGTTGTAACCCGTCTCGCGCAGCGCGGCGATGATGGGTTCGTATTTGATCTCCCCCTGGCCGGGGCCGCGCAGGTTCGCATCGTTGGTGTGGAAATGCACGGTCCATTCCTTGCTGTCGCGGATGATGTCGGGGATCGGCTTCGACTCGTCGCTCATGGCTTTCACGTCGAGGTGCAGCTTGCAGGAGGGGTGGTTGACGAGCTTGCAGAAGCGGATGGTCTCCTCGGCGGTGTTGAGGAAGTTCGTCTCCTTGCGCCCCAGCGGCTCCATCGCGATCACCACACCGTGTTTGCCGCATTCCTCGGCCACCTCGCGCACGCATTCCGCCGCACGCTTGAAGGCATCCTCATAATTCCATTCCGGCAGCAGATTGCGCGCCTTCGGGCTGCCCCAGACCATGATGCGCCCGCCCGCGGCGGCGCAGAACTGCGCGAGGTGGCGGCCGAACCTCACGGTCTCCCTGCGCGGCAGCGCGTCCGGCGTCGTGATGTGGAACCACGCCGGCTTAGTCAGCAGCCAGTGCAGACCGAGAATTTCCAGCCCGAACGACTTCGCCTTCGCGCAGAGCGTCAGCGCCTCCTCGATGGTGAGCTCGCGTGGATCCTCCTTCAGGGTGAAGGGCGCGAGCTCGATGGCCTCGTAGCCGGCGGCGGCGGCATCCTCGCACATTTTTTCAAAGGTCCAGTTCTGATAGGTTTCGTTGCAGATGGCGAAGCGCATGGGGCGGGCAGATTGGGCGGCATGCCCCTGACGTCAACATGGGAGGTGTCGGGGCATCGAGTTCAACAAGCAGACTGCCGGACTTGGGAACCTGCTGGTTGGGCGGCTGTTGCATGGGGCGCTCTTGAAAAACGAACCTGCGTGCAGCGGCGGATGGTTTCAGGACGCACGGTCAACGGCAATGCACAACCTGGCTGGCTCGGTTTCACGCGAATTCGAGGACGAGCCATGTCTGTTCAGTCAACTATCGCCTGAGCCTCCCTTGCTCGGCGTAATCGTGGGCTTTGTGATGGTGGCTCACTGAGGTGAGCGCAAAAAGGCGATGATGTTGGCGATCTGCTCCGGCTTGAGCGCATTGCCGAGGCCGGCGGGCATGAGGGAAACGTTGCGGAGGGTGCTGATGCTGGCACGTTTGCGCAGCACGGTGCGCCCGGCACCGCCGGGCAGTTTCAAGCTGATGCTGGTGGGCGAGTCAGAGGCGGCGATGCCGAGCAGCGTCTCACCGCGCTGGGTTTTCGCCCTCATGGTTTCAAAGCCGGGCCGGGCACCCTCGCTAGGGAAGAGGATGTCACGCAGGATGGTCTCGGGGGCGCGTTGGAACTCGGCGTCGAGATCAGGGCCGACGCTGAAACCGATGCCGTGGGATTTGTGGCAGGCGGAGCAGACGGCGGTGAAGAGCGTTTTGCCTTCAACGAGATCCGGCTGCTGTTTCAGCGCGGCGAGGATGGCCGGAATGCGTTTTTCCCATTCAGCGTTTTGCGCGGCGGTGGGCGCTGCGGGAGCCGGGATGTCGGTGACGGTTGCGAGAGGTTTCGTGTCTTCGAGTCCGAGCTGGAGAATCTCTCGCGCTTTGCCGGTTTTGATGATGGCGAGGCATTCGGTGATTTCTGTGACATCGCCACGCGCAGCGATGATGCCGGCGAGGTTGACCATGACGGGCTCGCTTTGGCCCGGATCGATGGCGAGAGCGAGGAGGATGTCTTTTTCGAGTTTGTGCGCGGAGCAGGCGATGGCGGCATCCATCCAGCGGAGCTGGCCGTGCTTGCGGGCGAGGGCGACGAGGGCGTTTTTTTGCGGGCCGAGGCTGAGGGCGAGCTGGAGCGCGAGTTGAGGCTCAAGATCGGCGGCGGGGTCGATGCCGGTGGTGTCGTCAGTTTGGCGGAGGTGTAGCACTTTGGCTTCGGTGGTGGTGGGTTTGCGCCTGGCGCTGCCGCCTGCTTCGAGGATCCAGATGCGGCCGCGGTCGTGGCCGTTGATGACGCCGTATTGCTGCTGGAGGTGGCGGGGGATCGCGGAGTAGTCCTCGATGATCTCGCGGTAGAAGTCACAGATGGCGATGTGGCCTTGCGGTGTGTGCGTGAGGCTGACGGGATGAAACCACGCGTCACTGGAGGCGAGGAACTCGCGCTGCTCCTCGCCTGGGAAACGCTGCAAACGAAGGCGCGTGCCATCCCGCACGATCCGGGAGCGGTGGATGAGATTTTGGGCGGGTTCGCAGACGAGGAAATAACCATCGTGAACGAGCGGACCGCAGGCGGAGGTGAAGTAGCCGGAGGCGGCGGCATCGCTGAGGCTGATCTTCTTGTAGAAAGCGAAGTAGGCGGCGTTTTGCTCGCGCTTCGTGCGCCAAGGATGCGGTTTGGAGATGGGATAGACACGGGTGTCATCGCTGGCGGGTGCGTCGAGCACAGGCGCGGCAGCATCGGGATTGCGCATGAGGTAGCGCCAGGGGATGGGGGTGACGAAGAGGCCGGGGTGCGTGGTGTTGCAGACGAAGCGCTCGCCGCCATCGGTGAAGGCCATGCCGGTGGTTTTGGTGCTGCCGCTGACGGGCTCGATGGCGCTGCCGTCGGCGCGAATGCGGAAATCGCTGTCAGGAAGCTCCACTGGCTGCTGCAAATGGGGACCGGTGATGGCGGTGGATGATTTCCAGCCTTTGCCGAAATAGATCCAGCCGTCGGGCCCGGGAGTGGGCGCGTTGATGCCACGCTCGAGCTTGCCGGTGCCGAATCCGGTGAAGAGTTTTTCGTTCACCTCGGGCAGGTCGTCGCCATCCGCGTCCTTGAGAAAGACGATGTGCGGTGCGCAGGCGATGATGATGCCCCCGTTGGCTGCGGTGAGTCCGTAGCAGGGAGGCAGCCGGTCCGCCCAGATGACGGCCTTGTCCATCACGCCATCACCATCGGTATCACGCAGGAGTTTGACGGTGCCATAGGTCTCGGCCTTGGCTTTCTTTTCTGCCTCCTCACTGGCTTGGATGCGGCGCACCTCCATGTCGAGCTTTCCCGTCTTGTTGAGTTCGTCGATGTCGAACTGGCCTTCCACGTTGTAGCCGTGCAGTTCGGTGACAAAGCAGCGGCCTTTGTCATCCCAGCAGACACCGCTCGGCTCGCGGATGAGGGGTTCGCTGGCGAGCAGGCGGATCTTCATGCCCGCAGGCAGCACGAACTGCTTCGCGCTTTCCGCGGGAGAGAGCGGCTTCGGCGCGTCGTCGGGGTGTGGGATTTCAGCACGGACAAACGTCGCGAGGCAGAGAGCAGGGAGGACGAGATGGAGTTTCATGGATGGAAAAATTGGATGCCGGGGCATTGGGCGAAGTGCCAGTCGAAAGCGCCTGTGCGGGAGGTGGGCAGCGCTTTACCGAGATAGGCGAGCGCAAGAGTGCGGAACCAAGTGGGGAACATGCCGCTGCCATCCACCGGAGCAGCGAGCAGCGGGTGGCCGTATTGAAACTTCACGCCGCGTATCCAGGTGAGGCCGCCGTCGTCATTCTGCTGCGCCCACATGTGGTCCTCGGCACGGGCGAGGGCTTTTTCGATCTCCACGGTGTTTTGCGGGCTCGCTTTCAAAAGGCGCGCCAGCGGGTCGATGGAGTCGATATCCTCGCAGGCGCTGCTGCGCGGGCCATGCACGCCCTGGCCGAAGCCGTCGTCCTTCCCGCCCTGTGTGCGCAGGATGTGGACGATGGCGGCTTCCGCATGCGGCACGGGCACACGATCGTAGAAGTAGAGCAGCCAGAAGTGATACGCGCCCATCACGGCGCGGGAGAGGCCGTCGCCGTGGGTGACATCGTAAGTGCCCCAGAGTCCGGTTTGCTCATTCAGGTGATGAAGAGTGAGCCAGTCGAGCATCAAGCGCACGGCCTCGGCGGCACGCGGCTCCTTTTGAAAATCACGCGCATATTGCAGCAGCGTGCCGATGTTGAGCACCTCGTTGCCCGCAAAATCCGCCTTGGACCAGTCCCGCGCCTCCAGCCATGCGGTGAGCTTTGCCTTGTCGTAGAAAGGCGCGAGGTGCGTCATCGGTTTTGCCGCCACCGCGCCGAGACAGGTGAGCGCGGTGACGATGTGGCAGCTCAAGTGCCGCCGCCCGCACCACTCGGGATCGTCCTTATACCAGCCCTCGCCAAAGATGAGAGGATCGCGGAAAAGGCCGTCCTCATCCTGGTGCGATTGCAGATAAGCGACCCATTCCTCACGCTGCGTTTTCGTGAGCGAATCGAGATCCCGGTAGAGGCTGCGCGTCATCGCCGCATAGGTGGAGCTGTGGAGCGTGGGCTCCGGCATCCCCGCCGAGTAGCGATAGCGCCCGAACGCACCGTCTTCAAAGCGCATGGACTCGACGTAGCGCAACGTGCGCGCGCGGCGTTCGCGGATGAAGGTGGTATCTGCTGTGAGCGCGAAGCCAGGCGTGGCAGGCGTGAGCAGCAAGGCGTGGAGGAAATGGCGGCGGGTGAAGATTGCCATGATACGGACTTGAACGGGCAAATGTGGCCCTGAAATTCCGCGCTTCCGGCAAGCCTGAACAGAGGGACAGACATTTTATCGCACGTGGCGATGAGCTGCTTAAGCCTGAACAGAGGGACAGACATGAATGGCACTCGGTTAAGCGACGGCGCGGTAGCGCTCGCGGTGGGGGATTTCCTGGAACTGGTGGCGGGGTGCGGTGAGCAGTTGGTAGGATTTGGGACGTCGCTTTTTTGCTCGTGGTTCTCGTCGTCCAGGTCGCA
>JAEUHJ010000108.1 GCA_016795375.1 Verrucomicrobiaceae bacterium
GCCGCAGGCATCACCAGGAAACGCGATTGAATCGCGGCATGGTCCGGTTTTGCGCGTATAATGCGACTTTCCCATGAATTGCCGCCCCCTGCTTTCGCTTCTCTGCCTTCCGTTGCTGACCGGCTGCGGCTCCATGTCGAAGAAGAATGCGAAGCACACGGAGATCGCCGTGCGCACGCCGGCGGTCAGAGGCGGTTATGGCAGCGTCGGAACACGATTTCAGGGCACCGAATTTCTCAGTTTCGAGGAGTTGAAGGGCCTGGCGGTGAATCCTAAGCCAGGTGGCACGGTGGAACAGAAACTCGCGCGTTTTTTCAACCGTCCCATCATCTCAAACGAGGCATGGTACGGCGGCAAGCGGTCCACGCGGGCGCAAAACGCGACCATGGGTGAATTCGTGCGCGTGGCGACGTGGAACATCGAAAAATCCATCCATGCGCACGAGGCGGCCCGGGCTTTGAAGTCCGCGGAGGCGTTTGAAGCGTTGATCGATCCGCGCGTCGCGCCTCCCGGCAGCAAGAGACGCGCGGAGCTGCTGCGTGAACGTGAGCGTCTGGTCACGGCGGATGTCATTCTTCTTCAGGAGATGGACATTGGCATCGGCCGATCCGGTTATCGTGACGCCGCGCGCGAAATCGCACAAGCGCTGGGCATGAACTACGTCTATGCGCCGCAACAGATCGAGATCGACCCCGTGCTGCTGGGGCTGGAATCCATCCCGGACGGCCGCGGCGGGAAGGTCTTGCACCAGCCTGACCCGCGACGTTACAAAGGCGTGTTCGGCATCGCGGTGCTGTCGCGTTACCCCGTCAGGAGCGCGAAGTGTTTCCAGCTCAAGGCCCAGCCTTACGACTGGTATGAGGGGGAGAAGTCGGACACGGGCCTCATTGAAGACTCACGCCGGTTCGCGGCGGAGGTTTTGTTTGAGAACAAGATCGTGCGGGAGATGAAGGTTGGCGGGCGCATCTTCTTCCGCGTGGACCTCGCGGTCCCCGGGCTTCCTGGCAGCACACTGACCGTGATCCACAACCATCTGGAGATCAAAGCACGCCCCCGGGACCGCGAGGCACAACTGCTGGAAATCCTCTCCCACATCCAGGACATCCCGCACACGGTCGTCATGGCGGGCGACCACAACACCTCCAAGGCGGACATCAGTCCCACCTCCGCCAGACGTGTGCTGGCGCGCACCTCCACCAGCTCGCAGACCTGGCTGAGCGTGGGCATGAACGTGCTGATGGCGGTGCCCGTGGTGGCGAACACCGGACGCCTTCTGATCAACAACGTCAAAAATCTGCACAACCCGCTGGCGCTGGACATCCCCATCCTGCTGCCGAACAAGTCCAGAAGGCTGTTCAACCGCATCGAGGACTTCCGCTTCGCCGATGGCGGCCAGTTTGACTTCCGCGGCGACCGCGACCGCTCGATCAACCGCTCCTCCGCGAAGCTGGCGAATTCAAATGAGAAGGCGTTCTTCGGCCGCACGCCCACCTTCAGTGTGAAACGCCCCATCGGCCCCATCGGCAGAGGCAGGCTGGACTGGATCTTTGTCAAAGCCCCGCCATCGGCCCTGCCTGACGGGAGGAAATCGTACCGCCTCTCGCCGCACTTCGGCGAGGCATTGAGCACGTTCGGCCAGGCGCTGCATCCGGCGTTGTCCGATCACATTCCCTGCGCCGTGGACATCCCGTTGCAGGAGCCGGCGGGATTGTGAGCGCGCACGGTCGCCATCCCGCTCACCTGCCAGTTGCGTCACAACACGGGAATCCACTCCGGCTATTTCCTGCGCACGATCCTTGAGCTCGTGACGGACGCGGGGATCGCCTGCCTCGACATCCAGGACTGGGTGCTCGGGCAGTCCATATGCGACCTGCTCGACGAGATGGGCGCGGACACTTTCGTCGTGTGGGACACCTCCAACGGCGAGAAGGCCACGCTCTGAGGCGGCGTGATGATCGCGGCCGCCCACGGCAAGGGCGTGAAGGCGGTGTACATCGACGGAGACATCCGCGACACCGGCAGATTTTGGAAAAGCCCTTCCCGGTCTATTACAAGCATCGCATCCCAGGTGGCTCGCTCGGCCGCCGTCTCGTCACGCACTACCAGATTTCGATCAAGATCGGCGACGTGCTCGTGCGCGTCGATGAAATCCGCGAGAACGAGAAGCAAATCTTCGGCTGGATCGCCGAAGGTCAGAGCATCCACGAGATCACCGAAAAAGGCGGATACTTTTGAAGCGCGTCCTTCACCGCCCGCCGGTGCGGAAGGCGGAGGGGGCGTTGAAGGCCAGGCCCTCCAAGGTGGCTTTGCCGCTCACGCCGGATTTGCGGAAGGCGACGGTGGTCACGGCACCTTCGCGCTGGATGCGCACGCCGACGGCGGTGGGGCTTTCCAGCCGCTGTGCCGACCACTCAACACGTTTTCCGGCGCGGTAGGGGGCGAGCACGGTGAGCATCTGGAGGTCGGCGCGCTTGTCCTTTGTGGCGGCTTCGACGTGCCATTGATTGGGAAATGTCGCGTCGCGGAGCATGGTCATCGGGTAGCCGTCCCATTGCCGGAAGGCCAGCGGCGCGGGCGGGAGGTATTGCGCGGTGAGGCCGGCCTTCGGCCGCTCGAGGGTCAGGCGGGCCTGTGATTCATCCACGGTGAACGGCGCGAGGCCGTGCAGCATGAACTGGAAGGTCGCCGGCTCCGGTGTGGCGAGGTCGTCGCAGATGACGATCAGGTCGGGCTTCACGAAGGCGACATGGCGCAGGGCGCGGCGGACGAGCGTGCCATAGGCGGCGGTGGCGTCGCCCGTCACGAAGTCGCATTCCGGCGAGGCGCGGAAGCCGGTGAGGCGACCCTTCGCGGCGGCGCTGTGCATGATCTGGTTCCGGCCGTTCACGAGCACGGCGTTTTGCGCCAGGGTGCTGTGCGCCCATTCGTAGTGGAACTTGCTGCCGTGGAGGTCGCGATAGACGCAGGCGGGCAGCAGCGCCTCGCCGTAGGCGTTGAGCTGGAAACTGTTCTGCGCGTTGTGGCCGTGGCTTTGGGAGCCGAACGGGCTCGACTTCAGCAGGAAATGCACGTCGTTCGCGCTGTCGAGCAGCGTGGTGTGCAGGCTGGCCACACCGATGCCTTGAAAGGCTTTGGATTGCGGCAGACCGGCCGGCGGCTTCGCGGCGGGCAGCGGCGGGAGGTTGGCGTGATAGAGGAAGCCGAGGATGCCATCCGCTCCTTGCATTTTCCAAGCGTCCATCCACCAGCGCCAGTAGCCGGCATGTGAACCGCCGGCGCTGTTGCCGACGGTGCGCAGGTGATACTCCATGAAGCTGCCGACGAAAGAGGACGGCGGCCGGTTGGAGAGATCGCCAAATCCGGCGTTGGGCGAGCCGGGCGGCGCGATGTAGAGCGGGTAATCCCCGACCTGCGCGAAGAACGGCTTCTTCGAGCCGTCGATCCCGAGCGCGGACTGCGCGGCCTGGAGCCACCAGACGGCTTTGCTCATGTAACCGCTCCAGTAGGCCACGCCTTCGTGCCAGCCGCCGTCGTCGTCGGACCACACGGGATAGCAGGAGTAAAATTTGTTCACCGCGTAGTCGAGCCACGTCTCCGCCTCCGGGACTTCGCCGAGGAAGGCGATGCCCGCCTCGCCGATCTTGTGCCAGACGCGGTTGCCGTGGCTGTTGAGCGGCGCGTTGAGATGGCCGACGCCGCGCAGCACCTCGCCGCTCTCCCAGGCATCCTTGATTCGTCGCGTCATGGCCTTCTGAACCTGTCCGCGCTCTTCGGGCGTGAAGATGTCCCAGGACCAGTCGTAGGCCCGCGGCAGGCGGTAGAGCATGGGCTTGGCCGCCTCGCAGTTGAGTTTGAAATTGGTCGGCCCGTCGGGATCCCACGAGGCGAGCTGCAGCACGCGCTTGCGGGCGGCGTCGCCGAAGGTCTTTTCTCCGGTGATGAGATAAACGAAGGCGAGCGTCTCGGCCTCCATGCACGCTTTCTCGGTCTGCGCACGGTTCGCCCACCAGAAGCGGATGGCGTGCTCGTTCTTCTTGTCGCGGGCGGATCCCATCTCGACCGGCTCCGCGACGGGCTTGGATTTTGCCAGTCGCACCGCCTCGGCGCGGAGCTTGGCGAAGCGATCCTTCTCGCGGCCGTCCGCCAGTTCGCGCAAGCGCGGAAGGTCCTCCGGGCGCATGAAGATCCGCGGATGCCCCTCCGGCACACGCTGGCGCTGCTCGGCACGCGTGGGCATCGGGAACTCGACCGCTGTTTTCGGAACGATGACCTTCCGTGTGGTGCTCCAGGTGGAAGCCTGTCCCTCCTTCGTCGTGAAACGGTAACGCCAGAACCATTGGCCCGGCGCGAGCGGCTCGCAGTGCGTGTAGGTGTTCCAGATGAACTTTTCCGCGCCGGCGGCGTCGCGAAAATCCGCCGCGCGCGCCCATTGGATCGAGTAGCTGGCCGCCTCCTTCTCGTGCAGCCAGATGAACGAGGGCGGATTGAGCCGCGCCTTCTCGCCATCGGCCGGATGATAACCGACTTCGTTCGGAAGCGGTGCGCGGTTCGGAACGCGCAACTCGGCCGCGAAGACGGTCAGTGATCCGGCCACCAGGGCCGCGATGGTCGGAAACAGCGGAAGAGCGGGGCGTTTCATAAGCGTGGCAGGCCACATGCGTCGCCTGATCGCTAAAATCAACGCCTGCGGCATCGCCCGTGCCTTTGACCTGCATCAATGAAATGTGCCATGCGACGCGCGTTCCTCCACCGCTGCAGCATGAATCCGCCGCCTGGCACATCCACCCACTGTTCGGGCGCCCGCCCGCATGGATTTCAGTCCGCCTGCCTGAGCCTCGCCGCACTCGGGATGCTCCACGCCGTTTCCGCTTTGGCTGCCGACCCTGCGGCGACCGACCATGTGCGCGGCGAGTTCCATGAGCTGAACGACAACGGCGCGTGGTCGTGGTTCATGGACGAGCGCACGATCGTGGATCGCGGGCAGTTGCTGGTCGGTTCCGTGCGGGCGAATGGAAAGTTCCGCAACTCGAAACTACCCGGCTGGGGCAATGTCGAACTGGCAGTGCTGAACCTGGCCTCCGGCAAAAAAAACGTCGCGATCCTGCACGAGAATCTGGAGCAGGACGATCATAACAACCCCGGGCTGCTTGTCCTGCAGGACGGCCGCTATTTCGCCGCCTACTCCAAGCACGGGCAGGAGCCGAAGCTGTATTACCGCATCTCGGAACGACCGGGCGATGCCACGGCCTGGTCGCCGGAGACGGAGTTTGTGACGCCAGGGGAAAAGGCTGGAAAGGGGACATGGGCGCACACCAACAACGTCACCTACGCCAATCCGCTGCGCCTTTCAGCGGAAGGAAACCGCACCTACCTCTTTCACCGCGGCCACGGACTCGATCCGAACTACCTCGTCTCCGACGACGACGCGCGCACCTGGCGCTACGGCGGCAAGCTCTACATCGGACGCGACGGCTACAGTCCTTACACCAAATACATCTCCAACCAGCGCGACGCGGTGCATTTCGTCGCCACGGAGGACCACCCGCGCAATTTTGACAACAGCCTCTATCACGGTTTCATCCGCGAAGGGAACATCCACCGCAGCGACGGGGCGGTGGTCGCGCCGCTGTCCACCAGCACGGAATGCGCGGTGCATTCGTGGGACCTGACCCGCGTCTACCAGGGCGGGCCGGACAACGTCGCATGGATGACGGACATCCATCTCGACAAGGACGGGCGGCCCGTCGTGCTCTTCACCGTGCAGCGCGGCAGCGCCGGCCTTCCGCGCGGCAAGGGCGGCGACGACATCCGCTTTCACTTCGCGCGCTGGGACGGCGCGAAATGGATCGAGCGGGAGATCGCGCACGCGGGCAAGCGGCTCTACCCCGGAGAAGACGACTACTCCGGCCTCGGCGCGATCGACCCGCAAAACACCAACGTCGTCTATCTCTCCACTGACGCCGACATCGCGACAGGAAAGCCGCTTATCAGCACCGCCGACGGCCGGCGGCATCATGAAATCTTCCGCGGCGAGACCACCGACGGCGGCGCGACGTGGCAATGGACGCCCGTCACCACGAACTCCACGATGGACAATCTCCGCCCGCTCGTCCCGCAGTGGAAGGACGAACGCACCGCCTTGGTCTGGATGCGCGGCAGCTACAAGGCAAACCGGGGCGAATGGACGAGCAAGGTGGTCGCCACGTTGCTGAAGCCCGCGGATTTTTGAGCCGGTCAACTACGCAAGCAGCGCGTGGATGACCTCCTCGGCGCGATAGGTTTCGCGGCCTGGCGCGAGGAATCGCGCGATGTGGGCGACTTCGCTGCCTGCGGTGACCAGTGCTTTTTCGACGTGTCCGCCGCCCAGCGACTGGCCGAGGCCGATCGTCGCGCTGAGGCCGTTGCACAGGCATTTGCGCCCGGCCGCATCCTCCGCAGTCCCGCCTTTGCGCAAATAAATGTCCACGGGTTCGCCGGGGCAGCGAAAGCCGAGCGTGCCATCGTCCCGGCGATACGCCTGGCGCAAGTAGCCGAGGTCACACACGCGCTCACGCGCCGCATAGATCGCCGGATCGGACAGCGTGCCCTCCACCTGCACCACTTTGAAAGGGAATCCCGTGGGCGAGGCCGCAGGGTCGGTGAAAAGTCTCACCTCGCCCGCACGGCTCGCGGCGATGACTTGTCGTTTGATCTCGGGCACGATGCCGGATTCCTCGCAGAAGGCGAATGCCGTCCCGGCCTGGATGCCCGCAGCGCCGAGCCGCAGCGCCTCCGCAAGCCTGCCCGGCGCGCCGAATGAACCGGCGAGCCAGAACGGCAGGCCGAGGGCGCGGATCTTCTCCAGCTCCGGCAGGTCGCGCTCGCCGTAGATCGGCTCGCCGCAGTCGCTCAACTGCATCGTGCCGCGCGGTGGCGCATTGTGGCCGCCGGCCGTCGGTCCTTCCACCACGAAGCCGTCCACACGCCCGGAGGATTTCCGCGCCAGTGTGATGGCCAGCGTGGACGAGGCGATCACGGCGAGAAAACGCGGGCGTTTCAGCTCCGGAGCGGCGGCGCCGCAGAACGCGCCCGGATCGAATGTCATGGCAAACTCCTCGCCCGGCAGCGCGCCCTCCACATCGAGCCGCAGCTTCACCGCACGGCCTGCGGCCAGATCATCGAGAATGCCCGGGATGGCGCGGGGAATGCCCGCGCCCATGAGCACGAAATCCACGCCGGCGAGCATCGCGCCAAAGATCGACGGCAGCGTCGGCATCTGGATTTTTTCCAGGAAGTTGATGCCGACGACACCTTCGTGCCCTTCCTTGGCGAGGAAGACCTCGGCGAAATTGGCCAGCACGGTGAGTTCCGTGAGATGCTGCGGCGGTGTCAGCGATTGCAGCGGAATGAGCCGGAAGGGCTGCTCCGCCGTCTTGCCGCCTTCGATGAACCAGCGGTCCCAGACGCGTGTGGCGATCTCTGGATAGGGAAAATGCGCCACGGCGCGGCGGAGGTCGCCGCCCGGATCACCGAGCTGCAGCCGCCGTGCGAAGACCGTGTCGAGCGAAGTGCCGGAGACCACTCCGAGCTGCCCGGTCCGGGCGACAGAGCGGGCGAGTTGGTAGCTCGAAACCCCGATGCCCATGCCGCCTTGGATGATTTGTGGAAGAGTCATGAAGAAACACCGCAGCGGCCGTGCCGGAAATACGGGGCGGCAAGCCTAGCCGGGGCCGTGCGCCCGGCTTTGACCCAGGTCAACGCCGCACGCGGGACCCCGTGCCATCCTCGACACGCACCCATGAGCTCGTTCTCCTGTCCGCACTATGATTTCGCGACCGACCAATGCCATCGGCTCAACACCGATTGCGTGCCGGGCCGTCGTGGCTGCGTGCTCATGGGCAAGGTTTCCTTCCTCGTGCCGCCGGAGGAGCGCGTTCGCGCGCGCGAGGAGGAAAAACGCCGTGCCGGTCCGGGCAGCTCCATGTCCACGGCGGGCCGGGGACGGACTCGTTCCTCCGGATAAATCCCAGGCGGCGGTTTTCGCCTCAACCGCCCGTCAGCCGGGAAAATGTGGCGCGATCGAGAAAGCCGAGCGGGTGATGGCTGCGGGCGACCAGAAACATCATGGCAAAGCACAGCAGCGCGGCGCCGAAGGCGAGCGCGCGGCGCGGGCGGGTGCGCGCCCGTTTGAGCGCCAGGGAGCCGCAGACGATGTAGCAGACAAGCAGGGCCAGCTTCACGGCGAGCCAGGGAGTGGCCAGCGGATTGAGCCGGAGCACTGTCAGCAGGAGCAGCGCGGAGGCCAGCAGCACGGTGTCGATGGCATAGCTCAGGTGGCGCACGACCGGCCGCATCGCCGCGGTGAATCCGAGCAACACCGCCACTCCTCGGATGGCGAACAAGCCGCCGCTGACCAGCGCGAGGCTGATGTGCGCTTGCTTGATCGTGAGAAAATGCTCCGTCAGGGACATGATGTTCCTTGATAGCCGCTTCACCGCGCATCCGCCAGCGCACGCTTGTACCAGTGAGATGAGCGGGCGAACTCATGCTGATGCCACATGCTGATGCCAGGCAGTTAATACGAGAGCTGTTCTGTCTCACCAACCCGGCGGGATTTGAAGTCGCCCTACAAGCAGCTCGCCAAGGTGCTGTATCCCGACTTGGAGAGCGACCCGGCGCGCAGGCTGCCAAGGAGGAGTGGATGAAACGTCTGACTGCGGCTCATGCGGCGGGGGATTTGCGCGAGCTGCTTTGCATCGAGATGGAATGGCTGGGAGAAGAGCCCTCCAACCTCGCTTCCGCCACCGATGCGAAGCTGAAGGTGTATTACGTCGTGCTCAAAGAGCAGATCGCGGCGGTCAAGGCGCAGACGGAGTACCTGGCATTTGCGCCGGAGTATGCCGTGCTCGACCGCTTTTGCCATCCCTACACCGGCGACATCGCGCACCCGGTTCACATCATTTCCGACCTCAGGCAGGAGGGCTTCCGCCATGAGAACATTCTGGCAGTCCTGCGCGCAGGCGGAAAGCCATGTCAGAAGATGATCACTGGCTGGACGGACGAGCAGGTCCGGTCCATGGCGGCGGAGCGATGCATCTTTGGGTAAACGACGCGGCGTCACTCGACGACGATCTCAAACCACAGCGTCTTGTCTTTCGGGCCGATGGCAAAGCTCAGGCGGCCTTCGGCGAGGCGGGCGGGGACTTCTCCGGCGCGGGCGCCGGTGCCGTCGAGGGCGAAGACTTTCGCGGTTTTTGCCTGTGTGGCGAGGGTGATGGTGGCGGTGATGCCTTCGCAGATCGTTGGGGCGCTGCCCCACTTGTGGCCGACGCTGGTGTGGTCGGTGTTCCAGCCCATGCCGGTGTTCTCCACGTTGCCGACGGCGGTGAGGAGCAGGCGGCGGGATTGCGCCAGCGGCTTGCCGTCGGCGGCGTTGAGCGTCAGCGCCGCGAAGTCGCGCGAGTTTGATTTCACGGCAAACTCCGCGCCGTCGAGCTTCGTCGTTTTGCCGGTGCAGCGGCCGACGACGGCTTTCGCGGCGGGCGCATCGACGGTGTAAAGCGCGGCCTTGGCATCCCAGGCGAGCTGCGAGCCGCCGGTGGCGGGCTTGTCGGCTTTGAGCGTGCCGTTTTCCGTGAAGCGCACGGCGAGCTGATGCGTGAGGCAGTCCTGCTGCGTCACACCAGCACGCTGCCAGGCCTCGGACAGGGTGACGCCGTCGGCGGTGAGTTTTTCGGCTTCATCGCCGGGCAGGTCGAGCCGCGCCGTGCCGCGGGCGGGGGCGACATCGCCACGGCGCAGCATGAGCGCGGCAGCGGGCAGGAAGGCGAGCTTACCGGGATGCTGCTGGAGCGAGAAGTAGCCGCTGATTTTCCCCTCGTCCCAGCCCGTGCCGCCCCAGTCGAACTGAAACAGCCCGTCCCAATCCTGCGCGGCGGCGAAGCTGGCGATCATGGGAAACATCTCCGCCGCGTAGTGGCTCGGCGCGGGATGGTCGTATTCGCTGACGGTGAAGGGCCGCCCCGCCACGCGGTAGATGGCCAGTTGCCAGAGGTTGCCCGCGCCCGGGTTGGCGACCATGGGCGAGTTGGGGATGCTCCAGTTGCCGCCGTCCCAGGGGCGGCCAGGGAAACGCGGATGCTGCCAGTAGGCGTGCATGTCCACGAAGTCATTGAACGACTCGCGCCAGGTGCCGGCGATGCCGCCGTAGCTGGCCTGGCTATCGGTGATGCAGGCGCGCACGCCGAGTTCCTTTTTCAAAAACTCGCGCATCCCATCGGTGTAGCCGCGCTCCGTCTCCGCGAGGAAGCGCGTCCAGTCGAGGCCGCGCGGCGTGCCGAGGCTGCCCTCGCCGCTGCCCACCGTGCCATCGGCGAGTGATTCTCCCGGCTTGAGTCCCAGTGTGCCGCCGGGCCGCAGCGTCAGATCCTTGATGAAAAAATCGCCGGCCGGGCCGCCGCCGAGCACGAAATCGAAGCGCACAAGGCCGGGCGCGGTGCGCGTGGCGCGGAAGGTGTGCGTGAAGGTCTGCCACTGCGGCGTCAGGCGGGCGGTCTCGCGCAGGCCGCAGTTGTGATAGTCGCCCGTTTGCAGGCGCGTGCTCAGCGGCACCTCGCGTGGCGCGTCGGAGCAGCCGGTGAACTCCAGCGTGTAGAGCTTCCCTTCCTCCAGCGTCATGCCGGTCCAGTGAAGCTGCGCATGCCAGTTCACCGCTGGTAGCTTCGTGAGACTGACCCGCAGTTCGCCGGAATCATTGCGCGCGGTTTGGAAGTTTCCGCCGCCCTGGGTCACGAACCTGGCCGGCAGCAGATTGTCACCGAGCGGCGTGGCATCCCCCCATGCGGCGACGAGCTTCTCCGCCGAGGTGTACCGCTTCCGCAGCCAGGCGTTCCACTGTTTCAGAATGTCGGCGCGGTAATGCTCCGGCAGCGCGGCGACCTTGAGTTGCAGCAGCGAGTTCTCGTTGTTGATCTCCACGATGGCCACGCACGGCTCGCTGGCATACGCGGTCTTCGTGAAGGGGTTCACATGGCCCAGCAGAGCGCGGGCGTAGTCGCGCTGCATGCGGATCATCTGCTCGTTGATCTTGTCCACGCCCTTGCTGTAGTGGGGCATCCGCTCGCGCCGCTCGTGCTCGGCGAGGCCGTCGGGGAAGTCCTCGCCTTCCCAGTAGTTGCGCGAGACGTGCAGGTTGAGGTTCGCGTAGATGCCGTGGCGCTTGAGCGCGGCGATGAAGTAATCGAGCCGGTCGAGCTGGTCCGGATCGAACTCGTTCTTTTTCGGCGTGCCCGCCTTCCAGATGCCGCGCGGCGCGGTCTGATTGTCCATGTGGTGAAAGCGCACGCAGTTCATGCCCAGGCTCGCCAGCCGTGCCGCGAGCCTGTCCGCGGTGTCGTGATCGGGAAAGCAACTGCCGAAGGTGAAATTCGTGGCGAGGAACTTCACGCGCTTGCCCGCGCCATCCACAAACTGCCCGTCGCGCACGGTGACGGGACCATGCTTGCCCGCCGGCATCTCATTGAGCCAGGAGACATCCACGATCGAGTCCTTCGCCGGAGTTTCGAGTCCGGGAATCACGAAGGGAAACATTTCCTCCGCATGGGAGGCGACCATGGTCAGCAGCGTCGCCACGAAGGCCCATCGGCGGGAGCAGAAGGCGGCGGACCGGGGAGATGGCTGCAATGAGGGTTTCGAGGGCGTCGTTTTCATGAGGGCGTGTCGGGTTCCTGGGCGGATTCGTTGCTGGTTGGAAGTGGATGGTGGTTACGAAATCCAGCACCGCGTTGATCAGGCTCAAGCTGCATGTGCGACGCTTCCCAACTTTTCCACTGCATTCCGGGGTTCATGCTGGTTGATGTTTCGGGATCTCGCAGGGCGCTGGAAGAGCATCACGGAGGCGGTTCGGTGAGTTGAAAAATCCGGCTAGCGGGCGAACCGTTCGATCATGCGCGCGACGCGGTCGCGGTGTTGTTCGATGGGTTCGCCGTCGAGGGTGAAGGCGGTCAGGCTGGAGGAGATGGTGTCAGGCACGGTCAGCAACTGGCGCGCTTCGGCGGCGAGTTCGGGGTTGAGCCGGCCGGGGTTGGCCGCAAGGAGCCGTCGCAGCATGGCGAGGTATTCGTAGTCTTCGATGCCGTCGCGGAGGTGTTCCCAGCGGATGCTGTCGATCGGGCCGTCGAGCACGGGGCCGGCGCTGTTGGCAGCGGCGGCGGCAGGCGGCGGGTAGATGAAGCGCCCGTCACCGTTGCCCCAGGGATGTTTTTCACCGGCGGGGGTGCTGTAGCCGTCCGTCCAGCTCATGGGATCCGCGTAGGGATTCTGGGGGTGTTTGGGATCGGGGTAGGCGGCGCCTGATCGGGGCGGATTTTGGTGGCGCTCGAACCCGCCCACCAAAGCTGGACGCCGGGCGGCGGATTGGACAACAGCGCGCCGGCGGCAGGTTGCGCGTGGACTTGGGATACGGCGCAAGCGGCCAGAAAGACCAGGGCGAGACTGGGCAACGCCCGCCAGCGTGACCGAGGCTTCATGCGAAATCGCGCTATGGAGGGACCGGTCAGAGTAAACATTGATAGGACGGGGGTTGGTCGTTCAACGACCTGTTTGGGACGATTTTCCTCCGGCGCGAGATCAAGGAGCGTGCTTGATCGCGGTCTTGCGGGCTTTCGGTGCCGCAGGCGATGGCTCCAGGAGAAAATCCCGCAGCACCACCGCTTGGTTGTGCTCTTCATCATGCGCGGAATAGACCAGCGTCACCGGTCCACGTTTCAAAGCGTCGCACAGCGGCTGCAATGCCGTCTGCTGCGATTTCAGTTCCGCGAGGTAGCGTCGGCGGAACTCCTCCCAGCGTTCGGGCTCGTGTCCGAACCAGCGCCGCAGCGCATCGCTCGGCGCGACTTCTTTGAGCCATGCTGTCAGGCGCAACCCCTCTGTTTTCACCCCGCGCGGCCAGAGGCGGTCCACCAGGAAGCGTTCGCCGTCCTCCGGCGCGGCAGGTGTGTAGGCGCGTTTGATTTGCAGTGGATGGGATGACATGGCGGGCAGGATCAGGTTGAAGTTCGTTACCGTTGAATGCTGGCGCAGTCACGGCGGGCTGATGATCGCATGTTGCGCGTTTGTGCGCGTTTCTTTTTCCGCTGCGCAACCGCGTCCCTTGAAGGCGTAGGCTCAGGCTTGCACCTGCGGAGCTGCGGTGTGCCAGAATCGCCGCCAAACTCCCATGCCGCCACCGATGAAAGTCCTCGCTGTTTTTTTTCTCACCGCGTTTTGCGGTTTCTCACTTGCCGCCGAGCCGGACCCGTCGCTGCGGCTGTGGCTGCCGCTCGATGAAGGTGTTGGCGCGATCACGGCGGACCAGTCGCCGAGCCGGATCGAGGGCGAGATGGCGGGCGCGCAGTGGGCGAAGGGCGCGTTCGGCACGGCGGCGTATTTCGGCGGCTCGAAGGCTTCGATCGAACTGCCGCCGGTGCCGGGGCTCGATGGCGCGAAGCAGTTCACGCTTTCGCTCTGGGCCACCTGGGAGGGCACGGGGCGCTATCCGAATCTCGTCACCACGCACACCTGGAGTCCGGGCGGGCTGATGCTGTTCGTGCGCGACGACACGCTCTCCTTCCGCATGGGGATGCCCGGCCAGATCGCCGGTGCGCCGGGCAGCGCCTGGAGCGAGACGAGCGTGCCGTTGCTCTCCTCGCTGCCGCGTGGGAAATGGACGCACGTCTGCGTCGTCTTCGCACTGCCGGAGATCACGACGTATGTGAATGGAAAACTGGTCGGCAAAGGCAAATGGACTCAGCCCGTCGCCGCCGACGGGCTGCGGATCGGCTCCTGGGCCGGTGAAGTCAGCCATCACGGGCTGATCGACGACGTGCGGCTCCATGCGCGGGCCTTTTCCGCAGCGGAAGTGGCCGCGCTGGCGAACGATCCCGCCCGCGCCGACGCGGCCTGCACGCTGGTGGATGAGTCGAAACTCGCGCCATCGCTCGCGGCGACCTTTGAGAATCGCCGCGCGGCGCTCCAGATCGACACACGCGGACGTGTCGTCTCGCTGCGAAGCAAGGCATCGGGACGCGAGCTGCTGGCGCGGGCGCAGGAGATGGTCTCCGCACGGCTCTCGGATGGCCGTCAGGTCACCGCGCGCAAGGCGTCGTTCGCCGATGGCGCGCTCACGTTCACCTTCCCGCATGGCGAAGGCGCGGCGGTGCTCGGCGTGGAGACGCGCGATGACTTTTTCACCTTCACGCTGCGCTCGCTGACGCTGCCTGGCGTGAAGGAACTCACCTTCGTGAACCTGCCCGTCGCGCCCGCGAAATATCGCGGCGGCATGGCCAACATACTCTCCGACGACGAGGATGCCGTCTGCCTGCGCGGCTACGAGCTGCCGGTGGAGATGAGCATCGCCGGCAAACCCGTCGCGCTGCGCGTGGGGACGACGGCGGAGCACGGGCTCACCGGCTGGCGGGCCGGACTCGCCGCCGGGCCGAAGGCGGAGATGCCCGCGATGCTGCGGGCGATGGCGGGGGCGGCGGGCGTTCCGGTGTCGAAGCTCGGCGGCCCCTGGTCGCTGGGCGCGGAGGCAAATCGCGGCTCGTATCTCTTCGCCGATCTTTCGCTCGCCTCGGTGGACGACTGGATCGCGCTCGCGCAGCGGGGCGGCTTCACCCACATCCACCTGCACGGATGGTGGAGCACGCTCGGCCACTACGAGATCAACCGCTCGTATTTCCCGCGCGGCCTCGACGACATGAAGGCCGCAGTGGACCGCATCCACGCGGCGGGATTGAAGGCTGGCATCCACACGCTCACCGGCTGCATCGACACGCGCGACCCGTGGGTGACGCCCGAGGCCAGCCCGCAGCTCATCGCGACGGACACCTACACGCTCGCGCAGCCGCTGAGTCCAACGGACACGGCCGTGATGGTGAATGAAAAGCCGGCGTCGAATCACGACATCGTCTTCACCTACTCCGGCCGCGGCAATGTCCTGCGCATCGGCACGGAGCTGGTGCAATACAGCGAGGTCAGCGCCACGCCGCCGTTCGCCTTCAAAGGCTGCAAGCGCGGCGCGTTCAAGACCCGCCACGCCGCGCATGCCGCCGGTGCGAAGGCCGGTTACCTCCAGCAGCACTACCTCGCGTTTTATCCCGAGCCGGATTCACCTCTGGCCGGCGAACTCGCCGACCGCATCGCGCACCTCTTCAACACCTGCGGCCTCGATCAGATCTACTTCGACGGCTCCGAGGGCATGGGGAGCCGCTACGGCATCGACTTCATGCGCCACGCCATCTTCAAGCGCCTGCGCGGCGAGGTGCTCGCCGAGGCGAGCTGCCACGGCGAGCACAACTGGTGGTTTCACTCGCGGCTCGGCGCGTGGGATCATCCCGTCTGGGCGGCGAAGCGATTCCATGACAAGCACATCGCCATCGCGGCGGAATACCGCCACACCGACTTGATCGAGCCGCAGCTCGGCTGGTGGGCGCCGCGCGATCCGGGACCGCAGGCGCGCGGACACTTTCTCGATGAAATGGAGTATTTCGCCGCGAAAAATCTCGGCCTCGGCGCGGCGATGTCGGTGCAGGGCGTGAACGTCACGCACAAGCCGGCGCGCTACTCCATCGAGCGGCAGTTCACCGTCCTCGGCTGGCACGAGCGGCTGCGGCTGGCGCGCTACTTCGACGACACCACCACGAAACGCGTGGCCGTGCCGGGCGATGAGTTCCGCCTGCGGCAGGAGCGCGATGGCGCGTGGCGCTTCACGCCGGTGAAGATGGCCGCGCATCGCATCAGCGCGCTGGGCAACGGCTCGGAGCAATGGACGGGCCGCAATCCCTTCGCCGCGCAGCCGCTGGCCGCGCGGATCGAGGCGCTTTACGCCGTCGCGCCCTACGACAGCGCGCAGCGCAAGGTCGTCAGCGACTTCGCCGACCTCGCCGCTTTCCAGCAGGCGACCGTTTCGCGCGATGTGACGCTTCACCTCGCCGCCGAGACCGCCGACACGCGCGGCGGCGCAGGCAATCTGCGGCTGCGCGCCGAGAACAAAGGCACCACGAAAGACGGCGCGTGGGCCAGGGCCGCGCTCACCTTTCCCGCGCCCTACCGCGATCTCACCGGCACCGGCGCGTTCGGCGTGTGGGTGAAGGGCGACGGCTCCGGCGCGCTGCTGAACATCCAGCTCGCCACGCCGCGCGAATACATGCACGCGCTCTCCGACCACTACATCACGCTCGACTTCACCGGCTGGCGCTACGTCGAACTGCTGCTGCGCGAGCGCGATGTCGAGCGCATGACCGACCACCAATGGCCCTACGGCGGCACTTATGACATCTACCGGAATCCGATCGATCTCGCCCACGTCTCCGGCCTCAACCTCTACCTCAACGACGTGCCCGCAGGCAGCGCCGCCGAAGTCGTCCTCGGCCCCGTCGTCGCGCTGCCCGTGTTGCCCGCCGAATTGAAGAATCCCGCGCTCACCGTCAACGGCGCGTCGCTCGCGCTGCCCGTCACGCTGAAGTCCGGGCAGTTCATCGAGATCGAACCCGGCGGCGAATGCGCCCACTACGATGAAAAGGGCGACCTGCTCGCGCGCGTCCGCCTCGCCGGCCCCGTCCCCGCGCTGCGAGCGGGCGACAACGCGCTCGCTTTCACCTGCGAAAAACCGCCCGGTGTCAGCGCCCGCGCCGAAGTCACCGTGAACGCCTTCGGCAAGCCCTTCGGCACACCGCGCCCACGCGAGCAGATCGACTGGAAAAAACTCGCGCGCGAATACGACCTGCCGCGCTGGATCACCACGCCCGACGGCGAGGACAACGCCTGGGACCTGCCCGTGCGCCCCGGCGAAACCGCGAAGCTGGAGATCGAACTCTCCGGCGCGATGGAAAACCCCGCGCTGACCGTCAACAGCCACACGGTGCGTTTCCCCGTGACGTTGAAAGTCGGCGAGCGCCTCTCCTGCCGCGACCAGCGCCACTGGATCGTGCGCAACGCCGCCCGCGCCACCGTCGTCGAAGGAGACCTCCCCGCGACTCTCCCCGCCCTCGCTTCCGGCGCGAACCGCATCTCCTTTACTTGCGCCGCCCCCGACCACGCCATCGTCCGGCTCGCGAAAGTTTATGAAACTCGTTCCACCCAATAGTCACCGAATGTCCCCCTTGAAACATCTGCCCGCGATCCTGTTCTCCATCACACAAACCTTCGCCGCCGAGATGCCGAAGTCTGCGGACAATCTCGCGCTCGGCAAGCCTTGCACGCTCGACCCGAAGCCGAACTACGCCCTCTGCACCGACCCCGGCGACAAGGCGCAGCTCACCGACGGCATTTACACCAAGGGGCATTTCTGGACGCAACAGAGCACCGTGGGCTGGAACAACACCGGCAGCGTCGCGATCACCGTGGACCTCGGTTCCGTGCAGCCGGTTCGCGGCGCGTCGTTCAACACCGCTGCGGGCGCGGCGAGCGTGACGTGGCCGGCCAGCATCGTGGTCCTCGTCAGCGACGATGGCAGGAGCTTCTATCCGGCCGGCGAGCTGGTGAATCTCGGCATGAAACACGGCACCGCGCCGGACAAATACGCCATTCATCGCTTCTGGACCGACGAGCTGCGGACGCACGGGCGCTATGTGTCCTTCCTCGTGCTGTCAGGCGGACCTTACACCTTCGTGGACGAGGTGGAGGTCTATCGCGGCGAGCCGGACTGGTTGACCCTGCCGTTCAGCGGCGAAAGCGTGGCCGATGCGAAGGCCTACCAGCTCCACGCCGCGTTCGAGCAGCGCATCCGCAAGGACTTGCTCGCCGTGCGTGAAAGCGCCGCGAAGCTGGAAGGCGGCGCGGCGAAACCCATCCTGGCCGAACTCGACGCCATCGAGCGCGAGATCCCGGCCATGCCGCGACGGCATGATCCGCAAGCGCGCGCCACACTGCCGCTGAATCCGCTCCACGAGCGCGTTTTCCAGGCGCAGGCGATGGTCTGGCGCGAACGCAAGGCCGCGCCGCTCGCCGTCGCACCGGCGAACCCGTGGGACCCGCTCGACCTCACCGGCGCGCCGGTGCGCGGAGGCGGTGAGGTGAGCGTGGTGATGATGCGGAACGAATTTCGCTCCGCCGCGGTGAACATCAGCAACGCCGGCGAGAGCGCGGCCGTGCTGCGTTTGCAAATCACCGGCCTGCCCGGCGGGACGAATCCGGCGCACGTCACCGTGCACGAAGTCGCGTGGACGGACACGCGCAAAGGCGCCGCCGTGGCGGCGGCGCTGCCGGACGCGCGGCGCGATGGCGATGCCTTCCTCATCACGGTGCCGTCGGGCATGACGCGGCAGGTCTGGTTCACCTTTCATCCGGCCGACCTCCCGCCTGGCACGCATCGCGGCACGATTTCGCTCTCCAGCGGTCAAATCAAGCTCCAGGTGCCGCTGGCCTTGCGCGTGTTTCCGCTGCGGTTCCCCGACCAGCCTGCCTTGCATCTCGGCGGCTGGGACTACAGCAACATCGTCAAGGGCCGGGACGTGACGCCGGAAAACCACGCCGCGTATCTCCGCATGATGCGCGGGCATTTCGTGGACTCGCCGTGGGCCACGAGCAGCGTGATGCCCTACAGCCAGGACACCGCAGCGTTCGATGAATGGCTCCGGCTCTGGCCCACGGCGCGGCAGTATTGCGTCTTCGCATCGGTGGGCGAGCAGATCGGCCGGGCGAAGATGGGCACGCCGGAGTTTGACGTGAAAGTGCGCGAGTGGATCACCTTCTGGGCCGGCCACATGAAGCAGCGCGAGCTGAAGCCGGAGCAGCTCTGCGTCCTGCTCGTGGACGAGCCCGCTGAACCCCGGCGCGACAACCTCATCCTGCCGTGGGCGAAGGCGATACGCGCGGCGAACACCGGCGTGAAAATCTGGGAGGACCCGACACATCGCGACCCGTCCGCCGCGAACCAGGAGATGATGGCGCTCTGCCACGTCCTCTGCCCGAACCGTCCGATGTTCCTCGAAGGCGGCGCGAAGTTCCGCGACTACTACGCGCAGCGCCGCGCCGCCGGCACGGAGCTGGCGTTCTACTCCTGCAACCTCGGCTCGCGGCTGGCCGATCCGTATTCCTATTTCCGCCTGCAAGCCTGGACCGCGTGGCAATGCGGCGCCGAGGCGTCGTATTTCTGGGCCTTCAGCGACTCCGGCGGTGGCTCGTCGTGGAACGAATATGCCATGGCGGCCTCGACCTGCTACACGCCGCTCTTCCTGGAGCGGAACAGCGTCACCGGCAGCAAACAGATGGAGGCCATCCGCGAGAGCGTGGAGGACTACGAATATTTCGTCATGCTCCGCGACCTCGTCGCCGCCGCCGAAAATGCTGGCGGACATGAGGCCGCCGTCGCGCACGCGAAAAAACTGCTCGCCACCGCCGCCGGCCGCGTCCTCGACGCCCCCGGTGCCGAAAAACTCACCTGGGCCGAGCCGAAAGACCGCACGCAGGCCGACAAGGTGCGCGTGGAGATGCTGGAGGCGATGAGCGCGTTGAGCACGCCTGGAGACAAGCGCTGACCCAGGATTCCAAAGTCCACAACCGCCGCGGCGTGAAATGAAAAAGCAAGATCCGGAGTTTTTTATGCTGGCGGGCGAGTATGCTGTCTTCGCCAGGCCATGAAGTCATCATCCCACCCCGCATCTCCACCGGCTTCCCGTCGTCACGCCACGGACGAGCAGCGCTGGAACGCGGTCGTTCAGCGGGACGCCGCGGCGGACGGGAAGTTTTTCTACTCGGTGAAAACGACCGGGGTTTATTGCCGGCCGTCCTGCGCGGCACGTCTGCCGCTGCGCCGCAACGTGGCGTTTCACGATTCGTGCGCGGCCGCGGAGTGCGCCGGTTTTCGTGCGTGCAAGCGCTGCCAGCCGGACGGCCTGGCGCTGGCGGAAGATCATGCGGCCAGGATCACGGCGGCCTGCCGCATGATCGAGCAGGCGGACGAGGCGCCGGGCCTCGATGCGCTGGCGAAGGCGGCGGCGATGAGCAAATTCCATTTCCACCGCGTCTTCACCAGGCTCACCGGAGTGACGCCGAAGGCTTATGCCAGGGCGCGGCGCGCCGAACGAATGCGCAAGGAGCTTCCCAGACGGAACACCGTGACCGAGGCGATTTATGAGGCGGGATTCCATTCCAGCGGGCGTTTTTACGCGAAGTCGGCGGAGATGCTGGGCATGAGACCGCGCAGTTTCCAGCGCGGCGGCGCGGGCGAGACGATCCGCTTTGCCGTCGGCGAATGTTCGCTGGGCGCGATCCTCGTCGCATCATCGGACAAGGGCGTGTGCGCGATCTCGCTGGGCGACGCGGCGGAGGCTCTCGTCGAGGATTTGCAGGACGGCTTTCCGCGGGCGGAATTGATCGGCGGAGACCGGGACTTCGAGCAGCTCGTGGCCAGAGTGGTCGGGTTTGTCGAGGCGCCGCGCACGGGGCTGGACCTGCCGCTGGACGTGCGGGGCACGGCGTTTCAGCGGCGCGTGTGGGCGGCGCTGCTGGAAATCCCCGCCGGCACGACGTCGAACTACGCCGACATCGCCGCGCGTCTCGGCGCGCCGCGTGCCGTGCGCGCCGTGGCGGGAGCCTGCGCGGCGAACAAGATCGCGGTGGCGATCCCGTGCCACCGGGTGTTGCGCACGGACGGCAGCCTGTCCGGCTATCGCTGGGGCGTGGAGCGCAAGCGCGCCCTGCTCGGCAAGGAGCGGGCATGATCTTCCACGATGCCTTGAGCTGAGACGCATGTACCTGTTTCCCCCTGATCCCGCGGCCAATCTGCTGCCTTGCGACGGCACGGTGCATTACCTCGGGCGCGTTCTCGGCATCGCGGAGGCGTGGAAATTTCATGACGCCCTGCTGGAAAAGGTCCCGTGGAAGCAGGACGAGGCCATCATTTTCGGCAGGCGCGTCGTCACCGCGCGCGAGGTCGCCTGGTATGGCGATGCCAGTTTTCGCTACACCTACTCCGGCACCACCAAGGAGGCCCTGCCGTGGAACGAGGAACTGCGCGCGCTCAAGGAGCTCGTCGAGCAGCGGACCGCGACGTCGTTCAATTCCTGCCTGCTGAATTTATATCACGACGGCAGCGAGGGCATGGCCTGGCACAGCGATGACGAGAAATCACTGGGCCGCCACGCCACGATCGCGTCGCTGAGCCTCGGCGCGGAGCGGAAGTTCTGCCTCAAGCACAAACGGCGGCCGGCCTCCGTCTCCATGCTTCTGGAGCACGGCTCGCTGCTCGTCATGAAGGACGCCACGCAGACGAACTGGCTGCATAGCATTCCGAAATCCAAACGAATCCTGGAGCCGAGGATCAACCTGACTTTCCGGACGATGACCGGGGTGTGACGGCCCCTGGAGTGGAGGTGGGCGGCGTGACTGAATATCTATGCAGCATGGAAAAGTTGACCCCGGGCGAGGCTTCCGGCAGGCTTGACGGCATTGATGACCACCGCCTCCGCCGAACTCCTCGCCCGCCTGCGCCGCGTCCGCCATGTGGCGCTGGACATGGACGGGACGATTTACCGGGGGAAGACGCTGTTTGCCTTCACCAACGGCTTTCTGGCGCTGCTGCACCGGCTGGGCATCACGCATTCCTTTCTCACCAACAACTGCTCGAAGTCCCTCGCGGACTACACGGCACACCTGCGCGGCATGGGCGTGGCGGCGGAGCCGGGGCAGATACACACCTCCGCGCATGCGATGATCGAGCTGCTGCGCACGCGGCATCCGGCGCTGCGGCGGCTGTTTTTGATCGGCACGCCGAGTCTGGCGGCGGAGATGCGGGAGGCGGGCTACGAGCTGACGACCGACAGCCCGGAGGATGCGCCGGACGCGGTGCTGGTGGCCTTTGACCTGCATCTGAGCTTCGCTGCGATGTGCCGCGCGGCCTATTGGATCAAGCAGGGCCGCCCTTTCTTTGCCACGCACCCGGACCGCGTGTGCCCGACGGATGAGCCGACGGTTATCCTCGACTGCGGCGCGGTCTGCGCGGCTCTGGAGTCGGCCACCGGCCGTGCGCCGGACGCGGTGGCAGGAAAGCCCGCGCCGGAGATGTTGCGCGCCCTCTGCGCGCGCGTCGGCTGTGCGCCGGAGGAGATGGCGATGGCGGGCGACCGCATTTACACGGACATCGAGATGGCGCGTCGCGCGGGCGCCCTCGGCGTGCTGGTGCTCAGCGGCGAGGCCACGGCGGACGATGCAGCAGCGGCACAACCACCGCCAGACCTCGTGCTGCGGGATTTGGAACAGTTTGGCGAACTCCTCCTCGCCTCACGCTCATGAATGCGCCCGCCACGAGCACGGATACCCCGCTGTGTCCTCCTGGACGCGACAGTGTCAGCGATGAATCTGTGAGCCGCCACCCACCCTGCAAGATATCCATCGTTTGAATCCTTTGAAAGAAGCCATGAAGCACCTGTTCACCGCCATCGCAGGCGTCTCGTTCAGCATCCCCTGTTTTGCTCAGAAGCCGCCCGTGTCGCCCCGCCACCGCTCACAATCCAAAACCCGCCGATCCGGAGCCTCCGCTGCCGGAATACCTCAGCCCGGGAAAAGTCGCGCAACTCTTCGCCCTCCCATGTGCGCAAAGCTCCAGCTCCCTGATTTCGAATGTCCCAAAAACGCAGGCGCTGCTCGCAGCCTTCTCAACTTTCCCATGAAAGCCACTCACATCCTCATCGCACTCATCCTCCTCTGCGGCCTCGTGTGCGCGGCGGAGCCTTTGAAAAGTCCCTGGAATGTCACGCGGCATGTGAAGGCGGCGGATTTCATCATCCAGAGCCATCGCGGCGCGGGGGAGCTTTCCACGGACAACACGCGCGAGGCCTTCACGCTCGGCTGGCAGCTCGGCACCATCCCCGAGGCGGATGTGAGCACGACGAAGGACGGCATCATCATCGCCTTTCACGACAAAGACCTCGCGCGCGTGGTGAAGGAGCTGCCGCAGCAGTGGAAGGGCAAGCTCATCAAAGACCTGACTTACGATGAGCTGCGCACGCTCGATATCGGCTCGTGGAAGGGGCCGCAGTTTGCCGGGCACCGCATCCCGCGCCTGCGCGATGTCTTCGCACTCATGCAGGGCAAGTCCGAGCGCCGGCTGTATCTCGATTTCAAGCAGGTGGACCTCGCGAAACTGGCCGCCGAGGTCAAAGATGCCGCCGTGGGGCCGCAGGTCATCCTCGCCGCGCCAAAGCAGGAGACGCTTATCGAATGGAGCCGTCTCGTGCCGGATGCGAAGACGCTGCTGTGGATGAGCGGCAGCGAAAAAGTGAAGCGTGGACGCTTCGCGGCGCTGAAGCAAAACAACTTCCAGAGCATCACCCAGCTCCAGATCCACGTCCGCCTGCCCGGTGACAAGAAGGCGAAGGACATCCAGCCTGGCGAGCCCTTCACGCCCTCACGCGCCTTTTTGATCGAAGTGAGCCAGGAGCTGGCCAGACGCGGCATTCTGTTCCAAACCCTGCCTTACGGCGCGAAGGATGCCTCCATCTACAGCACGCTGCTCGATCTCGGCTTCGCCTCCTTTGCCACGGATCATCCGGAGGTCACGAAGAAGGCGGTGCAGGACTACTACGAGGCGAGAAAATGATCGCACAGCGCCTCACCCTTTCACAAGCCCTGGCCGCCGCACGCGAGACGCGGAGGCTGGAGATCGGCAGCGGCATCCTGCCTCAGGTGCCCGCGCTTTTTCGCGATGTCTGCCCGCAGCGCGGCGCCATGCTCGTGGCGGATGAAAACACGATGCGCGCCGCTGGCGGAGCCGTGCAGCGTGCGTTCGAGAGCAGCGGCATCACCGTGCGCGGGCCGTTCGTGTTTCACGATCCTGACTTGTATGCGGAATATCGGTTCGTGGAGCAGCTCGAGGCCGCGTTGAAGGCCCATGATGCCGTTCCCGTCGCCGTCGGCTCCGGGACGATCAATGATCTCACGAAACTGGCCGCGCATCTCACGCAGCGGCCGAGCCTTTGCGTGGCCACGGCGGCCTCGATGGATGGTTACACCGCCTTTGGCTCCTCGATCACCTTTCAAGGCTCGAAGCAGACCTTTGACTGCCCCGCACCCGTCGCGGTGCTGGCTGATCTCGATGTGATCCGCGCCGCGCCTGCTGAAATGACCGGCTGGGGCTATGCGGACCTCTTCGCGAAGGTCACAGCGGGCGCGGACTGGCTCCTCGCGGATGCGCTGGGCGTGGAGCCGATCCATGCGCAGGCTTGGAACATCGTGCAGGGAGGCCTGCATGAGGCGCTGACCATTCCCGTGGCGCATGACCGGCTTGTTGAGGGGCTCATGCTCGGCGGCTTCGCCATGCAGGCGACGAAGTCCAGCAGGCCCGCGTCGGGCGCGGAGCATCAATTCAGCCATCTGTGGGACATGCAGCATCACACGCATGAGGGACAGGCCCCCTCGCACGGCGCGAAGGTGGGCATCGCCACGCAGGCGGTCACGGCGCTGTATGAGTCGCTTTTGAAAAAGCCGCTGCACGAGCTGGATGCGGATGCTGCGGCCGCGGCATGGCCGGATCGTGAAACGTGGCTGCGGCGGGCGGAGGAGCGTTTCGCGGAAGCAGAGCTGAAAGCCGTGGCACTGCGCGAGATCGCGGCGAAGCACGCCTCGCGGGAGGAAGTGAAAATGCAGATCATCTCACTCAAGCGGCAGTGGCCGGAGCTGCGCGAAAAACTGCGCGCGCAGCTCGTGCCGCCGGCCGAGGTGAAACGTCGCCTGCAAGCCGCCGGTGCACCGGTGGAGCCGGAGCAGATCGGCATTTCGAAGGCGCGGCTGCGGCAGAGCTTCGTCTCCGCGTTCTTCATCCGCCGCCGTTTCACCGTGCTGGACCTCGCGATGCGCTGCGGCGTGCTCGAATCCTGCCTCGACGAGCTTTTCACCTGAACTCAACGCCATGAACCGTCTGCTCAGCCTTTTCACCCCGCCGCCGCCCATCGAGCCGATGAAAGGCTCGCCGGAGGAGACCGCCGCCAGCTTCAAGCGCTGGCAGACGCGCATCCTGCTCTCCACGATGCTCGGCTACATCCTCTTCTACTTTGTGCGGAAGAACATCAGCTTTGCCATGCCCGGTCTCGGCAGGGAGTTGGGCATCACGAAGGCGGATCTGGGCCTCTTCCTCACGCTGCACGGAGTCATTTACGGCCTGTCCCGCTTTGTGAACGGCGCGCTGGCGGATCGCATGAATGCGCGCGCCTTGATGACGACGGGCCTCGTGCTGTGCGCGGCGATGAATTTCGGCTTCGGCGCGAGCAGCGCGGTGATGGCGATGGGCGTCTTCTGGATGCTCAACGGCTGGGTGCAGGGCATGGGCTTCCCGCCCTGTGCGCGATTGATGGCGCATTGGTTCGAGCCCAAGGAGCTGGCGACGAAGCAATCCATCTGGAACACCTCGCACAGCATCGGCGCGGGCCTGGTGGCCATCCTCTGCGGCTATCTGGCGATGAGCGGCTGGCGATACTGCTTTTATGTGCCAGCCGCGCTCGCGCTGATCGGCAGCGTGGTGCTGTGGATCACGCTGCGCGACACGCCGCCCTCGCTCGGTCTGCCGGAGGTGAAGGGCACGGAAGGCTCCGCGCCGCCGGATGCGGACAAGGAGGCGCATCGGCGATTCATCCGGAAGGCCGTCTATGGCAACCGCGTCATCTGGATGCTCGCGCTCGCGAATTTCTTTGTCTATATCGTGCGCTATGGCGTGCTGGACTGGGGGCCGACGTTTCTGCACGAGGCCAAGCACATCGAGCTGAAGATCGCCGGCTGGATGATGGCCGCCTTTGAGTGCTCCGGCGTTGTCGGCATGCTCATCGCCGGCTGGGCCACGGATCGTGTCTTCGGCGGACGCGGCGCGCGCACTTGCGTGTTTTACATGATCGGCGCGTCGCTGGCCATGCTCGCGCTCTGGGGGCTGGACTCCAGCTCCAGGACGGTGAACACCGCGCTGCTGTGCGTCGCGGGCTTTTTCATTTACGGCCCGCAGGCCCTGATCGGCATCGCCGTGGCGAATCTCGCCACCAAACGCGGCGCGGCCACGGCGGCGGGCTTCACCGGACTCGTCGGCTACTTCAGCACCATCTACACCGGCTGGGGCATGGGCAAAGTGGTGGACACGACGGGCTGGAACGCCGGGCTCCTCAGCATCATCGCCGCCAGCGTGCTGGGCACCGCCTTCTTCCTCGCCGCGTGGGGCAGCCGTGCGCATGGCTATGAGGAAGGCAAGGCGGGTGCATGATCCGGCTGGGGGCGCTTTGATCTGCCCCTTCACCCTCCCGCCTTCCTCACCCAGCGCAGCCGGGCGATGCGGATGCCGTCCAGCCCGGGCTTGAGCGCGGCCACGAACCATTGTCCCTCGTGCCGGATGATCTCCGGCGCCGCCACCGGCAGCGTGCCGGTGCGGTAATCATCGTGCCCCACGCCGAAGTTCAGCGGATTCGGGGAGGTGTATTGCGTGTTCAACGACTTCAGCCCGTAGATCTGCGTGCGGAACAAGGTGAAGCGCCCGTCCCTGTTCACGACGAAAGGACACTCCGCGTCGCCGCCGAACCAGTTGCTCTGCCGCGCCGCCTGACCGCCGGCGGAAACCATCACCGGCTCGCTCCAGCGCACGAGGTCCTTCGAGGTGCGGCAGAAGATCGCGGATTGAAACGGCGCACCCTGCTTGTGGCCCATGTAGTAGCAGTGGAACAGATCGCCCACCTTCAGCATCATCGGGTCGCGGGTGTTCTCATACGGTCCGGAAAAGAGGTCTGGCTGCCTGCGGGCATTCAGAACTCGGGTGAAGGTCTTGCCATCCGTGCTCGTCGCCAGGCAGATGCGCTGCCAGTCGCCATAGACCATGTGGTAGCGGCTCTGCTCCTTGAAGACGTGGGGCGCTTGCAGGCCGCCGTCGGTTTCGCCCAGGGCCGGGTCGGCGCGCATGGCGATGCCCATCGGTTTCCAGTCCGTGTCGGTCAATTGCCCGCCCTCCCATCGGTGGAAGAGGCGCGTGCGCCCGCCGCATTTCGTCTCGCGGATGCACGACCAGAGCTGCCACGAGCCATCAGCGGCCTGCCACACCGCGAAATCCACCGGCTGCTGCCGCTCGCTGGTGAACTCCCCGAGATCGGGATTGCCGGCCACCGACCACCACCCGCCCTCGATCTGCGGGACTTCATCCGCAGCGGAGAGCGGCGTGGCCAGAATGAGTGAGAAGCACGCCGGCAAAGCGAGAGCACGCAGGAGCATCTTTTGAGAACGTGGAAGCGGGGTGGATTTCATGAGGTTTGTTCTTGGTTCAGGTCGGGATGAAAAGCCATGAGCAGAGAGCCAGGCACATCAATGACACGAGTGCTCCATCAAACGACACACGTTGTTTTCTGAGGCAATGCGACCAAGCCCGCTGTGAGCAGTCGTTGAGTTCGCTGCCTTGAGGAGGCTATTGTTTGATGATCTTTGCGAGCACATCTTTGACAAAATCCGGAAGCGACATGCCAGCCTTCCGAGCGTCATCCTTCAAGGCTTCATGTTTCTGAACATCAGCGCCTTGCCACATCAAATCCAAACGCCGCACCTGGCGCATGGCCACATGGCTGTAGTTCTACGGAAAGGCCCAGTAGCAAGAAAGGCAGATTTCTCTCTTCTTGCCGGTCTGCCAGTTTGCGCAATGTTCGCAAGACCATGATTTGGCCCGATTGGCTGAACCGCACAGGAGCATGAAATCATCTGGATTGAGTTCATTGGCATCGCCTGCGATTTCATACGGAACCCGGTGATCAATCTGCAAGTCCCTCTGGTTGATTTCCTCCAGATAGATGAAGCACCGGCATCCATATTTCACTATCAATTTGTCTCTGATCTCCTTCGACAGCCCTGTCCGGCCGTCAAACCTCCGAAATTTTATCTTCGATGGGTCAGCAAAGCGATAGGCGGCAATTTTTCGGCCGTCCGGCCCATCCACGCGAAATGTTTCCAATGAAATTCCTTTTTCGCGGACATCCCGGGCGGCGCGCGGTGGATGATTGTAGCCATATAGCGACTTCAACTCATCGGTCGTGATGAGGCCGTGCTTCAGAATGTGATCGATGACAGTTTTGGGGCGCTTGTCTGTCACAGACATGCGAAGCTCAAGAAACTCAGGTGGATATTATTCCATATTGAGAGGGCGATTCGAGCAACCGCATCTGAGTGGTGGAATTGCGATGCTGGACGCACGGCTGGGCACCCAAAGCTTCGGAAAGGGGCTTTGACAAATAGAGTGACTCAAAGGTCACATCCTGACGGCCCAGCAAAGTGGCCTGGGAAGACCTGCCAGCCTCGATCTCTACCAGTGTGAGGGCCAGATAATCCGGCAATGGCTGGCCGTAAGTCTGGTCTCCAAGCCTGCCGTCATAGCTGATGATGTAACGAACGCCTCTTTCATTAAGCTGATCGAGTGCCGCCACAAAATCATCAAAGGAAATGCCGCTTAGGTAGCGCGAATCCCGTTCGCCACACACGCCCTGGTAAGGCGGATCCATGTAAACAACATCGCTCTCGCGGCAATTAGCCAGCACATCCCGGTAGTCATGTGATGTCACAATGGTCCTGCCTTTCATCAACATGGATACTGCAAGGATGTTTTCTCTCATCGTGTCCGGACGTGTTCCGAGCCGCCGCTTGTCGGGACTCTGATTGAACAGCCCTTCCGAGTTATACCTGACCGAGCCTTTCACACACCGGGCCAGGAGGTAAAGCAGAAGTCCGGGATCATTCGTCCGGTTGAAGTCCTCTCTGATCTGGTAGTAATGCTCCAGGGCATCCTCGTTCTCTCCGCGCCATGTCGCCTTGTAAAGATCGGCCGTGTCTTCAGGATGGTTGATGATCAAACCGAGGAGTTCAGACAGCGGCTTGTTGAAATCATTCAGCCAGAATTCCTTCGCCCGGCATCGCGCCGCGCAAGCGATGGAGAATGCAGCCGATCCGGCAAATGGTTCGACCACTCGCTGAACGCCAACCGGCAAATACTGCAAAATTTTCGCAGCCAATGCTCTTTTGCTGCCCTGGTATTGGAATGGTTGTGCAACTCTCATGGTCGGATGATTGCATCAACCGTGGCCAGCATCAAAGGATGGCCTGCACCCTTTCGATCACGGCGGCGTGATGATCGCCTCCCGTGCGATCGAGTGCGTTTGGTTCCTCCAGTTCAGCCGCGCGTCGCCGAAGGCGTGAAAGACGCGGATGCGCCTGGATTGCGCGAGTGGCAGGCAACAGTGGGACAGGCACTTTGCTTCACTTGCGCGACGCGCGACCATCGGCGCGACACTCAAAACCTGCGGCACCCGAGTCATCATAACCACTGAGTATCGGCTCCCTGCACCTTCGGCAAGTGGGATTCCGCAGCGTGCGGCATGCAGCCAGCGCGTCCTGCGTGATAAGTCCGAGTTACACCGCCGCCATGAGTTGAAGGTGAAGACCCATGCCCATCTGGTAGATGGTGCGGTAGCCGCCTTCCTGGAGTTTATCGCCGCCCTTGTTGCTCTGCGCGGCACCGGCGAGCAATCCATCGGGCGTGAGATGCTTGGTGAGGCCGGTGAGCGTGCGTTGCGCGGCTTGTTTCGCATGCTCGGCGAGCCAGCCGCCCGCGTGAGCACGGGCCAGGGCGGCGGCGAGACCGGCTGAACCGGAGGTGTCGGCGGCAGAGGCGGGATCGTGGAGAAAGTTTCCCCACAGACCATCCTCGCGTTGATGTTTCAGCAGCAGTGCTGCCACGCGGTGCGCCTCGGGCCGCCACGCTTCTGCCGCAGCGGGATCATCGAGCGCCTGGAGCGTGCGCACGAGGCCGTTGAAATACCAGCAGACACCGCGCGCCCAGTTGCGCAGCTTTTTGGAACCTTCGGCGCTGGCTGTTTGATAAATGTCTCCGTCATGCACATTGGCCTTCCTGCGTGCTTCGAGATGACGTCGCGCCAGAGCGGCGAGTTCGGGGCGCTTCAGCGTGCGCGAAAGCATCGCCATGGGATAAGCGGCGGTGTAGCAGCCCTCGGTGGTGAGCGTGGCCCTGGGCGAGTCGAGTTCTTTGGAAATGCCGGGCGAGGTCAGAAACCTCCGCGCGATCTCCAGCGCGGGATGATCCGGCCTGCGGCGCGCCAGCGTGGCCCAGGGCAGCGGCTCCTCGATGCCTCCGACCTTGTCTTTGACCTGACTGCTGCGCGGATTCTGGAACTCCACGCCATCAGCGGTGAAATACATGTCGAGCTGGCGGTCCACTGCCGCGAACAACTCCGCATCCTTTCGTTTCTCCGCGAGATCGAGCAATCCCTCCGACACACAGCCGCTCTGCCAGCCGAAGCCTTGCAGCATGACGAGTCCGCGCATGCGCTCCTCGAGTTGCGGCAGCGGATCGCCCGGCAGCGCCACCATCACATGCGGAAGCTGCACGGCATCCGGCACAGGCTTGGCTTCCGGTGAAGGCGCGAAGAACCACACAGGCCGCGAGCCTTTCACCATCTTCAAAACAACGCCCTGCTGCAAAACCGCCCGCGCCTGCTCCACCGTGAGCCGCATCTCCTGCACCTGAAACAGCGCCGCAAAACGCGCCACAAACGTGCCGATGCTCTTCCCGTCCGGCGTCGTGACCTCGAAGGCATGATCGTCCCGCACATCGACCGCATTCGTTAGTCGCAAACGGCAGTCAGCGCCCTCGGCGATGCTGGCGCCGCCATCGAAGCCTTTCAAAACCACCGGCTCCGCTCCCACGGCAAAAGCTCTCCAGCCAAAACGGCCAAAGCCCGTGACCAGGCCCTCCGGCAGCGCCAGCTCAGACGCTGAGCCAATCGAAAGCGGCAGATGCTGCACACGATCTGTCGTTGCCTCTGCAAACAGCGGACGCGTCATGCTGAGAAGCCCCAGGCCACCCATCAGCCGCAAATGATCGCGGCGGGTGATTGGGGAAGCATTGCGGAGGAAGATGCGAGGCATGGGCTGGGCTGAGGATTCGGCATGGGCTGGGCTGAGGATTCGTGTCTTGCCATCTCAGGGCTCGAAGGTGACATCCGCGCTCACGATGCCGTCGTTCACGCGCAGGCCGATGTCCGCCCCTGCGGTCACCGGTTTTCCAGCCACGGTGCATTGGCGGAAGATGATGCCGGAGATCAGAGGGGCCGCCGCCTGTTCCTTCCGCTCTTTCACGATGGCGTCGGGCACCTCGAAGCGCGCGGTGATCCGCGGATCATTCCAGTGCACATCCTCGAAGGTGATATGTCGGATCGCGCCGAGCGGGCTTCCTTTCTGCCGCAGCACGAGGAAGCTGATGGCGTGGGAACGGTCCGTGCTGCCGAAGGGCCGCTCGCGGTCGCGCTCGTAGCGTGCGTCGTAGGTTTGCAGAAAGTCCTCCATCCAGACGCGCCGGAAGGTGAAGTCCTCGTAGGCGGCGCCTTCGAAGGTGTCGAGGCGGATGCCGCAGGCGCCGTTGAGCAGGTGGATGTCTTCAAAAAGGAAGTTTCGCATCACGCGGCAACGCGATTCGCTGCCAACGCGGATGCCATTGGCCTTGTGCGCCCAGATCACGAGGTTGCGATAGACGTGGTTTTCGGATACTTCGCGCCCCTCGGCGGCCTTCGGGCTGAGGCCGTCGTCCTCGGTGAAGAGGAAGCAGTCGCTCACCTCGACATCGGAACAGCCCACCACGTCGAGACCGTCGTGATTTGAGAGACGCACGTCGCTGAGCACCTTCATCCACGCGATGCGCACGCGGTCGCAGCGCATCAGGTTCACATTCCACGAGTAGGAATCCCGCAGCGTCACGCCGCGGATGGTGACATCTTTTGAGTTCACCAGATAAAGCAAGCGACCGGCCTGCTTGCGAATCCCGAGCGCCGCCTCGCGGGCCTTGCGCACGACGTAGCCGTTCCCGTCGATGGTTCCCGCGCCGGTGATGGAGAGACGTTCGAGGCTGGCTCCGGTCAAAAACGCAATGGTGGCCTCCCAGCCGGGAATAGGCGCGATCCGGGTATGATCGTCCGATGCCTGGAGCAGCGCGCCTGCCGCGAGATGCAGCCGCATGTGCGACCGCAGCCGCAGGCTGCCGCTGCGGAAATGTCCTGCTGGAATGAAGAGCGTGCCGCCTGCGGGCAGGTCGTCGATCGCCTTCTGGAGCACGGCGGTGTTGTCTGTCTTTCCGTCTCCCTTTGCTCCCAGTGCGGCCGCATTCACCGCAGTCGCAGGCACGGGATCGACAGGCGGATCGGCGAAGAGGAAGAGCTTCTCGCGAAAGTCGAGCTGCACGACCAGGGCCATGGGCCGCGGCACGGTGAAGCGCACCACCACGCCCTCGATGGCGGCCTTCAATCCGTAAGCCGTCGGCTGCACCCGCGCCACCTTGACCGGCCCGTCCAGCGCCGTCACAGCGATCTCCACCGCGTCGCTCATGCTGAAGTGCGCATAATGCACATCCTTGAAGGAGGCCACGGGGAGCTGCCGCCCATCCGCGCGCACCGCGAATCGCGGGCTCGCCTTTCCCGGCATCTCATGGATCACCGGCTCCCCGGCCCGCAAACAGGGCGTCAGGGCCGCGATGAACGCGATGAACAGCAAGGGCAGCGAATGGAAGATGCGCAAGTGGAGGTCATGTAGGGAGGAAATCATCAATCGGTCCATGGTTGGGTCCGGCATGCTTGGCGAATAATCCATAACGAGCAACATCGTCGGCGTCATGCTCCTCACTCCGCCACGATCTCATACCACAGCGTCTTGTGCTGCGGGCCGATGGCGAAGCTCAGGCGGGAAGATTGGAAGGTGATTCATGATTGGCGGCATCGGGAAAGCGCCATTCGCTTCCCTTGATAGAGAACGGATCGAAAACGGCGCCATCGCGCACCCCGGCGCCACCGCGCGGTTGGTTACGATGAGCGGAGGTCGGCGAGAACCATCGGCCCCCGCGCGAGAAATTTCCACCGCTGCGCGCCCGCCTCCGTGTCCAGCGCCGTCAGGCTGCCCTCGAGCGCGGAGCCGACGAACAGCGTCTTGCCCATCACCACCGGCTCATTGGACGCGTCGAATTGCAGCCGCTCCTCATTGGGCCACGCCGGACGCGGCGCAACCAGCCGCCGCACCCAGCGCAGCGCGGGCTGCCCGGGCAGTTTTTCCGGCGATGCCGCGCTCCGCCCAGCGTCATGCCGCCACATCGGCCAATCACCCCCCGAAGCCGCCTGCGGCAGCAGCCAAAGTGACGTGGCGATCAGCCAGGTGTGGAGCGTCGCGATTGAGAGAGTGCCTGGGTGGGTGTTCATGAGATGCTTGCGAATGAACGGCAAAGTCAGTGATTACTTAGCCGGGCAAGTGTCAGGCGTCGGCAGTGGCTGTTTATCGCTCCCTCCCGTTGGCTTTGACCAGCCCCATCTTCTCCACCGGGATGCGCTCGAAGCCCGCTTGGTAGGCGGGGGCGCCGTCGCGCAACTGATGGCGGCCATTGGCGGCGGCGACGATCAGCGGATCGGCGTTGATGAAATTGTCGCGGAAGGTCACGTAGGGCGCGGCCTTCTGATCCACCTCGTCCCACGAGCCGCCGATCTGGACGTTGCGGGCGATCAGGCTGCCGGTCGGCGCCGCCGGCTCCTGCTCAAGGATACGCGGCAGCTCGGGATAACGGGTGCTGTAGGGCGGCTGGTTGTAGCGGATGCCGGAGAGCGTGCCCTTTTCCTTGATCTCCTTCACCCACTCGGCGGGCCATCGGTGCGCCCAGCCGAGGCCGCGCGAGTCCACGTGCACGGCCGGTTTGCAGTCCACGAAGAGGTTGTTCTCGATCCGGTTGTCGTGGCCGCCGCCGATGTAGGCGGCGCGCGTCACGTCGTGGAACAGGTTGCCGAAGATCGTTGTGCCGCTGAACGTGTCGTCGAGATAGATGCCGATGCAGCCGCGGCGGTCGAGGCCGTGGAGGTGGTGCAGGTAGTTGTGGCGGATGACGGTGCCGCGCATCGTCCAGTTCCGCCCGGCGTAGATCGCGCCGGCGTCGTTGGATTCCAGGCACACGTTGTGGATTTCGTTGAGCTCGATCACATGGTCGTTGCCGCTGAAGAAAATCGCGGTGTGCGGCGAGTCGTGCAGGAGGTTGTGCGCGGCGCGGTGGCCGACGCCGTTCAGGGAAATCCCCTGGCGGTTGATCCGGTTCCACCGGCTCCAGTGGTGGATGTGGTTGTTCTCGGCGACGAGCCCCGCGGGCGTGAGCGTCTGGCGGTCGCCGCCGCGCAGGCTGATGCCGCCGTCGCCGGTGCCGGTGATCTCGCAGTCGCGGACGCTGCTGTCCGCGCCGCTGAGGTTGACGGCCCAACTGCCGGTGTTGCGCAGCGTGCAGCCGGCGACATGGTTGTGCGCGGCGTTCTCAATCTGGAGCGCGGTGCCGCGCGCGGCCTCGAGGATCAGGCCGCGGAGCGTGACGTGCGCGGCCCCGGTCATCGTGACGAGCGTGCCGAGCACGGAGACCGTCGCGCGGCCTTGATCGATGGGGGTGGGCGGCCAGAAGTAAATCATGCCCGCCTGCCGATCGAGAAACCATTCGCCGGGGCGGTCGATCTCGCAGAGGAGGTTGAAGCCGGCGAACCACTTGCCTTGGCGGTAGCCGTAGGTGTGATGCGGCTTCGCGAGCGTCATGCGCTTCGTCGCCGGATCGATCGACTCGATGCGCTGGCGTCCGTCGGCCCAGTCGTGGAACCAGTAGCCGAGCGCCCACGGCTCCTTCTCGTCCATCCAACGCGCGGGCCGGTCGCCGTCGTATGTGACGATGCCCTCGACGCGGCCCCGCCCGCTCTTCTCCGCGGTCGGCCCGAGGACGGCGGTGATCTTGATGAAGCCTTCGTTGGGGTAGCGGGAAAGGGTCATCGGATCGTCGTTGAAGAACAGCTCGAGGCCCGGGCTGCCGCGCTGGCCAAAGCCGCCGCTGATCGCGCCGAAGTCGCTCACGCCGGCGGCGCGCAAATCCGCCTGCACGACGTGGCCGCGCGCGGCAGGATCGAGCCGCGCCAGGACGGCTTGGTCGGACACCGGCTTCCAAGCGGTCACGCGTTTGCCGCCGGAGACGCGCACTTCGTCGCCTGGACGCGCGCGATAAACGATTGGTGAGTCCTTGGTGCCGGCATCGCCCGCCGTGAGTTCAAAGGTGCGCGCCAGCTCGTAGAGTCCGGCGTGCAGCGTCACCGTCACGCCGCCGGGCGGCAGGCCGCCCTTCTTTTTCCGCGCGCGGATTTCATCCCGCGCGCGCTCCAGCGTGGCGAAGGGCTGTGAGGACGTGCCTGCATTCGAGTCATTGCCGCGCGGTGAGACATGGAACTCGGCGGCGCGCAAAGGGAGCGCGCAGGCGAATGCAGCCGCGAGAAGAAGGGGTTTCGATTTCATGCGTGTATTGTTGGGCTCAGGGGTTTGAAGATCGGGCAAGCTCAACGGTCCTCCACTCGCACCCACAGGTGCCCCGTGGCCGTTTCGCCGCGCTCGTTCGTGTGCACGACTTTCACGATGTGATCGCCGGATTTCGCGAAGGTGTGTTTCGCGATGGCGTAGCCGTCCTTGGCGAGCTCTCTAGCATTCCCGTCGGACTTCACCGCGACTTTGGCCGTGCCGTCGCCGAAGTCCCAGGTTTCGCCGCCGGCGGCCCGGAACGTGCGGACTTTGAAAGTGACCTCGGTGCCCGGCTTGATGCCGGTCGTGGGCCAGAAAGCCGGGTGAATGGTCGGTGGCAGCTTTTTATCATCGCTGCCCATGACGTGGACATTGGCAAAATCGTAGCTCGTGTTTCCGGCCGCGTCGGTGACCTTGAGAATCTCGCTGTAGGCGCCGGGTTGCGCGTAAGTGCGCTCGATCTTTGCGCCAGTGGCGGCTTGGCCATCGGTGAATGTCCAGCGGTAGTCTTTGATGGAGCTGGATGACCTGGACTTCGAAGCGTCGAGTGTGATCGTCTCGCCAGCGCGGATGAAATGATGCGGGCGCGCGACGGCGATGACGGCGGGCTGGTATTCGCGCTGATACGCTTCCCACGCGAAGGCATAAGCCTCCTGCGTGCCCCATTTGCCGGAGGGCTGTCGGCTCGTGATGCCGAAGTGCAGATGCGTCCAGCCGCCGCTCCCGCCTTCCTTGCCGAGCAGGCCGATGCGCTGGCCCATCTTCACGCGTGTGCCCATCGTGATCGCCGGATCAATCGTGTGCAGGTGGCTGTAGCGGTAATACCAGCCGCGCTCGTCGAGCAGATAGACCACATCGTAACGCGGACGCACGGGCGTGAGCGAGTAGCCGGGCAGCATCTTCCCCGAAGCGCTCACGACGAGGCCGTCGGTGGCCGCGATGACCTCGGTGAGTCCCTCGCAGCCGCCGAAGTCGAGGTCATAGTGGTAGTAGATTTTTTTGCGGTCGGGCTTGTCCCCGCCATCGACATAGGTCGGCTCATTGGAAAACTGCGTCGAGGTGGCGAACCAGCGCTGCTTTAGCGGATACACGAAAGTGCCCGGCTCGATCCACGGCGCAGCTTTCGGCCAGAGACGCAGCCGCGCGGCTTTTTCAAGGCCCCAGGCGTCCCCGCCGCTGTTCGCGTTGTAGCCCTGTGTGATGGGACAGTCGATCTGCACGCCGCCGACGAGTTGCGGGAGGTTGTAATTCGCGCTCGTCAGCCATTTCTGCTCGCCGTTGACCTCGACGAGCACCTTGGCCTCGCGCACGGCCTTTGCCATCGAGTCGGTCTTTTCCTCGATTTTCAGCAGCCTCACCTTCGCGACCGACTTGTCGGCCAAGGCAACCTCCACCGCCTCGCCGAGGCTCAGATCAACGGCCCGGAGCGTGCCATCGAGGGTCTTGGAGCCGGCGGTGAGGGAGCGCGGTGCGTCCGCCGCTTCGACGGCGAACAGGCAAAGGATGAAAGCGTAGGTGGCCAGCGCTTTAGCGAACTTGGTTTGAGTCGAATTCATATCGTGGTGGCTGACTGCGCGGCGGTGTTCAACATCACGTCGGCGGTTGGCAGCGTTGCTGAGGGCCTGGATGACTTCATTGCAGCGCGGAGAAGAAGTTCTGCAGCTTGGTCGGGTCGAGCCGGTCATCGGTGCGGACACTGCTGCACAAGTCCAGGCCGAACGGCTCCACCGCCGCCACAGCCTCCGCGACGTTTCCTGCCGTCAGCCCGCCGGCGAGAAAGAGCGGCACGCCCACCGCCTCGCGGATGCGGCGGCTCGTCGTCCAGTCGTGAGTGCGGCCCGTGCCGCCGAGCAGCTTGACGGGCAGCGAGGTGTCACCCGAATCGAGCAACAGCGCGTGAACGTGCTCCGCAGCCGCGCGCGCCAGTTCGACGGTCTCCGGCCCCGTGACGTGAATGACCTGCACCAGGGCGATGCCGGGCAGCTCGCGGCGCAAGTCGCGGTAAACCGAAGCCTCCACATAATCGCAAAGCTGGAGTGTGTTCGTGCCGCACCGACGCTGCTGCGCGATAATGCTGTCCGTCGAGGTCGCGCTGGTAAGCAGAAACGTGCCGATGGGTGGCGGAATCCGCCGGGCAATCTCCGCGATGGTCTCCTCCGTGATGACCCCGGGGCCGCTCGGCATCGCGGAAACCAGTCCCAAGGCGGACGCTCCACTGGCAATCGCGGCCTGCGCCTCGTCAAGCGAGGCGATACAACAGATTTTGACTCTTGGCTTGGTTTTCATGGGAGAGGTGCTGAGCCGCCTAGCTGTTATTCATTTCGGCAGGAACGAATGATCGTTTGTTTCGTGCGCAGAGTTCACAGCGATCACGGATTCTTCGGCGCGGGCGGCTGCAACTGCCGGTGGAGCTGGTGGACTTTGGTGATGATTTTTTCCTCCACACTCTCCGCCCAGCCCGCTGTGGCCTCGTAGCCGCCTTCGCGCAGCACGCGCTGCGACGGGATGTAGCCGAGGATGTCGTTGCAGTAGGCGGCCACCCAGACGGCGGTGTCGCCCGCCAGCTCGCGTTTCAGCCGCAGGGAGTAGTCCACCACGGCCTCGCTCGCCAGCGCGACGAGCGTGAACGACGAGCCGAACTTGATCACCTGCACCGGGTAGTCGGCGGGCGGGCGGCCATCGGCGTAGTCGAGCTGGACGGATTCGTAGGCCAGCAGGAGCGGCCCGGTGATCGGGCGGCGCGGGACGCGCAGCGCGACTTCGACGGCGTTGGCCAGCGTGCGCCCGTGGCTGCGGGCATTGTCGATCTCGGTCATCATGGGCGTGTCGCCGGTCATGCGGGGATAAGGGTTCTGATCGCCGCCGCAGCCCATGAGAAAATGCGCGGTGAAATCCTTCCGGTGCTCCTGTAGGTATTGCTGTGCGTAACCGGCGTAATCGCCGCCCCACACGTAGCCGCGCATGGTGGTGTTGTGACAGGCGTAGCCGAAGAGCGCGGCGCGCAACTGCCCGTCAGGCGACTCCACGCGCAGCACGGGCACCTGATGATCCACCGGGCCGTCGGGATTCGGCTCGTTGACAAAACCCTTGGGCGTGGGCAGGCGGCGGTTCATCGCAAAGCCGGCGCGGGCCTGGTTCCACGTCACGTTAGCAGGAGCGAGGTTCTTGAGCGCCTCACCGATGATGCGCACGACCTTGTCCTCCAGCGCGGCGGCGTATTCCGCCGTGTCCCGCTGCACCTCCGGGCGCGCACTGGCCGCCCGCACCATCGGCCCGGAGTGCGTGTGAGAGGCGTTTAGCAGCAGCGCCTCACGCGGCAGGCCGTGGGCGGCTTTCACCTTCTGCTCGACTCCCGTGCGCAGCGCCCTGGAAATCGCGGAGAGATCGGCGGTGACGAGCACCAGCCGCGTGCCCTGTTCATCCTCAAATGCGAGCGCCTTGGCGAAGAGATCCTGGTCCTTGCCCTCGGCCGGCTTGTTCCGAAAAGCGTAGCCAGCCATCCAAAGCTTTTTTTCCGGCGTGATGACCACCGATGCGGTCCCGACCTTCCAAGCGGGCGGATTCGCGGCCTCTGCGGCTGGCAGTGCGCTGACGAGCGCCATAAACACGAGGATGAAAATGCGTGAGACAAACACGGGCGAAAAGACAAGCAGAGTGTTCATGGGTGGAGCGGAGACAGTGTATGAGAAAGCCTGGCGGCGATTATTCCTGATCATGCCTTTGCCAACGCAGCGGCGTGCGCGTGGATTTTGCGGACGGCGGCGACGATGTGCTCCATGCTCTGGCGCGGCGCGAGCAGTGTGGATTGGGTGAACCACACGGCCTCCTGGCAAAGCTGGTCATTGGCGGGACAGCGGTTGCGCTCGGCCCACTCGGATAAAAGTTTCGCCGGATAAATGCGCTGGTAGGCTTTCGATTGGAGAGCGGTCTGGATCGCACACGCAGCACCGGTTCATCCTTGCAGCGGGCATCATTGGCCCGCGCAGCCTCCGCCGTGGCGCTCACGCCTTGGTCCGCGCTTTTGGTCCAGCCTTTCAGACCCTCGGTGAAGTCCGCATTGGGCACCAGGCTCGGTGCCGTCACCTGCGGCACCACTTCGCCCTCGGTGCCTTGTCTCAGGATAAACGGCGGCGCTGCCTGCACGGTGGTGGCAACTAGGACGATGAAACTGAGGAGAGTCGCGGAGAGGGTGAAGTTCATGCGATGCCCGTTGTATAAGCCCTGCCCCTGCTGATTTTTGCATTTTGAATGGAACTCCACATGTGGGAAAAGAGCAGGGATGGCTGCGTGGGCATCACGCCGTCACATGCCCGGTCACGGAGAGGTGATGACCGCATCCCGCGTGATCGTGCGCGTTTCCTTTTTCCAGTTCAATCGTGCATCGCCGAAGGCGTGAAAGACGCGGACGCGCTGCGAGGTGGCGAGCGGTTTGGCATCGAGGCTGCGCAGAGTGAAGAGCGGCGGATTGTCGTAGCTCACACCGGCCCACGATTTCGCGTGGAAGGCGGCGAAGGCTGGTCCTTCCACGACAAGGCCGAACGGCGGCAGCAGCACGGCGCCGCCGAGTCGTGATGTGTGCCGGTAGTCCGCTGCACCCGTGTTGACGATCACCTCCACGGCATCCGCGCCGTCGCCAAAGACGGTGCGCTGCACTTTGCGATCCGGTGTGAGGAACTCGTGCCGCGTCATCGGCAGCGTCGCGGTCAGCTCGTGCAGCGGCGAGAGCAGTTCGGCTGTGTTTTTCACAAAACGATCATACGCGTGCATCCCCGACGCCCAGCCGCCATCGGCGCGGGTGAAGAGCGCCGGGTCTCCGCCTGCCGGCCGCGCGGGTGCGAGCTCCGGCTCAAACGTGAGGTCGCCGGTGTCGAGACGCACTTTGCCGATGCGATAGCTGCGATGTTCGCTCTCCAGACGGCTGATCTGCGCACGGGCGTTGGTAACGGGATCGAGTAATCCAACTCGCACCTCGAACGTGCCGCTCGCGCCTTCCGGCAGTCGCACCACGAACGGCCCCTGCCGCACTTCGCCGCGCGGCCATTCCTTCGTGCCGGGTCGCGGCGTGTAGTCGCCTTGGAATTTGATGTTCCCGTCCGCGTCGGTGAAGTGGACAAACACCCGCAAGTCCGCGTCCGGCGTCTTTTCCACATCCCAGCGCCATGTCACCTCCAGCGAGCGCACGTCGCGCCGCTTCAACTCGGTGACGCCGGGCGTGATCGCGAGCGGCTCGTGCTCGGCGGATTTCCAGTAAAGGTGCGCGGGGATGTTGTGGTGGTTCAACGGTCGCCCGAAGACGAGCTGCTGGAGCACATATTCCGCCGCATGCGCCGGATCGTAGCCGTATTTGCCCCACGCCGCGATGCAGTCGCGAAAGACCAGCTCGAACAACGGCACGACGACCGCGCCGAGTTTTTCCTGGAGCTTCTCGTTGTGAAAATTGCCACCGCTCACACCCGTCATCCCCTCGAAAAAATCCGCGTGCGGAATGGCCCACTCACGACCGCATTCGCTGCCGAAGATGCCGAAGGTCTCGCGCGCATAGTCTGCGAGCTTCTGCTTCCAGCGCAGGTCGTCCGCGCGGGTGAGCGGATGCGCTGGGGCGAAACATTCGTGCAATCCTGCCGCGAATGTCGTGTCGATGAAGTAGCCCGCCGGGCCCACGAGCTTGCGAACGGCGGACAGATTCTGCGGGCGTTTCGCGAGATCGAGCGCCATCCGTGAGCAGGTGAGAAACGCGCGGCCGCCGGCCCAGCGTCCGCCTTTCACCAGTGCGCCCGCCGCATCGCGCATGATCAGGTTTTCATCCCACGAGGGCGAGTCGCGGTAGATGTCCTGGTAGTTGTCGTGCAGCCCGAAGACGTAACCGAGCTGGCGCACGCGCCGGGCGCAGTCGGCCAGCGCCGCATCGCCGCCGCATTCCGGCGCGGCGGGGAGGATGTCGGGATGCTGGTTGTCGTAGCCGCGATGAATCCAGCCGCCGAGGGTGAAGATCACGCGCTCGAGCTGAAGATCGCGCCGGAGATGCTCGGCGACCTGCGCGGCTTCGTCGAAGGTCCAGTTCACGCGCACCGATTCCTCGTGCGTGCTCTCCTCGTTCATGCGGCGGTTCAGCACGCTCCAGAGTTTGAAATTCACCGCGCCGAAAAGCCGCTCCCGCTCCGGGTGTCCCTTCAACTTTTCACTCCACGGCACGAGCAGCCCGTGCTCCTTCGCCACCTCGCGATACGCGCGGGCGATGGTGACGTGATCGCCTTTCCCGAGCACACGCAGGCGGAAGTCGCGGGTGCTCTTTCGCAGTTCGAGCGAGGCCGAAAGCGTCTGCCCTCCGCTAGGGCCGGTCGTGCTCCGCACATCCACCGCCGCATCGGGCGAATCCCACGCGGCGAGCAGCGCCGCGCCGCCCTTCATCATGCCGAACATTGCCAGATGGCAGCCTTCATACGCATAGGTGTCGAAGCGATGCGTGAAGGTTTTCTTGCTGTCCGCCGGGATGAGCAGGCCCGCGCGCACTGGAATGAGCACAGCGCCGTGTTCGCGGCCCGTGGTGGCGAGGAGATCATCGAGCAGCCGGATTTTTTCGAGCGGGAGCGCGGCATCCGCATCGTGGCGCAGCGCCAGCGTGCGACCATCCGCCTCCGCCCGCACGGTCACACGGCAAAGCGCGCCGGGCTGATTTTCGAGCGGATGAAACGTGAGCACGATGCCGCCGTCGGTCTTCGTGCCTTCACAGCCCGCGAGCCGCACCTGCCGTTCCTTGCCATCCACACGCAGCGTGGCCGTGCCGACACGCGGTTCCGCTGCAGTTGAAGCCCACGTCACACCCGCATCACGATCCCGCAGCTCCACGCGCCCGGTCGCGGCATCGACGGTGAACGCCAGATGCGGCGTCTCGATCGTGAGCGGCGCTGCGGAAGCGACCGTGGCGATGGATAGGATGAAGATGAAAATGGCGGCTTTCATTTCGCGGGTGCGGCGGGCTGAGATTCTTGGAGGATGATCCTTCACCACGAGATGAGCAGGTCGCCGGTCACATCGCGGGCGACGAGGCGGCGGCCGCCGTCTTCCTTCTCATAAGGAATCGACGTTTCGGTGTGCGGACGCGGATCATTGATGGTCATGATCACGTTCTTTGCGCCCGGACGGAGTTCGGGGAGGAAATGAACCGTCGCCTTTTTCAATCCGCGCAGCCACAGACGGCGGCTGATGCCGATGTGGCCGGAGTGGCGTTCGACGCACGAGATCTCGCCCTTCTCCGGCTGCTCCACAAAACAGCGCACCTCGCGATGCCACGCGCGCGGCATCACCCAGGTGGCGAAGCCATCCTCCAGCCAGATCTCGCCGCCGGTGAACACGGGCGCGCCAAGCGGAAAACGCATCCGGAGCGTGGTAGCCGTGGAGGGCGAGTGGCCTGAGAAAAACCAGCCGTTGTTGCTGCGGGCGGCGAGAACGAGCGGATCGCGCGTCTGCGGCGTCGCTTTGTCGAAGCGGATGTCACAGCCGAAGCGCGCCAGCATCCAGCGCATCATCACCTCGGTGGAAAAGAGCGTTTCGGGATTGTCAGGCACCGGCAGATGGCCGCCGCCGATCGTGCAGGAGAAACTGCCGCGCACCCAGGCGACGCGGCCGCTGTCCGGGCCGAGCGGATGCTCGCGCGTGAGCGCATAGACACGCTCGCCGCCGGTCGCGGACACGGTGGCGCAGGTCTCGCCGCCTGCCGCATCGGGATCGCGCAACACGGTGTCGATGCCGCCGCCCGACGGCGTTTCACGATGATGGATGCGCGTGGCGAGGCTGCCTTGCTTGAGTGAATCATGGCCGAGCGTGCCGCGCAGTTCCATCTCACCGGCAAGTGGCGCGGTGGTCTTGAGATTCAGCAGGTCGAGCATCGCCGCGCCTGCGTGAGTGACGGGACCGTAAAACAAAACCTGGTGGCCGCTTCGGAGGCATTCGACAAGTTCGCGCTCCAGCGCGCTGTTTGCGGCGGGAACGGGGGAAACGAGGATGGTCTGCCGGTAGAGGCCGGGGTTCGCCTGGCGCGAGCGGATGAAATTGGCGGTCGAGGTGACGGTGTTCAGCGGCAACCCCGTGTTCACCGCCCCGCGCATGAACCAGTCGCCGAAGAAGGCTTCGCCGGGCCGCGGATGCGCGCCAAAGACGAGATCATGATTCTCGTCGAAGGGATAAATCCACGTCACGAGGCCGGGTTCGTCGGAGTAATGATCCATCGCCGCAAGCACATGGGGAATCACCTCCAGCGGGCACTGCTCGGGCATCTCGCCAAACGAATTGTCGATCGTGAGGAACTCCGCGAAGGCCGGGCGCGTCACCCGCGCATCCGCGCCGATGCGTGCGATCGCGAGCGGGAGGTAGATGTCGTGCGGCTCGCGTCCGTAGCGGTCAAACCACGGGCTGTTCAGCCACCACGGATCGTGCGTGTAGAAGCGGAAGGGAAACCTGTCCACAGGCGGCAGCTCAGCGATGTGCGAGAGATAGCCGACGATCTCCAGCCCGAAGTCGCCATCGAGCGCGGCCCAGGGCGAGTTCGGCGGCGCGGTGATGTTGAAGCCACCGCGATAGATGTCCGCCAGCGGCGAGGCCGCCGACGCGAGGTCGGAGCCGGTGGACAGATTGCTGCCGCGTGTCTCGATGGGAAAACGCGGGCATTCGCGGCGGAAATCCTTCCAGAACGAGAGGATTTCATCACGCACGCGCGGTGCCTCGCCCGCAGCGAAGGTCTTTCCGTCAAACAGCACGCCTTTCACATCCCACGCGCTGAGCGAAAAGCCGAAGCCGTTCGAGAGCCAGAGATAATCAAAGCCGAGGTCGGTGAGGAAATGCTGCGACTGTCGCCCGAGAAACGTGCCGAGTGACGTGTCCTCCGGAATCCCTTTGGGGAAGCCCGCATACGCCACCGAGTCGGCCTTGAGCCGCGCCGAGCAGGAAACCCACCGGCTCGCGCCCATCGTGTTGCCCTGCGCGATTTCGGGATGCCGCTGGTATTTGAACGCCGAGTTCGCGAACTCCGGACCCGGATCAAAGGTCGCGCCCACGGCGACCGGTTTGCCGGTCAATTCCTCGCCGACCTCCTTCAGGCAACGTGCGATGGTCTTCAGCCAGCGATAAGTGACCCTCGGCGGATGCTTCATGTAGAGATGCGAGGTCGAATGCAGGCCGCGCCGCTCGGGATCGGCCTTCGAGGTGGTCGCTGGCGGTGTGCCGATGCCGATGTAGCGCGCCCACTCGATCTCGTCGTCGAGCCGTCCGCGATAGTCGAGAATTTCGCTGCCATCCGAGGCCCACAGCAGCACCGAGGAGCCGTTGGTGCGCCGGATGAGGGGCGACCACTGACGGAAGGCCTCCGCGCACACTTTGCGGATCGCGGATTCCTCCATGACGCGGAACGGCTTCAAGCTCATCTCCAAGGTCACGCGCTCGAACGCGAGAGGCGTGTGTTTTTCCGGCGCGAAGGTTCCTGCAGCTTGCACGGTGGGCGGTTCCGCGAATGCGGTCGCCCTCACGGCGAACGCGATGATGATTCCTGACAGCGTGGCTTTCATCGGGCGGATGGTTTTTGATTTTTGGCGAACGATTCGCGCGGCAGCTTCTCCCGCGCGGTCGGTTCCGGACTTTCTCCGCTGCGGGATATTCTGCCGCTCATGGTTCCTTGCGAGCGTTGGTGATGGTGACGTTGCGGAGATTCTCCGGGCCGGACTCGACTGTGACCGGCTCCGGGGCCGCGCCGCGGTGGACGACGTTGTCGATGGTCGAGTCGGTCAGGGAACCGGCGACGAGGATGGCGTGCTGGGCGCGGCTGGTGATATTGCGGACGGTGATGCGGCTCGTGTCGCCCAGTGGCGTTATGCCGCCCCAGCGCGGGTTTTTGTCGCCGATCTTCAAGGCGGCGCGGTCGCTCACGCCGGCGGGCGACTTGTCCTCCAGTCCGTCGATCAGGATGTCGTGCATCTTGATCCCGAGGGTGTTGAGGAGGCGGACGATGTGATGGCCGCCGCTGCAGTAGCCGTTGATCCCCCGCATCGTGACATGATGGATGTCGTCCAGGCCGCCGCCCCGGTCGATCGAGCCGCTGACCATCGTCGAGTCGAGGGCGCCGGGGGCGCGCCCGCTGGCGATGCCGGTCAGGGCGACGAGGTCGTCGCCGGTGAATCCGGTGATGTTCTCGATCGCGATGTCGTGGCAGCCCAGGCGCAAATCGATGCCGTCCTGGTTGAGGATCGCGCGGGAGACGCCGTCGATCGTCTTTGTCCCGCCGGAGGCGAAGTCGAGGTTCCGCAGGACGCCGTTGGAGCAGCGTTCCAGCGAGATCGCCCAGCAGTGGGAATCGCGCATCGCGATGTTCTCGATGCTGAAGCCATCGACGTAGGCGAGGAGGATGCCGAGGTTGCGCCAGTCGCCCGACTGGCTTTCGCCGGCGACGCCGGCGTCGGTGCCGTAGGTCTGCTTGCCGAGGGTCTTCGCGCCGTCCCCCGTCGCCCGCGGTCGGTCCGCGCCCTCGAGCACGGCGCGCCCGGTGCCGCGAAGGTGGATGTTCCGCAGCGGTTGGATGCCGGTGATGCCGGCACCGCAGTTGGCGCTGCGCATGAAGTTGTCGCGGCAGCGGTCGGAGAGCTTGATGCGGCAGTCGTCGAGCACCACGGTCACATTGCCGCGCAGCAGGATCGCCGAATCCAGCAGCCACACCTCGCTCCTCTCCGCGCCGCGGACGTTGACGCGCGGGATCACGACCCGGCCGCCCGAGGCGGCGGCGGCTTCGATCGCGCGGTTGATCCGCTCGGTGTCCGATCCCTCGAACTCGTTCGGGGTGACTGCGACCGGCTTCCGGTTTTTGGCGAAGTATTCCCGCAACAGCTTCTCGCGCGTGGTCGGTTCGGAGCTGCGGGCGGTGTTGGCTTTGTCGCCGCCGTGCTCGACGCTCCAGCCGTGCCATTCGCGGAAGGCGTGGTAGGCCCAGTCCCAGCCTTGCTCCTCGAAAATGTCGATCACGTCGCGCAGGTAGCGTTCCGCGCTGTCGCCGGGCGCCCAGCGGATGGCGCTGAATTCGCCGATGTAGATGTGTGCGCCGTAGTCGCGCTGGAATTCGATGGCGGGACGCAGGGCGCGGCGCAGGCGCTCCTTGTCCCAATGCGACCCGGCGATGTCGCCCGGATAGGTCACGCCCGTCTCGCGATCATACACACCCTGATGCGTGAACTGGCCCGGCTCATACATGTGGACGCTGTAAACGATGCCCGGCACCTCCAGCGGCTCGAAGTCCTCCAGCGCGGACGGGCCGCCCCACGGCGCAGGCTCGATGATGATGGCGTGCTCCGAGTCGATGGCCCGCACGCGGCGCGCGGTCGCGTCCGCCAGCGTGTGCCAGTCCATCAAGCCGTCGCCGACGAAGCCCTCGACGGGTTCGTTGACGAGATCGTAGCCCCACACGGCTTTGTTGCCGCGATAGCGCGCCGCCATTTTCTCCCACCAGGCGATGAAGCTGTCCTGGAAACGCTTTTCGTGGAAGAGGCGGCATTCCTTCGCGTCGTTGCGTCCGCCCGGCGGCGTGTGCAGGTCGATCACCACTTTGATGCCGAGGCGCTCGCATACCGGCAGCAGTTCATCGAGATGCTTCAACGCGCTCTCCAGCCACGCGTCGTAGGCGGCGAGGTCGCCCTTGTCCGCCGGGCTGTGGGGAAAACCGCCCCAGAGGAGCTGCCAGCGCACATGGTTCGCGCCCCACTCGCCGCCGAGCACCTGCAAGTCGTCGGCGGTCACCTTCGGGCTGATCATCGCGCCGCGCAGGCGCGGCAGGTCGTGTCCTTTGAAGACCGCGCCGGTCGCCGGTTGCGCGGGGCGGGTGCGTGCGCGGGCGGTCACCGTCACCTTCACGTCGTCGAACCACGCCACGCCGTTCACGGCTTCCAGCCCGAGCACCAGCCATGCGGCCGTCGCCTCCGTCGGCACGCGCGCGGTGAAGCCGACGCGTTTCCAGTCGAAGCTGCCATGCACGTTGTTCTGCTGCTCCCATTTTTCGCCATCGGGCGACTGCGAGTGCAGCATCACCTTGATGCCGTTCCACGGTTTTGGCGGCTCGGTCACGCCTTCCGCTTTCACCATCGCTTCGACGCGCACCCGCGTGCCGCGCAGCGCATCGAGCGGCAGGGTGATCCGCGTGCCGGCATGGTTCGTCACTCCGGCGGGCGCCTCGACGCGCAGCGCCTGCGAGTCGCGCGTGCCCTCGATGCGGATGTGCGCCGACTGGGCGGGCTGCCACTTCGACAAGGCATCGGGCGAATCGAAGCCTTCTTCAAAAAGCGAAGTAGCTCCGGCCAAGCGCGCGAGGAACAGCACGATGGCCAGTGCCATGCGGGTGAAGAAGGAAGTCATGAAGTAAAAAGACCGAGATTCACCACGATGATGCACCCGATGACTCGCCGGATTCTTTGACTGCGGTCAATCCCGTCGCGGCTTCCTTTTGCCAAGGTCGAGCGGTTGTGAACCGTGCATCCATTTCCCTGCTCCTCGCGATCCCCCGGATACGCCGCCGGGATCGCGGGCTTCTACCGGATTCTGCGGCGTCGCACGAATTCTACACCACCGCGCTGCTCCAACGGGCACCCAGGTAACGAACCCTCCACAAGTATGAATACCACACCGTCCCACCTCCCACGTCGCGAGTTTCTGACCGTCTCGGCTACCGCCCTTGCGGCCTCGGCCTTCCACCGCATTGCGTGGGGCGCATCACCCGAAAACCGCGGGCTGCCACGCAGCATCCATCCGTATCCGAACAAGATCGCGTGGGGCGCGGGCATCCTCGATCTCAGCGGCAAAGCCACGCTCGCCGTGGGAAATGACGCCGATGCGAGTGTGATCGAAATGATGGAGGATTTATGGCAACGCTTCACATTCGGCGCGGTGGAGCTTGCCGTGACACGCGATTCGGCGCTGAAGGTGGGTGAGTTCACACTCGCGGGCGGAAAACCACCGCAACGCGACGCGGATGCGACTTACGCGCTCAAGGTGGATGCTTCGGGCATCGCGGTGAGCGCGGCGCATGCGGCAGGGATGCGCCACGCGTGGTTCACGCTGCTGCAGCTCCTCGACGCGGACGATGCTGCGAACGGCGGTCTGTCATTCGCGGTGCCGCATGTCGAGATTCAGGACTGGCCGTCGATGAAGTTTCGCGGGCTGCACCTTTGCATTTTTCACGAGACGCCGCCGCACATGATCGAACGGGCGATCCGGCTCGCGGCGTTTTTCAAGTTCACGCACGTCGTGCTGGAGTTCTGGGGCATGCTGAAACTCGACGCGCTCAAGGAACTCTCGTGGCCGGAGGCGTGGACGAAGGAGCAGGCGGGCAGGCTCGTCGCCATCGCACGCGGCATGGGCATGGAGGTCGTCCCGATGTTCAACGTCTGGGGGCACGCATCCGGCAGCCGCATCCGGCACGGGCGGCATGTGGTGCTCGATCAAAATCCAAAGCTCGCGCCGCTGTTCGAGCCGGACGGCTGGACCTGGTGCCTGACCAATCCGCGCGCGCAGGATACGATCCGCCGTGTGTGTGACGAGTTGATGGAGTTCGCCGGGCCGGGCCAGTTTTTCCACATTGGCTGCGACGAAGCCTACTCGCACGCGACTTGCGACAGTTGCCGGAAGATCGACCGCGTGCAGTTGCTCGCCGACCACGTCAACAAACTCGCCGCGCACATCGAGAAGCGCGGCCGCCGAGCGCTGATGTGGGGCGATGCATTGCTCGAACGCGCGAAGTGGCCCGGAGGCTTCGCCGCCAACGGCACACCCACACTTCCCACGCACGAGGCGATCGACCGCATCTCGCGCAAGATCGTCATCAACGACTGGCACTACGACGTGAAGGGCGACATCCCGACGCTGGCGCATTTCCGCAAGCACGGCTTCGAGACCATCGCCTGCCCGTGGAACTCCGGAGCCAACATCCGTGCGATGTGCAAGGCCGCGATCGCCAACGAGAGCCTCGGCGTGCTGATGACGACCTGGCACCACCTGGCGCGCAGCATCCCGACGCTGCACGTCACGGCGGCGTGCATGTGGTCGAAGGATCAGGCCGCGCTCGGCCTGACACAGGCCGAAGGTTCGCTGGCCAACGCCGCGACGGCCGCGATCCTGCGCAAGCTCGTGCCTGCGGAAGGGAAATTCGAGCGCGCCGGATGGAACACGTTCGAGCTGCCGGCGGAGACGGATTGAATCACGAAACACACCGCATCATGAATCCTTGCGCATTGGCGTTCATCATCGGGCTGGCCGCATTCAGTGTGGCGACAGCCGCCGTGGCGGGCCCGGAGATCGACAAATCGCCGGACCGGGCGAAGACACCGCTGAATCCGGGGTTGAAGCAGGTCGGCACGATCCGCCCGCGCAGCGCCGATGAGATCAGCGGCTCGAACTGGACGCTCGGCTGCGAGACGCTGGACCGCGACTTTGCCGACTACCAGCAATACAAGGGCTACATCGTGCCGCTCGGCATCAAGACCATCCGGCTGCAAGGCGGCTGGGCCAAGACGGAAAAGGTAAAAGGCGTCCATGACTTCGCGTGGCTCGATGCCATCATCGACGACGCCCGCGGGCGCGGCCTGAACATCCTGCTGGAGACCGGCTACGGCAATTCGATCTACGAAGGCGGCGGCGGCGCCGACTTGGCGGGCGGATTTCCGACCTCTGCGGAAGGTCTCGCCGCATGGGATCGCTGGGTCGAGGCGATGGCGCGTCACTACAAGGGGAAAGTCCGTGACTGGGCGATGTGGAACGAGCCGGACGGCAACAAGAAGCACACGCCGGAGGACATCGCCGCGTTCAACATCCGCACCGCCGAGATCATCAAGCGCGTGATCCCCGATGCGCGCATCGCCGGGCTGTCGCTGGCGAGTTCCAGCCCGAAGCTGCTGGAGAGCTGCCTGAAGGCGCTCGCTGAGAAGGGCAAGGTGGACCTCTTCCATTGGTTCATCTACCACGGCTACGAGTTCAATCCGGACAACGTTTACCAAAGGGTCGAGGAGTTGAAGGCGACGCTGGCGAAGTATTCGAGCAAGGCCAGGATGCGCCAGGGCGAGAACGGTTGCCCGTCGGAGCTGGCCACAAGGTTTGCGCTTTCCAATCATCCGTGGACGGAGTTCAGCCAGGCAAAGTGGGACTTGCGTCGGATGCTCGGCGACCTCGGCCACGACGTGGAGTCGGCGGTGTTCACGATCTGTGATTTCAACCACACGGGCCGCGAGATGAACCGCAAAGGCATCCTCCATGCGACCGAGGACAAGAAAGTGGACGGCATCAAGCTCGCCTATTACGCGGTGCAGAACTGCGTGGCGGTGTTTGACGACACGCTGGAGCGGATCACGCAACCCGTGGCCAGCGTGATGCATGACCGCCGTGCCGCGAGCTTCGCCTACCGGAACAAGAAAGCGGGCCAGTTCCTCGTGGTCTTCTGGGACGACTCCGGCGTGCCGGGCGACTCGTTTGCGACGCAGCCCGCGCAGGTCGTGGTGAAGGACATCGCCTTCAAGGAGCCGGTCTGGGTGGATCTGGTTTCCGGGCGGATTTACGAAATCCCGGCGGATCGCATCGTGAACACCGGGGCGTTCACCATCTTCAAAGACATCCCCATTTACGATGCCCCCGTGCTCATCGCGGAGAAAGGAATGCTGCATGAGAACTAGACGCCAGATCATGAGACCCAAGCTCGCATCGTCCGTCGCCGTAATGCTGTTGTCGTTGCTGGTGGCGACGACGTCATCAGGAAGAGCCGAGATGGTTTGCACTGGCGTCGGTGGGTTGCAGGTTGGTTTTGCCCCCGCCACCGGATCGGTGCAGGAGCTGATTCACGGCGGCTTCAATCAGGTCGCTGACAATCCCGCGTCTCCGGGGTTATCGCAGCTCCTGGTTCTCAGCGGCGAGACATCGCAAGAGCTGAGTGCGGAACACGCGGGAACGCCGACGAGCGTGAGATCGGGTGCAGACGCTGAAATACCTGCTTCACGACACCCGGCTGCGTCCGCTGCCGCCTGGGAGCCTTCGACGTGCGCGAGCCTGCCCTGAAGATGGAGCTGCCTCCGCGCGGCATTTGCGTGATAGAATTTTGTGCAAAGTAGCGAACAGAAAATACCCATCCATCTCATGAATACCCGGGCAATTTCAAACACCTCCCATTCTTCAATCCGGTCACGAATAGCGGTGAATGGCGGTTCCCGACCGTTTACACCCTGCCTGATCCTGGCTTGGTGTTTCATGGCCAGCGTGCTGTTTGCGGAAGGCATTCCCCTCTACACGAACGTCCGCACGCCGATTCCCGATGACGACTGGCGGCACATCGCCTCGCGCTACGGCCTGGTGATGACGCTGTTCTCTCCCACCGGCGGCGGCAAGGACATCAGCGGCGAGAACGAACGCGTGAAGTGGATCAAGTCGCTCAACCCGGAGCTGCGGATGCTGATCTATGGCAGCACCATCAACGCCGCGAACGCCGGTCTCCGCGCCTGGCGCCAGCCGCGGGAGCATCA
>JAEUHJ010000162.1 GCA_016795375.1 Verrucomicrobiaceae bacterium
CCGGGGAGCAGCAGCTCGTGGATGGATTTACGAGTCCTGGCCATGAATGGGGAGTTCGCCACGCCAGACGGCCTGTCCGCCCTGCGTGATGAGGATGAGTTTGCGTTTCAGGGGCCCGAGGTAGCCGACGCTCTCGATGCGGCGGATGGGGCCGGTAAATTGAATCCACTGGGTGAGCTGCGCCACGCTCTGGCGGTTGAAGACGCCGAGCATCTGCGCCACCTGCGGCACGCTGGAGAGGCGCATGTCATCGCGGGTGCGGTGCGCGCCATCGCGGCCATTGCGGAAGGTCAGCATGGGCTGCACGCGCTCCATCGGCACATCACCGAGCAGGGAGATGATCTCGGCGCTGGTGTCATTGATGTCGATGCGGCCGTCGCCATACACGGTGAACCACTCGCGCCAGTCGGGGCGCTCGGCGTTCACGATGTCCATGCCGCGCACATGCAGCATCTCCTCGACCTCTTTGAAGGGACGGTTGAAGGGCATGCCGTCAAAGCCGGCTTTTTGATACTCGCGTTTTTCCGCGCCATTGAGGCTGGCGCTGTCATCGGCATCCGCCCAGTCCTTCAACGCATCGCCCAGGGCGGTGGCGAAGTCCGGCTTGAAGCCCCAGCGGGTGAAAAGACGGCGCAGCAGTACCTTGTCGCCTGTCGCTAGGAGGTGGTTGATGTTGAGGCGTGCCTCCTCGGTCTTCAGCGTCACGTCAAAGCCGCCGCCGTTGTCGCTGCTGAAGTGCAGCAGGGGATCGTCCTGCTGCATCGCCGGATGGCGGGCCAGTTCGATGCCCGTTTCAGCAAAGCGTTTCGCAAAGATGCGCCCGCGCATCATGCGCGTGTATTCTGTGTCCGCATGCAGCGACTTCGTGGCGGCGAAGAGGACCATGCCCAGCGCGAAGATCATCCAGAACACCGCGATGAGCGCCGAGCCGCGCTGTGTGGAGTGGCGACGAATCGTCGCCAGATCAATACGAAGCCGGGATGCCGACGAGTCGTCGGCCCTCCAAAGATTCGCGTTGTGGCATTCGAGGATCATCGTGCTGGTGTGGCTGGCTGAGCTGGAGCAGCGGCGATCTGCCGGCGCAGATCGTTCGCCACCCAAAACGTGTACTCGTGCTCCCGCGTGTCGTTGAGGAAGGCGAAGCGGAGTTTGATGAAGAGGGGCGGTGTGGGGCGCTTTTTGGGGTCCCAGTCGGTGAACCACTTTTTGTCCTCGGGGCTGTAGAACTGCCACTGCATCTGCTTGAGGTTTTCGAGGATCGGGAGCTCGGCGAGCGTGTCGAACTCGTCTTCGCGGCGGGCTTTGAGCGGACGCTTCAAATGACGCACGACGAGGTTGAGGCTCTTTTGCGGCCCAGGGGCGCGGACGAGGCCGAATTCGACGGCGTCGGCCATTTTGAGCTGCCGACTCCAGACGAAGGGCATCTGGCTGCCGGTGATGAAAAGATTGCCGGAGGAGCCGCGAGCGGCTTTTTCGGCCCCGGCGGCGAGCGTGATGCCCGGTGGCACGTTTTCAAAGTAGTCGCGCCATTGCATGACGAAGTTCGAGATGCGTGTCTCGGCCACGCGGGCCTGCCCCATCGACTTCCCGAGCTGCATGGCGCCATCCGCCACGCCAAACACGCCGGAGAGCACCAGGCCCACGAGGGCGAGGGAGAGGAGGACTTCGAGCAAGGTGAAGCCTGCGGCATTCCTGATTCCTGATTCCTTATTCCTGAATCTTGAATCAGGAATCCTAAATCTGGAATCAAATGGGGCTGTGGGGTGAATAGACATAGGTTTCCATGCTGCGGACGATGCGGCGTGAGGTGCCGTCGGTGATCCAGGCCTCGGCCCGGACGCGGAAGAGGTGGTCGAGCTCCGCTTTGTCGCGGGTGAAGAGGCGGACTTTTTCGATGGTGGCGCTGGCGTCGATGTGATCGGCGGTTTTGGGGAAGTCGATCTTCGTGGCCTTGAACTCCGGCTGGTGAGCGACCTCCGCGAGCACAGATTCGAGCACACGAAGCACCTGGGCCTCCTGGCGTGCCGCTGTCGTCGTTTGCGCGATGCCATTGAGCGCCTGCGTCATGCCGACGGAGACCAACGCGAAGAGCGCGATGGCGAGAAGGATCTCCAAGAGCGCAAAGCCGTTCGAATGCGGAATCTGATTCCGCATTCCGAACTCCGAATTCCGCATTGGAAGATTCAGTTTCATGACTTGGCGTTGAAATCGAGGCTCTTGCGTTTGGCGCAGGCGGTGAGGGCGTCGAAGGCGAGTTCGACCGTGCCGCCGGGGCCGGAGAGGCGGACCTCGATGGGCTCGCAGATGCCGGTGGGGCTGAATTCCCAGGTTTCGTTGCGTTTCGGCTCGCGGAAGGTCCGCTCGCCGACGCGGCGGATTTGCAGCAGGCCGGCGAAATCCGCGCCGGAGCCGAAAGAGCCGGCCGCGAGAGGCAGCGTGACAGTTTTCTGCTCTTTGACGGCCTGGAGAAGGTTTTGACGCGCGGTGGTCTCGATGAGCGCGACGGCGCGACGGAGGCGATCTTCTTCTTTGATGCCACTGATGCTGATGATCGACACGCCGAAGAGCATCATGAGGAGGCCGAGGACGACGAGGATTTCGAGCAGAGTGAATGCGGAAGTTGGAATGCGGAATGCGGAATGAACCGTGAGGCGCATTCCGCGAGTTTTGAAACTGGTCGTGTTGAGTTTCATGCTTGGATTCCACATTCCGAACTCGACATTCCGCATTCCTCAGAGCTGCCAGCTTCCCACGTCGTCGGCGTTGTCGGCGGTGCCGTCGGGTCCGGCGGAGTAGATGTCGAAGCCGCCTTTGTCCTTCGTGCCGGGCTTGCGGTAGTGGTAGGCGTTGCCCCAGGGATCGACGGGGAGCTTCTTGAGCTTGCCCTTTTCAACGAGGATGCCGATGCCCTGGGAAGTGGTGGGCAGCTTCATCGTATCGACCTCGTAGGCGCGGACGGCGGATTGAATCTGATTGATGTGGCCGAGCGCGGTTTTGTTTTTGCCGCCTTCGAGGACGCCGCCAAAGCTGACGACGCCGACGCCGACGAGCAGGCCGATGATGCCGAGGACGAGGAGCATCTCGACGAGCGTGAAGGCGCCGCGACGATGCGGGAGGTGGATGCGAGTGTGTTTCATGGTGGATGGAGGGGTGGAGTTTTGGAGTGGTGGACGGGAGCGGAAGAATCGAGGACGAGTTCGAGTAGGAGGACGAGGACGATGCGGAGGGCTTATTTGATGGAGCTGATGGTTTCGAAGATGGTGTTCATCATGATGTAGGCCATGAAGCCGACCATGCCGGCCATGACGAAGACGATGAGGGGCTGGATGCAGGCGGCGAGGGTGTCGATCTTCTTGCCGAGCTCGCGGTCGAATCGCTCGGCGGCACGGGAGAGTGCTCCAGGCATGTCGCCGGTCTGCTCGCCGACGTTGACCATGTCGAGCAGGAGCGGGGGGAACTGGCCGCTGCGGTCGAGAGCACGCGAGAGGCTGACGCCTTCGCCTACATGGCGTTGCACGCTCTCGAACTCGCGCTGCAGATGCGGATTTTCGATGGCTTGATGCGTGAGCTGCATGGCGTGGACCATGGTGAGGCCGTTGCCGAGAAGATTGGCCATGGTTTCGAGGAACTGGACGTAGAAGCGGGCTTTGAATATCTCGCCAAAGAGCGGCAGGCGCAGTTTGAAGCGTGCCCACGGGATGGCGGACTCAGGACGGGCCAACCACGCGCGAAACATAATGAAGGCGGTCACACCGCCGATGAGGGCCATCCACCACGTCGATTTGATGAGGTCGCTGGCACGCACCATGAGCTGTGCGAGGAAGGGCAGCGAGCCTCCGGTGCTGTCGAGCATGTCGGTGAGCTTTGGGATGAGGTAGAGCACGAACATCAGCGACACGCCTACCGCGGCGACGACGAGGAACGCGGGATACAGCATCGCGGCGAGCACCTTGGAGCGCAGCGCGGCGAGCGAGCGCATGTAGGCGGCCTGGCGCTTCAAGATGGTGCTGAGCGATCCGCTGGCCTCGCCGGCGGAGACGAGGGCGCAAAAGAGGTTTCCGAAGCTGGGGCTGGTGGAGGTGACGGCTTTGGCGAAGGACATGCCATCACGCACTTTGCCACGCAGCACGGTGGCGAGTGTTTTGATGCCGGAGAGCTCGCGGCGGCGCTCCATGGTGGCGAGGGCGGGCTCGAGTTGGATGCCGGCGCCGACGAGATCGGCGAGTTCTTCGATGAAGAGGACCACTTGAGCGAGCTTGAGCTTGATGGGGCCGGTTTGAAGCGGCTCGGCGGAGGTTTTGGTCTTCGAGGCCGTTTTGAGCTCGGAGGCGGCTTCGAGTTTGATGGGCTGGAGTTTTTTGCGGCCCAGGAGGGTGAACGCCTCGGCACGATCAGTCGCGGTGATCTCTCCGGTGATGACACCGGAAGGTCCGAGAGCGCTGTAGGTGAAGGCGGGCATTGCAAATGGAGAATTGAAAACTGAGAACTGAAAATTGGGTTAGGCGGCGAGGCGTGTGGGAGCGGTTGTGGCGACGGGAGAGGCTGGAGAAGGTGCGTGGCGCTCGCCGGCGGCGGTGACGGAGAGGACTTCTTCGATGGTGGTCTCGCCGGAGAGGACTTTTTGGAAGCCGTAGCCGCGCATGGGGACGTAGCCGTCTTTGAGCGCCTGCTTCATGAACTCGGCGGGATGGGCGCGGCTGTTGATGAGGTGTTGCAGGGCGTGTGTGACGAGCACGATCTCGTAGATCGAGAGACGGCCCTGGAAGCCGCTGCCGCGGCAGGCTTCGCAGCCGACGGCTTTCATGATTTGGCCGCGCACATGCGAGGGGAAGCCGATAGAGCGGAGATACGGCTCCTCGACCTCGGCGGGCGCTTTGCACATGGGGCAGAGTTTGCGCACGAGCCGCTGCGCGAGGAAGGCCCGCACGGCGCTGCTGACGAGGAAGGGCTCGACGCCCATGTCCACGAGTCGCGTGATGCCACCGATGGCGTCATTCGTGTGCAGCGTGCTCAAGACGAGGTGACCGGTCAATGCAGCGCGCACGGCGATCTCGGTGGTCTCGAGGTCACGCATTTCGCCGATCATGACGACATTCGGATCACCACGCAGGATGCTGCGCAGGCCGGCGGCGAAGGTGAGGCCGATCTCGGGCTTCACGGCGATCTGCACGACGCCGGGCATTTTGTATTCCACCGGGTCCTCGATGGTGACGATGCGGCGGTGCGTTTGATTCAGCTCGGTGAGGAAGGCGTAGAGCGAGGTCGATTTGCCGCTGCCGGTGGGACCGGTGATGAGGATGATGCCGTTCGGGAGTTTCAGCAGCTCTTCAATGACCGGACGCACCGTGTCGGTGAGGCCGAGGCGGTTCAGCGTGACCTGCTGCTGCGCGAGGAGTCGCAGGCTCACGCTCTCGCCTTCGACCGATGGAATGGTGGCGACGCGCACGTCGATGGGCGTGCCGTCGAGTTCGAGATTGATGCGGCCGTCTTGAGGCAGTCGTTTCTCCGCGATGTCGAGTCGCGCCATGATTTTCAATCGCGCGATGACGGAGGCTTGCAGTGATTTGATGTTCTCCGGCACGGGCAGCTCTTCCAGACGGCCGTCAATGCGGTAGCGAATCCGCAGGCGGTCGTGCTGCGGCTCCACATGAATGTCCGTGGCACGCTGGTCCAGGCCGCGACGGATGATTTGATTTACAAAGCGCACCACAGAGGCTTCTTCGTCCTCGGGTTCATCGAGCACGGTGACTTCATCCTTCAAGTCTTCGGAGCCCCAATCGGTTCGGCCACGTAGGATCTTCTCAAAGGTGTCCGCACCGAGGCCGTAGAGCTTTTGCAGGCCCTCGACGATGCGCGTGCGCGGACCGACATGCCAGATGACGGGCATTGAAAGACTGGCCGCCACGCGCTGATGCGCTACGAGGCTCAGCGGATCAAAGGTGGCGATGTGCAGCGCGCGCGGTGCCTCGCCGGTGGTGGCATCCGCAGGGGTGTTTTCGATTTCTCCGGTGAAAATCGGCAGCAGGCGATGCCGCAACGCGATCTCCGCCGGCAGCAGGCGACGCAGACCGGACTCCGCAGGTTTTTCCTCTTCCTTCGGCTCCCACCAGGAGAGGCCGAGCGTCTTTGAAAGCGCCATCAAGAAGTCCCGCTCCCGCACGCCTTCGCAATCCAGCACGGCATCGACAAAAGAGGTCTGATTGAAGCACGCATCCTCGATGGCCTGCCGTACAGCAGGCGAGTCACCACAACCAGCGGTGGCGAGGATTTGATCAATGAGAGGGAGCATAGCGTGGCGATCGTATTTCTGCTCTATAATACCTTATTTTTATGGTAATTTACAGAAAATGCAAGTTTTTAATACTTCCAAACCATTTGGCAAACCAAATGACCCCTTTCACTTTTTTACTCGCCTGCCCGGCTTGAGTACCTGTCACTTGGCCTTGCTGATCCTGGCTACCATCGCGTCCAGCGAGCCGTTTTTGATCACGATGACGCCCTTCGGATCCACGAGATAGAGCGTGGGGAAGTTTCGCAGGTTGTAGAGGGTCGTGTTCGGACCGCTGCTGGTGTTGTCGAGCACGTTGCGGAAGGCGACCTGGTAATCGGCGAGCGCTTTCTTCGCCTCGGACTCGATGTCGGTGTTCACGCCGATCACGACGGCGTTTTTGTCCTTCAACCGCTCCGCGGCCTGGTTCATCAGCGGCAGGATGCCGTGGCAGGCGTGGCACCAGCCGCCCCAGAAGATGACGATGACGTGTTTGCCGCGGTAGTCGCTGAGCTTGAAGTTCACGCCGTCGGCGTCCTTGCCCTCGATCTCGGGCGCTTCGCAGCCGACCTGAAGGTTCGTCATTTCAAACAGCATCTTCGCGGTGAAATCGGAGAGCTTGAAGCCCTGGATCGTCACGTCGGCGAACTCGGCGTTGAGTTGCTGGAAGCAGTCGAGCGCCTTGTCCTTCGAAGCCTCGCCGGAAACACGGTCGGCTGAAGCATCGAAATTTTTGAAATGCACAGCACCGAGCGCGTAAAGCGCGGCGGCCTTTTCCTCGCGGTTCGTGTTCTTCTCGATCACCGCCTTCAGCACCGGCTCGGCGGGCAGTCCGTGGTATTCGAGCTGCTTCACCGCCGCAGCGATGCCTTTGCGATCGGCGAAGGTGGTGCCGAGCATTTTGAGCGCCTCCTGCCCTTCGGGGAAATTCGCCGCGCCCGTCACCAACCACGACACCGCTTTCACCACGTCCGGCTTGTTTAGATTGGCCTGCACGAGCTGCATCATCTTCGTGGCGGCAGGTCCGGCGCTCGGAATGGAGGAGCGGTATTTGTTTTTTTCCTCCTCGGTGGTCGCCGCGATGATCTTCTGCGTGTTGGCGCGCACCGAGTTCTCGTAATCGTCGATGATGGAACGAATCTCGATCGCGAGCGGTGACGCAGCCTCTTGAGAGACGACCGAAACGAGTGAAAGCAGAAGGAAAACGAGGACTCTCATGAGAAATCAGCAGTTACGACGGCGTGAACGACGGGCGAGCACAGGCAGCGTGGCGACGATGCAGAGCAGCAGGCTTCCCGGCTCCGGAACCATCATGAAGGAGGAATAAACGTTGTCGTAGTAGGTCACGTCAGCGCCGTAGTTTTCGATGTGAGCGGTGAGTGTGAAAGTCTGCGGAGCCAGCCCGGTATCAGGAGCCTCCACGCGATAAACAATGCCATCAGTGAGTCCGTTCAGCGGGATGTTGAAGCCGCCGGCGCTGTTGCTGAAACCGCTTGCCACGAGGATGCCGCTGACATCTTCATACACATTCAACGCGACACCAGCCATCCCCTCCCCAGGCGTGTAAAACAAATCCGCCGCGAGGGTGTCCTGATACACCGAGCCGGTGAGGATGGCGTCGGCAAAGTAGCTCGCGCCATCGAAGCGGTATTGCGTGGCGAAGTGCTGCGTGACGACATGCGGCCCGGCGGCGTTCACATTGCCTCCGGGAATGGCGATGCTCTGAAAGCCGATGCCCGTCTCCTTGAACAAGGAATCCAGCAGCACATCGCGATGTCCGGCCGGATTTTGAATGCCATTGCCGAAACCAGGGGACGCGCCGTTGCCGTCGCCCCAGTCGATCACGAAGCCCGCGTGCCCGTGAATGATGGACTGCGTGGTTGCGAAGAGATTCTCTCCTGCCTCCAGCCAGTTGGCGCTGTAACCGCCATTCTGGATGCGCTGGTCGAGGCCCAGCCCGTCCAGCGTGTGCGACTGCTGGTCGCTGGTGACCATGAGATTGGAGTAGTTCGTCGCGGAGACGTTCAACGCGCTGCTCCATGCCACCGGCGGCGCGGCGGAAAGCGCGGAGAACTGCGCCGCGAGTTCGCTGGCGCTCGTGCCGAAATAGTTCAGCGCATTCGCGATGTGGGCATCGTCCGATTTCGGCGCATCCCAGACGCCCGGAGAGGAAAAATTCACCAACTTTGCCAGCTCACCCTGCGGGTCGCTGCGGAAGCGGTTGGTCAGTTCGAGCCAGTATTGCTGCTCCGCCGTCGGATCGGCCGCAAATGCCGCGCCTCCCTGTCCCGCCGCCCAGAATGCCCCGCACAGCCAGCACAACGTGTGCTTTCCAAGCAGCCCCCAGGCTGTGGATCGTGTTGGGTAGGCGGGTGGCATTCATGGTAATTTATGGAAATTATCAATTATCGCAATCACTGTTTCGGATTCGTTAACCAAATTCACCGTCACTTTGCATGACAAAGTTTCGCTTGCGCAATTCACTTTGCGTGACAAAGTTCGCCGTATGAGCACCACCGAAGCCGCCTTGGAAAACCTGCGCATCATCCGCTCTCTCATGGAAAAGGCGCACATCTATCGGGCGGTTTCGGCTCCGGCGGCGCTCACGGGCGGCACCCTGGCCCTCGCGGCCTCCGCCTGGCCGGTGTCTCATGCGCTGTCGAACCAAGCCGCGCCGACGATGTGCGACCAGTGCTTTCTCCCTACCTGGCTGGCCATTCTCGGCATCGCGACGGTTTTGAACGTCGTGCTGCTCGCAAGAGAGGCCGCGCGTCGCGGCCAGCCGTTCGTCTCCGCAGGCATGCGCATGGCCTTGCGCGCGATTGCGCCGTCGATGCTTGTGGGTGGCTTCGTCGGCATTGGTTTGATTTTTTTTCTGCACAATCTGACGCTCGCCGCGCTGATCTGGGTGCTCTGCTACGGTCTCGCACTGCTTGCCACGACCAGCTTCTCCCCGCGTTCGCTCGTGCGCCTCGGATGGGCGTTTGTGTGCTCCGGCCTCCTGCTTTTCACCGCCTGGGCGTTGAAACGTGATGTCGGCCTGCTCTCCAGCGATCTTGCGCCAGCATCGCTCGTCATGGGCCTCACCTTCGGCCTGCTGCATGTCGTTTATGCGCTCTCCGTGTTTTTCAGCCGCAAACCTGTGGAGGTGCGGCCGGAATGATCGACTTCGACCAGATCGACAAGCTCATCCACGAAAAGAGCCGTCTCTCCATCATGACGCTGCTCTCCACGCGGGGCGAATGGGCCTTCCAGGATCTCAAAAACGAACTCGGCATGAGCGACGGCAACCTCATCACCCACCTGCGCACGCTCGGC
>JAEUHJ010000164.1 GCA_016795375.1 Verrucomicrobiaceae bacterium
CTGGCGGAAGGATCGGTGGCAGGCTTCCTCTCCTCGCCAGACATGAGCTTTGAAGACTCGCTCAAGCAAGGGGCGCTCATCGGCACGTTCAACGGCGTGCTCGGCGGTGCCGCATCGCCGCTCGTGCTGAGAAGCGCGGGACCTGCCGCAAAGAGTGGAGTGAGAGTTGCGAGCGGCATGGGTGGCGAGGTTTTGCCGATGCAAGTTGTCCGAACGCTGCCACCGGGCACCGCGGGAGGCGTCGTAAATGAAGCCAAGGCACTGACCTTTGCGACGGGCAACGAGCACGCTGTTGTCCGGCTGGCGACTGGAGAGAGGGCGTTAGTGTCGGGTGGCCCCGGAGGCATCGACATGGGAACTCAGGTTACGAGAATCATCGGCCACACTCATCCATACGGAACCATGTCTGCGGGTGCTTCGGCAGCCGATAGGGCAGCCCTTCAAACTCTCGGCCAGCGCCATTCCTACATCTTGGAAGGGGGGCAAATCCTTCGCTTTGGCCCCAATCCCTGACCTATGGCGATGTTCATCACTGGCATGAAATGCCCGCTCTGCGGGCTTCCTATGAACGACGCTGCCGAAGTGTCTGGCTTTCCCGCATTCATCGCCAACAAGCGCGACCCACTCCATTCGTTTAGCGATGGCGTGTTCCATCGCCGATGTCTCGAAGCGCATCCGCTGGCGGCTGCTTTGCAGCAGAGATACGAAGCGTGGAAAGCCTCGAATCGTCCACCGTCGAGAATCTGTAGAGTCTCTGGCCAGCTCATCACCGACCCCGATGATTATGTTGGTATCGGCTTCCTCGTCGAGTCGGCGGAGCACGAACTCTTCCCATTCAACTGGGCACACTTTAGCCGTCGGGCTTTAGCTGCATGGGATGGCCGAAGCGCACTACATGCAGCGGTTCAACGACTCTCCGAGAGCGACGATTGGGACAGCGAAAGCCTGCGCTACCTCCTCGCGGATCTCGCCGCGCCACCCCCCGATTCGCCGCCTTCAACTGCGCGTGGCTGAGCTTGTAGGTATGGCCTTGGCGCTCTGGTGGTTCGTGAGTCTGTCGTCACGGCTGGGCGTTGTCGTTGGTCGTGAGCGAGTCGCCGCTTTCGACCATACCTAGGCGCTGCAGCCAACGCCCTCCGCCTCGGCTCGGTCACGTTCGGTGTGCCGTCGGGAGTCATCTGCTCGCCTCGCAAAGTCAGGCTCCCGTTGGTCGCGCTCCGCAAGAAAGGGTCAGGGGTCGATTCTTGACAGATGCGGTGTGGTCGATAGCCTCGCAGCCATGCCCAGGCAGCTTCGCATTCAGTATCCCGGCGCTCTTTACCACGTCACGGCCCGCGGGGACCGGCGGGAGGACATCGCAGGAAAGGGTCAGCAGGAAAGGGTCAGGCGACATGAAGCACGGAAAATCAAGGGTTTCAGCGTCATTCCCTGGGGAAAAGTGAGTTTGGTATGGTGGCGGTGCCATGAGCACCCCATCCCACACACCACCCTCCATCGTCACCGAAGCCGCCACCTT
>JAEUHJ010000165.1 GCA_016795375.1 Verrucomicrobiaceae bacterium
CCGCCAATGTGGCCAGCAGCATTTCGCGGTCCCCGTCATCATGCACGATGTCCTCCCGCCGGTCCCCGCGGGCCGTGACGTGGTAAAGAGCGCCGGGATACTGAATGCGAAGCTGCCTGGGCATGGCTGCGAGGCTATCGATCACACCGCATCTGTCAAGAATCGACCCCTGACCCTTTCTTGCACAGTGGATCGTCGCCTGACCCTTTCTTGCTGACCCTTTCTTGCGGCACACAGCGCGTGACCGAGCCGAGGCGGGGGGCGTTGGCTGCAGCGCCTAGGTATGGCCGGATGCGGCGACACGCTCACGAGCCACACCCAAGCCCCGCCGTGACGCCAGACTCCCGAACCACCCCACGCCAAGGCCATACCTCCAAGCTCAGCCACGCGGGGTTGAGGGCGGCGAATCGGGAGTTGGGGAGAGCGCTTTGCCAGCAGCGAAGACATCGCACACTCGAAGCAACACCGGCGATTTACTGGCAACCTGTTCGAGCACCGCACGAACTTCCTCCCAAGCAAGCCCGCCAAGTCCCGCCCCTATCCGAGGAAGGGCGATCTCTTTCACGCCGCGACTTTCGGCCTCTCGCACCATGGTGGTAAGAGCTTTCTCAATCGCTGCGATTTCGGCTCGCGTCGTCCAACTCCGCTGAGTTCCAAGATTGAACACAGCCTCGCTTCCTTGCTCCCACACGAACACATCACCCAGCGTGAAGCTGCCAGCTTTGCAGCGGCGACGGTATTCCTCATACATCGCAGGCCACCGCTGTTTGAAGGCCACCGCGATTCCCTTTCCCATCGCTCCAGCGCAGTTGCAGCCGTGGGCGAAGCCCCGGAGTTCCGCTGTCGCAAAGATGTCTCCAGACTCGAAGGTTACGGGCATGATGTTGCGGCTTTGGCTTGGCTCCATGCCGCCTCAAACTCGGCGGCTGCGACTTCGTGTTCGGGGCCAAGCCCAAGGGCAGACAAAGGTTGATCGGCGAGCATAAATCGCTCGTCGCTCTGGCCGGTTTGATCGCACCACACCAGAGTGGAGCCGTAAACCTCCACCTGCCGGACGATCTCGTCGCCGACGGCTTCCATGAAAACAACGCCTTCGCCCAAATCGGACTCAGCGAAGTGCTTGTAGTGTTTTGTCGTCATCGCGTTGCTCCTGAACGAATGATGCGGCCGGTCAGATCAAGCGGCGCGTTGTTCGGCAGTAAGAAGGTGCCCGGCCTCGGGTTCACGAGATTCAGGCCGGTCACATCGATCTCGATGAAGTGACTCATCTTCCCGCTGTTCCACGGCACGCCAAACAGCCTTGAAGATGCTTGTCCCATCGAGATTTGGCCTGCTGCCACCTGCTCTGCGGTTAAGCCCGCCTTCGTGGACGCACCGATCATTTCCGGCGTAAGGTCGGTGAAGTATTGCCCATCTCCAAAACGGGCGTGTCGTGAGCCGGTGGAGTTGAAGAGCTGCTGGCTTCCGGTGATGCCAGTATGACCAGCTTCATCCGTGAAGTGGATCAGTGTTTGTCGCGGTGCACTCTTTGCGGCAGTTCCCGCGCTTCTCAGCACGAGCGGCGATGCGGCACCGCCGAGCACGCCGTTGAACGTGCCGATGAGCGCCCCTTGCTTGAGCGAGTCTTCAAAGCTCATGTCTGGCGAGGAGAGGAAGCCTGCCACCGATCCTTCCGCCAG
>JAEUHJ010000217.1 GCA_016795375.1 Verrucomicrobiaceae bacterium
TTTTGAGGCCGTGGAGGAGCCGATGGTCGATGTGGCGAACATTCTGGCTGAGATTCTCGCCGCGCAGGCCAAGGATGGAGTCCTGAAGCCGCGACTCGTCGAATCTGCCATTCGCGCCGCGCAGGAACGTCATCTCAACGCGCAGATCTACAGTCGTGCGAAGACGCAGGTGGATATGCAGGTTTACGTCACCGATGCGCAGGGCCGTGTGCTGTTTGACTCCGCTGGCATCGAGAAACCAGGCACGATCTCGAACAAACGCGATGTGGGGCTCACATTGATGGGTGAATACGGCGCGCGTTCCTCGCGTGCGAGCGAATACGACCCGCTCTCCGTCGTGATGTATGTCGGCGCGCCGATCCGGCAGAACGGCAAAATGATCGGCATGATCAGCGTCGCCAAGCCGCAGCGTGGCGTGCTCGCGTTTGTGTGGGAGACGGAGCGCTGGTTGAAATGGTCGCTCGTCACCACGGTTGTGTTGATGCTGCTGGGCATTTATCTCGCCGCACGTTGGGCCACGCGGCCGCTGGACGTTTTGACGCAGCATGCGCTCGCCGTGAGCCGTGGCGAGCGCTCCATCCCGCCGCACATGCACGGTCATCAGATGAAAACGCTCGCCTCCGCGCTCGAATCGATGCGCGACGCCCTCGAAGGCCGCGAATACGTCGAGGGCTATGTGCAAAGCCTCACGCATGAGCTGAAAAGCCCGGTAGCCGCCATACTCGGCGCCAGTGAAATCCTGCAAGGCGACGTGCCGGAGCCGAAACGCACGCGCTTCCTGCAAAACATCCGCGCTGAGGCCGGGCGGCTGCGTGATCTGCTCGAACGTCTGCTACATCTTGCCGCACTCGAAAAGCAGAAGACTTTGGAAAACCGGGAGCCGTTGAATTTGTGCGAGTTGATCGACCGCGCCTGGGATCATCATGCGTTGATCGCCGCGGCACGCGAGGTCATGTTGCAGCGTGAATTGACCGGCGACCTCGTCGTTCAAGGCGATCCGTGGCTCATCGAGCTCGCCTTGGGCAATCTCATTCAAAACGCAATTGACTTTGCGCCGAAGGGCAGCGCCATAATCGTCCGCAGCTACCATTTTGACTCGAAAGCTGTCGTCGAGGTCGAAGATCTCGGCCCCGGCATTCCGGACTACGCACGGGAGCGCGTCTTCGAACGCTTCTACTCGCTGCCACGGCCTGACACGGGTAAAAAAAGCACCGGCTTGGGGCTGTGTTTCGTCAAAGAGGTTGCGGAACTGCATGGCGGCAGCGCGGAGCTGACAAATCTTGAAAGCGGGCCGGGTGCGAAGGCGATGCTGATCCTGCAAGGAGCCGGGGTCTCCTGACCCCGTGCATGGGGGACGGAGTCCCCCACTCCTTGGACGAAGTTTGACAACTTAAACCGGCTTCCCTAGTCTTGCGCGATCTCGCCAACCAACCATCATGAGCACGCCCGAAGCCGGAAAGTCCGTTTACAACGTCAAGAACCCCTGCATCGCGAAAGTGAAGCGCATGTTCAATCTCTCCGGCCCGGATGCGCCGAAGCACACCGCGCATTACGAGATCGACCTCGCAGGCAGCGGCCTCGAATACACGCCGGGCGATTCATTGGCCGTGCAGCCCACGAATGATCCTGCGCTCGTCGATGACACGCTCGCAGCGCTTGGTTTCTCGGGTGCGGAAATCGTGAAACATCCCAAAACCGCTGCCGATGTGCCGATTCGTCAGGCATTGATCGAAGGAGCGCTTATCACCGAGGTCGATAACAAATTGATCAAGGCCATCGTCGAGAAAACGAGCGGCAACACACCGCTGGCGGAGCTTTCGCTACCCGAGAAAAAGGAAGATCTCAAAAACTATCTTTGGGGCCGCTTTGTGATCGATCTGCTGCTCGAAAACCCGGCGGCGAAGTTCACACCGGAGGAGTTCATCGCCACGCAGAAGAAGCTGAACATCCGGCTCTACTCGATCAGCAGCAGCCAGAAGGCGCATCCGGACGAGGTGCATCTCACCGTCGCCACCGTGCGCTACAACAGCCACGGTCGTGCCCGCAGCGGCGTGTGCTCGTCGTTCCTCGCCGAACGCGTGACGCCGAACGAGACGCTGATTCCGTGTTTCGTGAACCACGGCAAGGGTTTCCGTCTGCCAGAACCGCACGAGGATACGCCCATCATCATGTGCGGCCCCGGCACCGGCATCGCGCCCTTCCGTGCGTTCCTCGAAGAACGCAAGGCGACGAACGCCAAAGGGAAGGCGTGGCTGTTCTTTGGCGAGGTCAGCGCCAAATCCTGCTATTTCTACAAGGATGAGTTCGACGCATACCTCACCGACGGCACGCTGACGAAGCTCAGCACCGCGTGGAGCCGCGATCAGGCCGAAAAGATCTATGTGCAGCACAAGATGCTCGAAAACAGCGCCGAGTTCTGGGCCTGGCTGGAGCAAGGGGCGATCATGTATGTCTGCGGCGACGCAGCCCGCATGGCCGGCGACGTGGACAAGGCGCTGCACACCATCATCGAAAAAGAGGGCGGCAAAACGCCCGAGGAAGCCGCCGCCTACGTCCAGGCGATGAAGGATGCGAAGCGCTACCGCCGCGACGTGTATTGACCAAGGAGCGGGGGACTCCGTCCCCCCTTCTGTGAATCAGCAAGCGGGGGACGGAGCCCCCCACTCCTTGGCTCATCGGCGTTTCGCGAACTCTGTTTCGAACAGCGTGAATTCTCCGGGCCTCAGTTTCGCTTTCTGCGGGTTTCGGCGGATGTAGCGGGCGCAGTTCGCGAAATGCTCCGCATCGCGAATCAAGCGGTCGAAATAATCTTCCTGCCACAGCGGGCCGGAACGATGGAGGTGCTTGTTGATGCTCGTGGCGGAAAAGCCTTTCCAGCTTTGGATCACCTTTTCCAGCTTCGACTCGTTTGAGAGCGTGGTCAGACAATGCACATGATTCGGCATGATGACCCAGGCGTGATGGAGGTGTCGTTCGCCATCGAAATGCTGAAGCGTGTCTTCGAGGA
>JAEUHJ010000074.1 GCA_016795375.1 Verrucomicrobiaceae bacterium
CGGTGATTTGCAATGGTTTCCCAGACGACTGCAAACGCGCCAGACACCAACCATCGCAATCAACCGTCAACCTCACCCACGCCATGCCCAATCCCTGGACCGGAACCGGAAATCCCTACACGAAGCAGGAAGTCGTTGACCGCCTGAAGGCCACGCTGGCGAAGGGCGAGCCCATCATCGCCGCCGGCGCGGGCACGGGCATCAGCGCGAAGTTCATCGAGAAAGGCGGCGCCGACCTGATCATCATCTACAACAGCGGCCGCTTCCGCATGATGGGGCATGGCTCCACCTGCGGCCTCATGGCCTATGGCGACGCCAACGCCATCGCCATGGAGATCGGGGAGTATGAGGTGCTTCCCGTCGTCAAAGAGATCCCCGTCGTCTGCGGCGTGCATGCCACCGACCCGCGCCGCCGCATGTGGCACTGGCTGCAACAGGTCAAAAACATGGGCTTCTCCGGCGTGAACAATTTCCCCACCCACTGCATCGTGGACGGCCATTTCCGCGGCGTGCTGGAGGAGACCGGCATGAGCGTGCAGAAGGAGTTCGAGATGGTCGGCCTGGCCACGAAGATGGACATGTTCTCCATCGTCTATGTCGCCACGCCCGAGGAGGCCGTGGAGATGGTCAAAAACGGCGCGGACGCCGTCATCGCCCACGTCGGCACCACCGTCGGCGGCAGCATCGGCGTCGTGAACGCCGTGGTGGACTGGGATTTCACCCTCAAGCGCACGCAGGAGATCATCGACGCGGCCCGCAGCGTGAAGAAGGATGTCTTCACCCTCACCCACGGCGGCCCGGTGAACACGCCGAAGGATGTCGAGTTCGTTCTCAGCAAGACCACCGCCGACGGCTTCGTCGGCGCCTCCAGCCTGGAGCGCATGGGTGTGGAGGACTCGCTGACGGGCCTGACCCGCGAATTCAAGGCCGTGCGTCGTTGAAAACGGAGGTCACAGCTACGCTGTCAAAGGTCAAGAGCGTCAAGCAAGCCACAGCACGACACTTGACCATTTCTTGACGAATCCTTGACTACGCGTAGCGCCCTTGAAGCGCAACGGCCAGTCACCTCCTGCCTTTCTTCATGCCGGCTGCTTCATGGAGGGACTGGCAGGCAGGGGACTCCCGCCAAACCTTGCGCAGCTTGACGGGAAGGCGCCGGACTTCCCCGCCATGTCATGCCCCTCAAGTGGATCATGACAAGTCATCCCGCCGCGCACACGCCTTGATCTCCTCCAGCTCGGCCCAGCGGGTGAATTTCGCCTCCAGTTCCGCCTTCCTGGCTTCGATCTTTGCGATGTATTCATGCGTTCCGGCGCCGAGTTTCACGAACAGTTCGGGATTGTTCATCTCCGCCTCCATTCCGGTGATCTCGGCCTCCAACGTGGCGATCTGGCCTTCCAGCTCCGAAAGCTCGCGCAGTTCGCGGTTTGTCATCTTGCGCGGTTTGGTCGTCGCCGCCGGTTTTTCCTTCTTCACGGCCACCTGGATGATGGAAGCCTCCGTGGCGGCCTGCCGGGCGCGTTTTTCCTGGTAGTAGCTGTAGTTCCCGGCGCATTCGTGAATACGACCGTGTCCCTCGAAGGCGATGATCCGGTCGCATACGCGGTCGAGGAAGTAGCGGTCGTGGCTGACGACGAGCACGCAGCCCTGGAAGGCGAGGATCGCCTCCTCCAGCACGCGCATGGTGGCGAGGTCGAGGTCGTTCGTCGGTTCGTCGAGGATGAGGAAGTTGCCGCCGCGGCGCAGGATCTTCGCGAGGAGCACGCGGCTCTGCTCGCCGCCGCTGAGTTCCTTCACGCGCATCGTCACGCGTTCGTCGGTGAAGAGGAAGCGCCTCAAATAAGTGCGCACATGCAGCTTTTCGTCGCCGAACTGCACGAAGTCGCTGTTCGGTCCCGCTACTTCCTCCATGACACTGTTTTCCGGATCGAGCAGGAGGCGCTGCTGATCGACGTAGTTGAACACGGTGCGCTTGCCGATGGCGACGCTGCCTTCATCCGGCCGCTGTTCGCCCATCAGGAGTCGCAGCAGCGTGGTTTTGCCCAGGCCGTTGCGACCGATGATGCCGGTGCAAGTGCCTGCTTCGAAGCTGAGATCGAGATGGCTGAAGAGCCAGCGGTCGCCGATGTGCGCGCCGATGTTTTTCGCATCGATGACGGTGTTCGCCAGCGGCGGGGCGGGCGGGATGATCAAGTCCATCACCAGATCCTCCTCCGGCGCGTCGAGCGCGGCCACGCGGTCAAATTCATCCAGCCGCGTGCGTGCCTTGCTGCGCTGCGCCTTCACTCCGGCGCGGACGAACTCGAGTTCATGCCGCAGATAGGCCTGGCGGCGGCGCTCGGTGTTCGCCTCGACGGATTCGCGCAACGCTTTGCTTTCGAGATATGCGCTGTAATTGCCTGGGTGACTGTAGATGCGCGCATCGTCGATCTCGATGATGCGCGTGGCGATGCGGTCGAGGAAATAGCGGTCGTGCGTGACAAAGAGCACCGCGCCGGTGAAGTCGCGCAGGAATTTCTCCAGCCACTCGATGGACTCGGCGTCGAGATGGTTCGTCGGCTCGTCGAGCAGCAGCAGGTCAGGCTGCGCGACGAGTGTGCGGGCGAGCGCGACGCGGCGCTTCTCACCGCCGGAAAGTCCGCTGACGGGGCGATCCTGCGCGGGGAGGCCGAGTTCGTTCATGGCGGTGGAAATACGCGTCTCCACGTTCCAGCCGTCGTGAAGCTGGATCTGATGCAGCAGCTCCGCCTCTTGATCCTCTTTGTAGTCACCGGATTCATAGCGCGCGACCATGCCAAGCAGCATCTGCGCGCCGGAGCGGACGTTTACGAGCACGGTGGCCGACTCATCGAGCGTGAACTCCTGCGCGAGGTAGCCGGTGATCATGCTGTTGCGCCGTGACACCGTGCCGCTGTCGGGGTTTTCGACGCCTGCGATGATGCGCATGAGGCTGGTTTTGCCGCTGCCGTTTCTGCCGACGAGACCGAGCTTCTCGCCCTCATGCACGCTCATCGTCGCCTCGTTGAAGACCTGCTGCAGGCCGAATTGCAGGCGCAGGTTTTTGGCGGAGATGACGGCTGGGATGACGGGGGACATCAAGGGGCGGGTCTGATAGCACGAACCTGCCGCGTCGCGATGAAAAAGCTTGCCTCCTATTCCTGCCGCCGCCGCAGGACGGCCACCCAGCGGTCCACGGACTTGCCGGCGGCGTCCTTGAGCGCGCGGCTGGCCTTGTTGCGCTTGTTGCTCACGACCTCCATGCCGAGCGCCTCCAGCGCCCGCAGCGCAAGCCGATGCTCGACATCGAAGTAGCTGGTGATCACCAGCATGCCGTCTGGACGCAGCTTGGCGATGCCTTGGTCGAAAATTTTCCTCCACAGCTCCTGCCCGTGCCAGAAGTTCTGATGGCGCAGGAAGACCATGTTGAAATCTTCGCCCAGTTCCTTGTGCTGGTCGATCTTCGTGGCGTCCTCGATCAAAAACTGCGCCGGGAGATTCCGATGCGTCTCCCGCGCCTGCCGGATTTCACGAATGCGGATGTCCGCGCCCACCATTTCGACCGCTCCGCCTTGGGTGAGTTCCGAACCGACCTGGATCAACGTCTCCGCCTCGTCACAACGCCCGCAGGCCAGGTTCAAAATCCGCATGTCCTTCTGCGCCGCCGGCAGATGCGGCGACAGCGAGTCGTGAAGAAGCGTTTTGAGCTTCGCCATGTCTTCGGTGATGGAAGGAGGCTGCATGGCTTTTCTTAACTCCAGTACGTCTCGATGACAACTTTGGTGCCATGTTCGGAAATAGTGATTTCCGCATGCATGGCACCTCCGCCGGGTATGATTTCTATTTCTTGGTCTTCGAGTGTTTGACGTGTGCTATACCTCGCGTCATCACAAATTGTGAAAACCGCATCTGTGGAAATCACAAATCATGATGGCGAGAGGTATAAACGCTTGCCTGGTGCCGGGTGAGGCTTTGAGCCAGGCGAGAATCACTTCCGGTTTTGCCGTGAAGGTAACCACGAATGTTCGCGTGAATCCGCTGCCGCGCGTTACGACATGCACCTGCTCATTCGGCACTGGCAACGGTGCAAGTCGGGCCCACACACGGGTTATCGCAAGCGCGTGCGGTTTGTTCCAACTCAAATTGGGGTCGGGAAAATACATGCACCCTCCAGTGATCAAAGTCACACCCAGCAAAGTGAACAGACAACCTTTGAAGCACCCGTGTCTCCTGGAAGGCTTTGGAGCAGTTTGACCCATGCTCACTCCGGCTTCGTGAACACCCCCGCCGCGGCTTTCACGGAAATTTTCTGGTTGGCGACATACGCCTTCGTGGCGGCCATGCGTATCTCGGAGCGCGGGCCGTTGCGGAGCCAGACTTCGAGCGCGTCGCGCAGCAGGAAGGAGCCGGGATACATGAACTGCTCGGTCGTGAGAACGGGACGGGCTTTCAATGCTTCGAGGTGCGGCTTGAACCAACTTGCGCTCAGGCAGCAGAGGATGATCGCATCGGTGGATGTGGCGGTGTCGAGCGGTGCAACGGCCACGGGCGCGTCCATGAGGCCGTTGTGGCCGATGAAGGCGGTCAGATCGCTTTTGCGCCCGCGCAGGTTCGCGAAAAAGGCATCCAAGCACTGGTGGATGTTTTTTCCGCGCCACGCTTCCGCGACGAGCACACAATCCTTCGATGCATGACGGTAGCTGCGGCGCTCCAAAATCTCCGGTGAGGGATTTTCCTCCGTCTTTTCGAGCTTCCACGCCTTGCTGCGGCCAAACACCGACTTGAAGCCGTCCGTGGTGCCCCAGTAGAGATTGTTCGCCGCATCGTCGCCATTCCCGATCTTCACCGGCACCTTGGCAATGCCCTGATGCTCGTTGTCGGCGAGAGCGACGAAGACATGGACCCGTCTGGTTTCCGCAAACGCGCCGACGCATGCGAGCATGCCCACGCAGAACACCATGAGCCATGTCTTAATGCGATCAAAACTTCAATTCCTCGCCAAAGATCATGCGCGCGGCCTGGGCGACGTCCTTGTCGCCACGACCGGACAGGTTGGCGAGGATGATCTGATCTTTACGCATCGTGGGGGCCACTTTTTTGACCTCGGCGATGGCGTGAGCGCTTTCGAGAGCGGGGATGATGCCTTCGACCTGGCTGAGTTCTTGGAAGGCATCGAGCGCCTCGGCGTCGGTGGCGTAGTTATAGGTCACGCGGCCCTGATCGTGCAGCCAGGCGTGCTCCGGGCCGATGGCGGCGTAGTCGAGGCCGGCGCTGACGCTGTGGGTGAGCTCGATCTGGCCGTCGGCATTGGCCAGCAGCCACGTTTTGGTGCCTTGCAGCACACCGAGCCGGCCGCCTTGGAAGCGCGCGGCATGGCGTTCAGGAATGATGCCGTCGCCACCGGCTTCGACACCGGTCATGCGCACGTCCTTGTCATTCAGGAAAGGATGAAACAGGCCGATGCTGTTGCTGCCGCCGCCGACGCAGGCCACCAACAGATCCGGCAGGCGGCCTTCACGCTCCAAAATCTGCCGACGTGCCTCGATGCCGATGACGCGGTGGAAATCGCGCACCATCATCGGGAACGGATGCGATCCGAGCGCGGAGCCGAGGATGTAATGCGTGGTGTTCACATTCGTGACCCAGTCGCGCATGGCTTCATTCACCGCCTCCTTCAGCGTGGCCTGACCTGCGGTGACGGGCACCACATCGGCGCCGAGAAACTTCATGCGCGCGACGTTAAGCGCCTGGCGCTCCATATCGACCTTCCCCATGTAAATAACGCACTCGAAGCCGAAACGCGCGCAAACTGTGGCGGTGGCGACGCCGTGCTGCCCCGCGCCGGTCTCTGCGATGATGCGTTTTTTGCCGAGGCGTCGCGCCAGCAGGATCTGACCGAGGGCGTTGTTGATCTTGTGCGCGCCGGTGTGCAGCAAGTCCTCGCGCTTGAGGTAAATCTTCGCGCCGCCGAGTTTTTCAGTCCAGCGTTCGGCAAAGTAGAGCGGCGTGGGGCGGCCCACATACTCGTGCAGGAGCCCGTCGAGTTCCTTTTGGAAGGCGGGATCGGCCTTGGCCTTCTCGTAGTGATCGGAGAGCTCCGTGAGCGCCAACATGAGCGTCTCAGGCACGAACATGCCGCCATACGGGCCGAAGTGGCCGTGGGTGTCTGGCATCACGGGGAGCGGAAGGATCGAGGCGGCGGTCATGGGGAGGCGAAGGTAGAACGAATGCCGTTTTTGGCAACGCCCACCCTGCAATCCCGAACCCGGCTTCGCTCCCGGATCACTCCTTGGAGGCAGAGGCTTCAAGGGCGGCGAGCTTTTTTTCTAACGCGCGAATGCGATCGATCAATTCGGGAATGCGGGCTGGAAGAGCCATCATCTTGCGGCCTTCGGCAAGCGGCCTGGCCGGAAAGCCGGTGTAGGCGCCGGGGTGCGTCAGATTTTTGGTGACACCGGATTTGGCGAGAATCATGGCCTGGTCGCCTATCTCCAGGTGGCCGGCGGCACCGGCCTGGCCGCCCATGGTGACGTAGTTGCCCAGGCGCGTGCTGCCGGAGATGCCGACCTGGGAAACGAGGATGCAGTGCTTCCCCAGGACGCAATTGTGGCCGATCTGCACGAGGTTGTCGATCTTCGTGCCCTCGCCGATCCAGGTGCGACCGAAACGTGCGCGGTCGATGGTGGTGCAGGAGCCGATCTCCACGTCGTCGTCGATCTGCACGATGCCGACCTGGTCGATCTTCTGATGGCGTCCTTTGACGATCTCGTAGCCGAAGCCGTCGGAACCGATGACGGAGCCGCTGTGAAGGATGACGCGGTTGCCGAGCACGCAGCGTTCCTTGATGGTGGCATTGGCATGGATGACGCAATCCATGCCGAGTCTCACGCCCCGGCCGATGAAGGCACCTGCGTGGATGACACACCCGGCGCCGATGCTCACGCCGCTCTCAACGACGGCATTCGGGCCGATGCTGACCTGCTGCGGATCGAAGGCCACGTCATTGGCGACCACCGCCGACTCATGAACGCCGGGGACAAACTCGATGGAGGGCGGGCCGAAGAATCGAATGACGCTGGAGAAGGCGAGCGTGGGGTTTTTGACACGGATGAGCGCAAGGCCGGGCGGGACATCCCCCACGTCCATATCGTCCGGCACGAGCGCGGCGGAGGCGCGGGTGGTTTTGAGCGCGGGCAGATAACGGACGTTGCCAAGGAAGGTGACCTCCCCCGGACCGGCGTCAGCGATGGAGTTGATGCCGGTGACGGTGTTTCCGGCGTCGCCAACGGCGAGATCACCGCCGACGAGCTCAGCCAGCTTTTGCAGGTTGATCGAATGGCTCATGGGCGGGGATGATGGCGCTGGAAAACAAAAAAGACACGTCGCAATCACGCTCGACGTGCCTTGATGACATGCCGGCCGGGCCTATTTTTTCGGCTCTTCCGCCTTCGGGGCTGCGTCCGCCTTCTTCGGCTCGGCTCCTGGGGGGGGGGCGTTCTTGTTGAGTTCGACGATAAGCTGGTCCGTCATGTCGGTGGCCGCTCCTTCCTTGACGTGCAGAATGATTGGCACGGTGGAGAGGCTGACGCCGGTCTTGTCGAAGACGATGTCGAAGCCCTCCGCCTTGGACTTGTCACGCACGACGACGAGGATTTCCTCATAGAGGCCTTTGCGAATCTGCATGTCCTCCTGCTTAAGCTGCGTCTGGCGGCGTTCGGCGAATTCCTGCATCTCCATCTCCATGGAGCGGATTTCCTTCAACTTCTCGCCGAGCTCGGCGGCGTATTTGTTGCGCTGCTCCGGGGTGATGATGGGATCCTGGGCGGTTTTCTGCAGTTTCTGGGCCTCATTGGCGAGGTTCTTGTACACCGTCTGGCGCTCCTGCATTTCCTGGGCGGCCTTCTCGTAATTTCCTTTGTATTTCTCCGCGGCCGTCTTGGTCTTGTGAAATTCCTGGAAGACCCTGGACATGTCGATCACGCCGATTCTGAGGTCGGCGGCCTGCATGGATGCGGTGAGGGAGAGAAGGATGGCGGTGAACGCGCTGCGAATCATAGGAGGGGTAGTTTGAACGGGATTGATCCGGCGGACAAACAAAATGTCCGCCGCCGCGGGCTAGAACTTGTAGCCCATGTTGAATTGGAAACGCCCGGAGCCGGAGAACTGGTCCTTGTCCACCGGGACGGCATAGTCCACGCGGATGGGGCCGATGGGCAGGAAGATGCGCAGCCCGATGCCGACGTCGGAGTAGATGTCGCCATTGCCCACAAAAGCACCGGAGGCGCCACTGATGGTGCCCACGTCGCCAAAGAAGGCGACACGCGGAGCCCTGTCCGCCGAGGCTCCTGTGATGTTGACCGGCACCGTGTATTCCGCGGAGGCATAAATGGCCGACCTGCCGCCGAGGGGCTCGCCGGTGGCGTCCTTGGGGCCGGCCTCGCGATAGTCAAAGCCACGCATGTTGTTCGCACCACCGAGGAAAAGACGCTCAAAGATCGGCAGCCGCGAGCCTCCCCAATTTTCCGCGACGCGGAAGCTCCCCTCAAAGCTCAAGATCGTGTCGCCGACCAGGTTGAAGAACTGCTGTCCGCTGAGGGACGCGCCATAAGCTTCCACGTCCAGCGCGGAGGCCATGAGACCCGCTTCGAATTTATGGCCGCTACGGGGCAGGAAGATATTGTCCCGCGTGTCATGGACCCAGGAGACGTTGAGCTTGCTCTGCACATAAGAACCCGCTTCCCTCCTGATGAGAGCCGTGGCTGCGGGGTCGATGTTGTCGATCGTCACTTGTTGCAGGGTGATGCCGCCGTCGATGTAAGAGTGCTCCCCGGTCTGCTTGCGCAAGCTCACCGACGCACCCGCCTCGGTCTGGTCGAACTTGTTGGAGATGAAGAACAGGTTGCGGTAGAAGAGATCGACGGTGAGGGCCAGCGGACGGCCCAGGAACCACGGCTCCGTCCAGCTCACGCTGGCGTCACGACGGAGGGAACCGGCACGGATGTTGGCGTTGAAGCGCTGGCCACCGCCGCGGAAATCCTTCCAGTCGGAGATGTCAAAGTTGGTCTGCGTGACGGAGATGAACGCGGTCAGGCTGTCGATGGAGCTGAGTCCCGCGCCAAAGTTCACCGTGCCGGTGCTCTGTTCGACGACATTGATGTCCACATCCTTGTACCCCTCGTTGAGGGAGGGGGTGTTGCGCACATCGACGGCGCTGAAGTAATTGAGGTTTTGCAGGCGGTTTTTGCCGGCCTCGATCTTCACCGTGTTCAGCTCCTCGCCTGGGGCGAAAGGCAGCTCCCGGCGGATGACCTCGTCCTTGGTGACGGAGTTGCCGGAAATGTTGACCTTGCTGATATGGGATTTGGCGCCCTCAATGATGCTGTAGGCCACCGCGACCTTCCCGGGCGCGCTCTCCAAAATGCTGGTCTCGACGCGCGCGTCAGCATAACCACGCGATCCATAGTAGTCCTGGATCATCTTCTCGTCCGCGTTCACAAAACTGCCTTTGTAGGGAAACCCCGCCTCCTGGCGGACCCCCTTCATCAGCTCGTCCTGGGAGAAGATGGTGTTGCCGGAGAGAGTGACGCCCGAAACGTCATATCTGCCCCCTTCACTGATCACATAAACGATGTCCATCTCCTTCGCGGACACGGGTTCGCGGCGCACCTCGGTGACCTTGGCATACACATAGCCCTCGTCCTGGAACGCCTGCTCGATGATCTTGATGTCCTCCTGGAGATCCTGGTTGTTCAGCTTGCCCTTCTTGCCCCAGAGGTTCCAGAAGTGATGTTCCCTGGACTTGAGCCTGGCGCGCAGCTTGCGGGCGCTGATGGCGGTGTTCCCCTCGAAACGGATGTCATGAATGATGCCGCGGGCTCCTTCGTCGATTTTGAACACCACGCTGGAAAAGCCCTGGCGGACGGAGGGTGCGGTCTCATAGCTGACGATCACGTCGGAATAGCCTTTCTTCTCGTAAGCCTCCACGATCTTCTGCTGCCCTGCTGAGAGCTTTGCATCATCCACCGGGTCGCCGATGTTGATCTCGCTCTTCTTGAGCAGATCCTTGCTGTCGAAAACCGTGTTGCCCAGGAAGGCGATGTCCCCGATGCCGCCGCGGCCCGTGATCTCGACGATGACCCTCACGCCGCCGGCCACGTCCACGGCACGGATGTCCAGATTTTCCACCGCGCCGGTGCTGTAAAGGGCGCGGATGTCGCGCTCCACCGCCTCATCTGTGAAGGGCTGCCCCACACGCGTCGAAAGCTGGCTGCGAACACGGTTCTCATCCAGCTTCACACCGCCCTTGAGGACGACCTGCACATCCTTCACGATCTTCCCTTTGTCAGGCGCCGCCGGGATGACGCTCTGCGCGTGCGCCTGGTGGGGAGCGGCGGTCATGAGCAGAAGGGCTGCCGTGACAAAAAAAGCGGAACACGACTTGGAGAGGATGCCTTGGTTCATGAGCGGGAGCAGGGACTTGGGAAAGGGCTGGCTGGTCGGAAATGTGGCGGATCCCGCCATGCGAACGGGAAAGCGCATTACTGCTTCCCGCACGCCTCGCGTCAAGGTGTAAGTTCCGCCCGGAATCCACCCTTTTATACAGCACCTGGCGCGGCGCGCCTCCCGCATTCCCTTTTGTTGCGGAGGATCGTCGGAAACCACTGTGCGTTTCCAGCCTGCGCGGCTACAGAAGCATCCGGAACCCGGCCATGCCCCGCACCTCAACCCGCGACTACCTTCAGCTCCATCTCGTCGTGCTGGCGTGGGGTTTGACCGCGATTTTGGGGAAGCTCATCGCGCTTGCGCCCGTGGATGTCGTTGTCGGGCGCACTTTCCTCGCCGCGCTGGGCTTTGGCGGGTTTGCATGCCTCATGCGCCATCGCCTGGCTCTCTCACAGGGACGCGCCTTGGGGATGCTCGGCGTCGGCGCCATCCTCGGCCTGCACTGGATTCTGTTCTTCTGGTCCGCGCGGCTCGCCACCACCTCCGTCTGCCTCGCCGCCATGCCCACGGCCATGCTGTGGTGCTCGCTGATCGAGCCGTTCATCGACGGCACCCATCGCTGGCGGCTCTCCGAGCTGCTCGTCGGCGCGGTCATGGTCGGCGCGGTATGGCTGATCTACGAGGTCGAATTCCGCCACTGGCTTGGCTTTTCCGTCGCCATCGCCTCCGCCGTGCTGGCGGCATTTTTCGCCACATTGAGCAAGCAACAAGTCGCCGGCGGCACCCACTGGAGCATCATTGGCTTTTATCAAATGACCGGCGCGTGCCTCGCCGCGCTCATCTCGCGTCCCTTGCTTGAAAAAGGCATCCTTCCCGCGCTGCCGGACGCCCTCTCCTCACTTTGGCTGCTTGTTCTCGCCCTCGTCTGCACCGTCGCCGCCTACGCAGGCTTCATGGATGTGCTGCGCCGTGTCAGCGTCTTCACCGTGAATGTCATCTACAACATGGAGCCTGTTTACGGCATCATCCTCGCGGTACTGGTCTTCGGGAAGGCCGAGTACATGAGCGGCGGCTTCTATTCCGGCGCGGGTATCATCATCGCCGTCGTGCTTGCCCTGCCGTGGATTCGACGATGGGTTGGGGGATGACCGCCGGCCGTGATGTCCCGGCCATTTCCGCCCCTGGCCGTCTTTCGTGACGCAAAAACTTGTGTGATCGCGCTGGCTCTGGCATGGAATCCGGCACACATCGCTCCTGCGGCGCGATGTGTGCCCCCCCCAAATGCCCCAGTCCGAACTCACCGAAGAAGAACTGCTCCAGCGTGTGGCACGCAGGGACGTGCGCGCCTTCGACCAGCTCTATGACGCGCTGGCTCCGCGCCTTCACGGCCTGCTGCGCCAGATGCTCCCTGAGGAGCGTGAAGCGGAGGAGGTGCTGCAGGACGGCTTCGTCCATCTGTGGGAGAGCGTCGGCGGGTTCGATCCCGAACACGGCCGCGCCTTCCCCTGGGCTGTGTCGCTGTTCCGCCGCAAAGCCATCGACCGCATGCGCACGCTGGGCCGTCGCACACGGCTGGTGGACAGTGCGGTACTGGAACAGGCCACGCTACCAGCGCAGACGACATCCGCCGGCGAAGGCACGATGACTGACGAGCGCCGCGACATGGTTAGCGCCGCGCTGGGCGAGCTTTCCAGGGATCAGCGCCAGTTGGTCGAGTGTGCGTTTTTGAAAGGCCTCAACCACCATGTGATCGCGGAGTCACTCGGCCTTCCGGACGCCACGGTGAGGACCAACATCCGCCGCGGGCTGCTGCGTCTGCACGAACTGCTGAAAGGAGGCTCCAGTGGACGAACGCTCTGAAGAACTGGCCGCCCTCAACGCCCTCGACATGCTGGAGAGCGACGAAAAACGCGTCCTCCACGGCGCATGCGTGACGGACAAGGAGCTGCGCGCCTTTTCAGTCGAACTGGAAGCCACCGCCGCCGAACTCGGACGGCTCGTGACGCCGGTGACGCCGCCGGCGGACATCAAACGCCGCATCCGTGCGAAAATCCGCGCCCGCAGCGACAGGTTCGCCTCCGTCTCGCCTGGAGTGATGGTCGGCGCCCTCGGCTGGGGGCTGACGGTGGCGCTGGCCGCGGCCGCGTTCTGGCTGTGGAACGAGCGCGGCAAGCTGGAGCGCGAGCTTGCCTCCGCCTCCGACGTGATCGCCAAAGTGCTGCCAGCCGCCGACTCCAACAAAGGACAGGTGCGCACGCTGGAGGGGACGCTGAAAAACATGCGCGATGACTTCGAGCAGAAGAAAGCGGCGCTGAACGTGGAGATCGACACACTGCGCAAGCGCGAGACCGGCGCGCAGGCCAGGATCACGCAACTCATCGCCGAGGCGGAGGAGATGAAAAAGCAGGACGCGCAATCGCAGCTCCAGATCACCACTTTGCGCAGCGATGTGTGGGAATACCGCCGTGCCGAGATGACCGTCGTCTGGGATGCCCGCCGCGCCCAGGGCGCGTTGCTGCTGGAAAAAATGCCGGAGGTGGAGGACAAAAAGGATTACCAGCTCTGGATCGTCGATCCGAAGCAGTCGGATCCGGTCAGCGCCGGCGTGGTGGCCGTGGATGGCAAGGGTTCCGCCAGAACCGCCTTCAAACCCGCCGCCACTGTGGGCAGCGCCGCGAAGTTCATGATCAGCGTCGAGAAAAAAGGCGGGGCGGAGAAAAAAGAAGGCCCTGTCGTGCTGACCGGCCCGTGAATGATGCGTGAACGATTCCATCATGCGCATCGCTTTCCTTGAGAGGTGCGGCCAGCTCTCCATGCTGCGCGTGTTCTTTCCCGACGCCATGCCGATCTACGAGTTCTACTGCCCCGACAACAACAAGCTGTACTCCTTCCTCGCCCGCACGCTGTCCTATCGTGACAAAGTTCCCGCCTGTCCGGATGGCGCAGGCATGAAGATGGAGCGGCGCGTGTCGCCCTTCGCCGTCATCGGCAAGGCGAAGGAGGAGACCGGTGATGATCCGTTCGCAGGCATCGACGAGTCAAAGATGGATGGCTTCATGGCGGACATGGAACGCGAGATGGGCGGCATGGACGAGGAGAACCCCGACCCGCGTCAGCTCGGCCGCTTCATGCGCAAAATGACCGACATGATGGGCGACAAGACGCCGCCCGAATTGCGCGAGATGGTGCGCCGCCTCGAAGCGGGCGAAGATCCCGAGAAGCTCGAAGAACAATTCGGCGGCATGGATGAGGGCGAGGCCGGGGACGCGCTGTTTTCCCAGATGCTCAAGCGTGCGAAGGCCGCACGCAGCCAGCCGGTCCGTGACCCGAAGCTCTATGAGATGCGGGATTTCGTGAAGGAGTGAGCCTGGGCCTGCTGGTGCGGCTATTTGATCTCAAACATCACATCGACGGGCGTTTCGCTGCGGCTGAAATCGCCGCGTCTCCACCGGAGGAGCGTGTTTTCCCATTGCCAGGCGTCATTCTCCTCGGGCGTGGCCTCATCCTTGCCATCCATCGGGATGCGCCCATCGGGGAGTTCCAGTTCGAGAAGCGTGGGCGGGGTCATGCGAGCAGCAGTTCAAGCTTGGCCCAGATTTCAGCGTTGCCAAATTTTTCACACAACTGCCGCAAGCCGTCCCGGTCCAGTGCCGCCGGATTTAAGCGCATGAGTGAGAGAATGTCCGCGGCATCCTTGGCGAACCGTTCGGGATTGTTTTTGACGGCATGCAGCTTGAGCGCCACGATCCCCGCCACGGAAGGCACCCGCAACTTTGCCGAACCGATCCGCATCGTCACACAGTCCTGGTTGAGTGATTCAAAGCTGGACGCGCCCACAAACATCAAGTCCACATCCTCCGCCTCCATGGATGAGTGCCTCCAACGCGAAAAAATTCCGCTCTCTGCCTCCTTGCGATAGCCGATGACTGTGAGAAGGCGCTCCATCACAGGAACGTCCTGAGTGGTGATCAGTAAGTCCACGTCCTTGGTGTTGCGCACATAGCCGTGTGCCTCCAATGACCTGCCGCCGATCAGCATGAATCTCAACTCACCCCGGTGCTGGGCACGAAAAAGATCTTCGGCGAGAGATTGCATGCCACAGATTAGACGGAGGCCGGGCGCGGCTCAAGACACATGTCCTGTTCACCGCGACACCGACACCGCCCCCATCGCAGGCACCATGATTTCATCGCCAGTTTTCAGCGGTGTGGCGGCGTCCAGGCGGTTGATTTCACGAATGCGCTCCGGCGTGGTGCTGAACTGCGTCGCGATGGTTTCGATGGTGTCAGAACGGTCAACACGGTAGGCGAGGATGCCACGATGCGAGTCGTTGGGGACGGCAGACTTGGCGGGTGCGGCAGGCGCGGGGGCCGGTGCAGGGGCCAATCCAGCCGCTGGCAGTGGAGCGGCAGCGGGAGCTGTGCCGAAGCCAGGCAGCGGCACGGTGTCGCTCGATTCACGCGCCGGTGTTTTGGCGCTCGAAGATGAAGCCACCGCCGTGTTGCGGCCGGGGATTTTCAGCCGCTGGCCGACGAATATTTTGTTCACGTTCTTGATGCCGTTCGCTTTGGCGAGCGTGCTGATGGCCATCTTGTGCTTGAGGGCGATGCCCTTGAGGCTGTCGCCCTTCTTCACCGTATGATACACGGATGAACTGACGGGGGCTGATGATGAGCCCCCCCCAGGCGTCGAAGGCCGGTAGCTGGCCTGCGTGGTCGCTGAACCAAAGCGATGCGGCGATGGTATGAGCAAAGTCTGGCCGACATGTACCTCATCCTCGGTCATGCGGTTGATCTGCTGGATCTCCCCCACGCTGACCCGGTGCGTGGAGGCGATGCGGAAGATCGAGTCACCTGGCCGGGCCACATAAGTCGTGTGCGCGGCAAGGTCGGTGCCGCCGTCGTAACGGGCGCCGGAGCTTTTGCCGCCGCGTTTGATGCTGCTCACATCGCGTTCGAGTTCGCCGATGCGGAGGTTCTGCACCTTGTCGCTGTCACGCAGCTTGGAGACCTGGCTGCTAATATCCCCCGTCGGGCCGTAAACTTTGGCCGGGGGGGGAGGCGGCGGTCCTGCCGTCTTTTTTTTTGAAGAAGCAGTGTGCTTGGAACTAGATTTGGTGCTGGTGGCCTGCTTTGCCGTGGTTTTCGGAGCCGGGGATGTGCCATAGCCTGGCGGCGGCGGGTAAGTGTAGCCAGGCGGCGGTGGATAAGTGCCAGGATAGGCCGGATATCGGGTCGCCGGAGCCTGAACCGCTGCGGCGGACTGACGCGCGGCTCTCGTGGATGTTTGCTTCGGAGCAGCCCCTGGTGCCGGATAGCCGGGCGGCGGCGGTGCCGTGTAGGTGTAGGACACCTGGGCAGGCAAAGGTCCAACGGAAACAAACCCGGAAACAGTGGCGAGGAAGCCCAGCAGGCGGGAGGCAAACGGCGGCGTCTTCATAATATGGTCATTGTAGAAATTTTGTTTGTTAATTCAAACAAATATTTTATATAACCAAATAAATTTTTGAAATTTCGCCATTCCATTGCCTTGTTCACCCAGACCCTGGTCGCATTTGCGGCCTTGGCGGGAAGCGCAGGCTCCCTGGCCTGGCTGGAACGGCAAAACGCCTCGCTTCCCTGCCCTGCAACTCCTCGCTGGGATGATCTGACACCGCTGGTCATCGTCGATGCCGGACATGGAGGTCACGATGGCGGGGCTGTGGCGAACGGAATCATCGAAAAGGATCTCGCCCTCGATCTCGCCAACCGGGTGCGCCGTGAACTCGAGGCCGCCGGCCTGCGCGTGCGCAGCACGCGTGACCGCGATGTGTTCCTGCCCCTCGAAGACCGCGCCGCCCTCGCCGCGAAACACAGCGCCACGGCCTTTGTCAGCGTCCACCTCAACACCGATGGCGAGGGCAGCGACGCCGAGGGTATCGAAACCTACTTCGCGAGCCCGCCGCCGCTGTCATCGCGCCGGGACGGCTCGCCCCCCCCGGACAGCGCCGGTTTCGCCGCCGCCGTGCAGCGCATGGTGTGTGCGAGCACCAAGGCCCAAAATCGAGGCACCAAGGCCCGCAGCTATGCCGTCGTGGCGCATGCCACATGTCCGGCGGTGCTCGTGGAATGCGGTTTCATCACCAGCACGGCGGAGGCCGCGCGACTGAAACGCGAATCTTATCGCGATCAGGTCGCCTCCGGCATCGCAAAGGGCGTGACGCTGTTTTTGCAGGCGCAGCCGGCGCGGTCAAAACTCATCGCCACGGCGGTGAAGTGAAAATCAGCGGGACAAACCGCCGCTTCCCGGCGTAAATCCACGCGCCTTGCCCGACTCCGCCGACAGCACCGTCCCGCCGACACGCCGCATGCTTTATGCGCTGGTGCTGCTCGCGTTCGCCTCTGCGGTGTTTTACGCGCTGTTCACCAGCGTGGCCTACCAGTGGGACTGGGAAGGCGTGTGGCGCTACCGCCAGCAATTCGGCTACGGCTGGCTCACAACGATGATGCTTTCACTCGTCGCGATGATCGTCAGCGTCGCGCTCGGCTTCCTGCTGATGCTTGGAAGACGTTCACCATGGGAACCGTTGCGCATGCTCTGCGGCGGCGTGGTGGAGCTCGTGCGCGGATCGCCGCTGCTCGTCCAGTTGCTCATCGGCCACTACATCATCGCGAACGCCCTGCGCATCGACCAACCCATCTTCACCGGCATCATCCTGCTTGGCTGTTTTGAAGGAGCCTATCTCGCCGAGATTTTCCGTGGAGCCGTCGAAAGCATCAGCGCCTCACAACTTGAGGCCGCGCGCGCCGTCGGCCTCGACAAGGTGCAGACCTATCGCTTCGTCATCATCCCGCAGGCGCTGCGCCGTGCGTTGCCTGGAACCACCGGCCAGCTCGTCTCGCTGATCAAAGACTCCTCGTTGCTCTCCGTCATCGGCATCGAGGAACTGGTGCAGAAGGTGAAGATCATGAACGCCGCCACCTACAAGCCGCTGGAGGGTTTCCTCCCGCTCGCGCTGGCCTATCTCATCGTCACGCTGCCGCTTTCGCATCTCGCACGCCGTCTCGAAAGGAGGTTCGCCTATGAAACTTGAAGCGCAGGCCGTGACGAAACGCTACGGCGCCCACGCCGCGCTCGATGGCGCGTCTTTCGTGACGGGCGACACAGCACGCGTCATCGCGTTGCTTGGTCCTTCTGGCGGCGGCAAATCCACGCTGCTCCGCGTGCTAGGATGCCTCCTCGTGCCCGACGACGGCAGTGTCACCATCGACACACGCACGCTGCCGCACGACGAAGACGGCGCCCTGGCCGAGCGACGGAAAAACGGCTTCGTCTTCCAGGGCTACAACCTCTTCCCGCACCTCACCGCGCTGCAAAACATCACGCTGCCGCTGCGCGAGGTGCATGGCATGTCCGGCGCGCAGGCTGAACAGCGCGCGCTGGAGCTGCTGCACCGTCTTGGCCTCGCCGGTCACGAGCACAAACGCCCCAGCCAGCTCTCCGGCGGCCAGCAGCAGCGCGCCGCCATCGCCCGCGCGCTCGCGCCAAAGCCACGCCTGCTCCTGCTCGATGAACCCACCTCCGCGCTCGACCCCGTCATGACCGGCGAGGTGCTCGACGTCATCCGCGAGCTCGCCGAGGCCGGCCAGAGCATCATCCTCGCCACGCACGAGATCAGCTTCGCCCGCAGGGTCGCCGACTGGGTCGTCTTCCTCGCCTCTGGCAAAGTTCAAGAGTCCTCATCGGCAGCCGGCTTCTTCACCCGGCCGGAAACCGGGCTCGCGCAGCACTACCTTGAAGGTTTGTCAAAGTACCGCTGAATCAGCGCCCCCCGTTCTCACGCTGTAAAAAACGCATTCCATCGGCCTGCCGCTGACAGCTCGCTTGCTGGCCGGGCGTTGAGTTGAAATCATGAGCGGACTGATCGGACACACGATGTATGGCCTCCTCGCGGAGAAGGCGGTGAAAAGCCGCGGCCTGCCCGTGACGTCGCTGATCGCGAAACATCGCGCCAGCTTTCTGTGCGGCGCCTATCTCGGCTGCGACATCCAGGTGATGCCGGAGGCAGTCTGCGTCGATACCGGACGCGAAGTCGGCTTCGGCACCGTGCCGCTGGTGAAAAGCCCGATCACCGGCGGTGTGGTGAGACCGTGGCAACTCGTGCATGACGGGCAGATGTATCGACCGAAGCAGATTCACGAGCTGTTTTATGGTCGCGCACATCTCGTCTTCGGCTGGACAAAGGAGGACATGGCGCTGCGTGTGCCGTGGGATCATCTCGCCGACTACTGCTCGCTCGCGATTCGTGATGACATGACGAGCGAGCGCGGCCTCGCGTATGCGTTCGGCTGGATGGTCCACATCGCCGGCGATTCGCTCATCAAATCGATCCAGCCCGGCATCCGCATGCATCTGCTCGACGGCGTTTACACACCGCGAAACCGCGTTGTGCAGGATCAATTCACGTTTCACGCGATTGGCGGCGAACTCGACATCGACTGGCCGAAAACGTTCGCCGACATGGCCGCGACGCCGGTTGAGCCGCTGCAACCGCACTACATGCGCGTCGGTGCAAAACACGGGACACTCGCCAAGCTCTTCGATGACGGCTGGAACCCCGAGTTGCAGCCGCTGTTGAACACCGTGCTCGCCGAAAACCGCCGCTGGCTGCCGCGTCACACGCAGGACGTGCTGCACGTCGTGTCACTGACCGATGGCAAAGCTAGCGAGGAGGCGAAACGTGTCAGCGGCGGCCTGGAGCATGAAAAGATGCTCGAAATCGCCGAGGCCGCCGGCATGAGACGCACGCTGGTCACCATCGCGGAACAGTGCGCTGATTTGATCGAGCAAGTCGTCGCACAGGTGCCTGAGTGGCGAGGCTTGGAACGAAAACCAGATGACGATTGGACGCGACTCAAACAACAATGGCGCATCTCATGAAACACCTGCTCCTCATCCTTCTCACCTGTGTCCCCGTTTTGCACGCTGCTGACGGCAAACTCGTCGTCACCTGGCTCAACATGCCGGAACACGGGCTCGCGGTCGTGGTGCAGACACCGTCCGGCGGCACCTGGATGATTGACACCGGCCATGTTTCCGACAAATACGACGCCGGGCGCGACACGATCGCGCCCTTTCTCAAAGCACGCGGCATCACGGCGCTGGATGGCATCGCCATCAGTCATCCGCATGGCGATCACTACGGCGGCGCGCAGTGGCTGCTGGATCACCTGCCCGTGAAGACGTTCGTGGACACCGGTTATGCAGCACGCGGCCTGAGCCTGCCTTACACACGCCTGCGGCAGCACGCGCAGGAGCGCGGCGCGAAGTACATCGCCGCCACCGAGGGCGACACGCTCGACTTCGGCCCCGGATTGATCGTCGAGGTGCTCTCGCCGCCGAAGGCGATGCACAACACCGCCACCGATCCGGCGAAAATCACCGAGCACGGCCTGCTGAACACGAACTCGCTCTTCCTACGCCTCCAGCACGGCGGCAACGTGTTCTTCTTCCCCGGCGACGCCTACGGCAGCGGCCAGCGCTACGTGCTGGAAAAGACACCATCGGAGAAATTGAAGGCCGCCGTCGTCACCGCGCCGCATCACGGTTTCAACACGCACATCGAGTTCGCGCAGGCCACGCGTCCAAAGTTCGCCATCGCCTCGTGCCTGCCATTCTACCAAGGCAGCGAGGTTCCCTCGCCCGGCGACAAGGTGAAGGGCCAGTTCGAGCCTCTCGGCACGAGAGTCTTGGTGACCGCCTGGAACGGCGACATCGAGGTCACCTCCGACGGGAAGGACGTGACGGCGAAGGCGGAGAAACAGCCCTGATGTTCAGCGGTGGATGCCTTTCATTGGGAAGGCTCGATGAGCTTCATCAACACGCCCGGCAACGGCAGGGCGAACGTCATCTCCTTGTCACTCGCCGGGTGGATGAACTTCAGCGCGGCGGCGTGAAGGGCGAGGCGTCTTGCGGGGTCGGTTTTCGCCCCGTAAGGGGCGTCGCCGACGATGGGATGTCCCATGTCCGAGAGATGGACACGGATCTGATGCCGGCGGCCGGTTTCGATTTTCAGCTCGACCAGTGTGCGGTCAGCGGCGCGCTTCAGCACTTTGAAATGGGAGACTGCCTCGCGGGTGTCGTCGCCGGGCGGCACACTGCGGACACGCAGGGAGAATTCCTCGTTCACATGGCAGCGCAGGGTGCCGGAGTCGCGTTTGATGACACCTTCGGCGATGGCGAGGTATTTTTTCTCGAAGCGATGCCAGTTCCGCTGAAGCACGCGCTTGAATGGCTCGGTCTTGGCGAAGACGACGAGGCCGGAAGTGTCGCGATCGAGCCTGTGGACGATCCAGATGCGGTTGCGTGGATCCGCGGCACGGACGTGATCCATCAGGGCGGCATAAGCGGTGCGCCCCTTGCCGGAATCGAGCGCGATCGTGAGCCAGCCCGCGCCTTTGTTCAGGACGATGATGGCGTCGTCCTCATGGACGATTTCGAGACCTTTCGGCAGCGGCGGCGCTGCGTGGCGCGAGACTTTTTCGATCTGGATGGACACCTTGTCGCCGGGCTTGAGGGGGTGATCGTGCCGGGTGACGGGTCTGCCATTCACGCGAACGCTGCCGAACTTGAGCCACTGCTTGACGCGGGTGCGCTTCATCTCCGGCCAGCTCGCAAGGAGAAAGGGCAGCAGTTCGGCGGCTTCGGTGGCAGTGCGCTGAGGAGGCATGTGCTCCTCATGCCACGGGAAGAAGATGCTGGCTAAGGAAAAGCGGAATGGCACGTTTCCCACCCCAACGCGCCCATGTCCCTGCCCCGCACTGTTTTGATCCTCTGCATCCTTTCCATCACGGCTTCGGCCGTGGATTTCAAAAAGGACATCCAGCCCATCCTGGAAAAGAACTGCTACGAGTGCCACAGCGAGAAGAAGAAGAAACGAAAGGGCGGTTTTGTGTTTGATGAGCTGGAGACCTTCAAGCTGGACATCGCGGACAACGACGTGGCGCAGATCCGGCCGGGCAAGCCTGCGGAGAGTCACTTCCTGGAGGTCATCGTCGATCCAAACCACGACCGGCACATGCCCCCGGACGACCAGCTTTCCTCCGGCGACATCAAGAAGCTGACGGACTGGATCAAGGAGGGGGCCACGTTTGACGGGAGAACCTCCAGTACCGCCGTGGCAGACGTCGCACCCAAACGGACACTGCCACCGATCATGAGCTGGACGAACGCGGAAGGAAAGACGATCAAGGCCGGGTTTGTGCGGCTGGACGGTGCAAACGTCGTGCTGCGCCTGCCTGCGAACGCCGCCGAGGTCGCGTATCCCCTGGCAAAGCTCTCCGAGGCGAGTCAGAAACTGGCAAGAGACTGCGCCGCGCCTTGAGGCCGGATGCCGATGGCTGACAGCCATGTCACGGGGGGGACCGCCTCCGAGCGAGCCACCCGGGTGAAGCAGGGGCAGCGGGACTTTCATGCGGCGATGTTGCCCCCCCCAGGGACATTCCTCATGAGGATTGCAGCTTGCACCTGCCTGGCGCGGCCTTAGCATCCACCTCGTCACCATGGAGGCCGCATGCACCGTTTCGCCCGCTCCTTTTTCGGGATTGCCGTCCTTGGCAGCCTGATGATGACTGACACCGCACGACCGGAGGCTTTGAACGCCGGTCTGCGGCAGCGGATGGATAAAGCGGAGGCAGAGGAGAAACGGCTGCGTTCTGAGCGAAATGAGTCGGTGGCACTGGTCAAAAGGGCCGAGGCGCTGCTGGCGAAGGCGTTGAGAGATGGCGACGATGCCTCGGCGGCCACGATCCAAGAGGCGATCACCAAGGCGCAGAGCGCCATCGTGGCTTGCGATGCGGGCATCACGGCGGCGGAAGGCCGCGTCGAGGCGCTGACGGGCACCTTGAAAACGGTCGAGGCCATGTCCGTGCGGACGGTGATCTCGTCCAGCATGGTGGATTTGCGTGATGTGAAGGATTTCACGCTCGATCCGGCGAAGGTGAAGGGCTATGCCCGCAGCATGCAGGAACGTCTGAACGGCGAAAAAGCGACGACGATCCATGACGAGATCAAGGCGCGCGTGGGGAAGCAGAAGACGAGCTCCAACCTCGCAACGATGTCTTACGCCGAGTTGATGGCCAGTCTGGACGGCGAGGCCGTGCAAGGCCTGAAGCAGGGCGTTTCCGCACGGCAGAAGGATGCGGATGCAAAGCTGCGCCTGGCCTTTCAACTGCCGGACGACAGCGAGGAGGAGCTGCTCGATCTCATCCTGCCGCCGGAACCGGCGAAGCCCACGCCACTGCAACAGGCCATGCAGCAGGTCAAAGGCGAGGCGCTGCGGCTGCTGCACTACTTTGATTATGTGCAGCACGATGAGAAAGATCGCGTGTTCGACGCCTACCAGGCGTGGAAGACCGAAACCGGGACGATCTCGGAGAGGCTGAACGCGAATCAAATCTCCGTGAAGGAGTACGAAGCCGCCTACAAGCTGCAGGATGCGAAATTCCTTTTCCGACTGACGATGATCGGTGGGATCGCGTCCGAGAAGGAGGATGCGGAGATCGAGGCCACGCTGCCGGCGTCGAAGAAAGGAGGCGCGAAATGAGGCGCGCGGTTTTTGCCTGGCTGCTGCTGATCGCTCCGGCGCAGGCGCAGTTGTCCGGCGTGAGTTATGGCGGCTGGTGTTACGCCTGTGGCGCGCACATGCCCTCCCCGCATGATTGCGTGGGGCTGCGCACGCCGTCGTATGGTGGAGGAACACGTTACAATACGGTGCCGCCGCCGACGGGGGTCATTCCGCGAAAATCGCAGGCGCAGCTCGACGCGGAGAGCGCCCGTGAATGGGCGGTACAGGCCAAGCTGGACATGGATGCGTTCCAGCGCTCGGGCGATGACAAACGCCTCAACGGAGCGCTGAAAAAGCTGTTCAACGCCGAGGCACTGCTGCGGCGGCCTTCGGTTTATCGCGGCAAACTCCTGGGCGTGGTGAACACGAACATCGCCTGGTGCTACAACGAGTACGCGCGGCTCAACTTCAAGGCCGGTCAATGGGCGCAGGCGGAGAAGTACTTCCGGCTCGCCTGGAATCACAACCCCGACGCGGAGGTCTATCGCGCGAACATCCGTCTGGCGCAGCAGAAGCAGGAGGAGGAGAGCCAGGCGGCACAGGCCGAGCAAACACGCCGCCAGGCCGGCGAGGCGAATGAGCGTGGCCGCCAGTTCGGCGAGCAGCAAAAATGGGATGAGGCGGTGAAGGCTTTTGAAGATGCCGTGCGTCTCGATCCGGACTGGCAGGGCTATCGGAACAACCTCCAAATCGCGCAGGAGAAGTGGCAGCAGCAGCTTGCCGCCGACGCGGCACGACGTGCCGCGGAGGAGGAGCACCGGCAGCAGGTGGCCGCGCGTCTGGAGCAATCACGCGACTACACACGTCGGCAGAACGACCTGCGCGACGCGGTCGTCAGCGAACGCAAGCAGCAGGCGGCGGAGCAGATCGTGGATGTGAAGACGCCCTTCGGCACCGACAGCTATGTCGGCGCGCAGATTCCCGCACAAGGCGGCGAGGAAGTGCAAACCCGCAGCGCCTACAAGCAGGCGCAGACGGTGCGCGACATGCTAAGAGCTTCATTAAAATTGTTCCAGCCATTCGCCGGAATGGGCGAGGACACGCCGGTGGAGGCGCTGGCGCAACTCGGCTACACCGCCCAGCAGGGCAGTGAGGCGATGCATGGCGGAAAATTCCGCGGCACCGTCTCGAGCGAGGATTTGCCCATACTGACGCCCGGCATGCCCAAGCTGCGCGCGCAGATGGAAAAGGTGATCCCGGTGGCCGCGCAGCAATACAAGGAGCTGGCCGAGACGGTGAAAGTCATGGCGGTGGCCACGCGAAAAGCGGAGGAAGCCGTGCAGACGCGGGAAATCACGCGCCAGGAGGTTGCGCAGGCCAAAAAGAAGGTCGCGCAGGCCGAGGCGTTGCCAGAGGACACCGAGGAGGCCAAAAAAAAGAAAGCCGATCACAGCGCCGCGGCACAGGCGCTGCTGGCTGCCGCCACGAAGCAGGAACAGGAGGCCGAGGAGCTGAAAAAGAAAGCGGAGGAGGAGAGGGGCAAGGCGCAGGTGGAACTCGTGAAAACACGCGACGCCTTGCAGGCCACGCAGAGCAAGCTCGACACGCTCCTTGCCGGAGGTGAACTGCCGGAAGAGAAGAAGAAAGGCACCAGCGAACCTCCACCGCCGCAGATTCCGGTGAAGCCATGATCGCCGTCTTCAAAGTTCTGTGCCTCATCGCCCTCAGCCTGTTGCTGACAGGCCTGGGATGGATGCTGGTCGCGCATCTGGGCTGGGTGACGTCGAATCTTCTGATCAAGGACCTGACCGGCGTCGGCGCTTTGCTGTTGATCGGATGCGTGCTGGTACTGATGCCGCGTTCGCGTTGGGGAAAATGGCTCACGGGAGCCGCAACGACAGCCACTCTGACTCTCGTCGTTGTCCAGACGGGCCTGGGCACGCAGTGGCTGCGGGCGCAGATGGCGGATGAGTGGCAGAACATTGAAGCGCCGCGCCTCGCGGGGATCTCGAGCCACGGTCATGCGCTCACGGACTCGTACGCGCAGCGGCTTGATCGTGAAGGACGGCGTTACGAGGCGTTCGCGGCCTACGTCAGCGAGATCGGCTGGCATCTCGATCTTCGTCAATACGCGCAGACACGCGTGCTCGCGCCGAAACTCCATGCGCTGACCGCGAAACTGGAGCCGCCGCCGCTCACGCCCGCGGCATTGCCCGTGCAGTTCGAGCAGGCGAAGAAACATCTGAATGTCGCGCGCACCAAGGACGACATCGACATCGCGCTGGCAGATTTCACCTCATGCGCCCGCATCGCGCCGTGGGTTCCCGAAACGTGGCGTTTTTTGAGCGTGGCTGCACTGGCGGCGGACGATCTGCGCGCGGCGGAGGCGCATCTGCGGATTTTTTTGCGGATGAAACCGGAGGCTGCGCTGGATGCGACCGTGCGGAGGCTGAAGGCGGGCCTCGAGCAGCGCGCCGCATCCACGAACGCGTGGGAAAACAGCCTGGGCATGCGCTTTGTGCCGCTGCGCGGCTCATCCGTGATGTTCAGCGTGTGGGAGACGCGGGTGAAGGACTATCAGCGCTTCGTGCAGGAGACCGGGAGGCCTTGGGACAAACAAAACAGCCCCGAAAAGAGCGGCTGGCTGCCCGCCACCATGGTGAACCTCTACGACACGGGCGCGTTCTGTGAATGGCTCACGCGGAAAGAACGGCAGGAGGGCATCATCGGCCCGCATGATTACTACCGTCTGCCATCGCATGACGAATGGCAGGCCGCCGCCGGTGGCAACTACCCGTGGGGGGATTCCTGGCCGCCGCCGCCCGGCGCGGGAAATCTCAGCGGTGGCGAGATTCGCGAACGTTACGAAAAGCTGCGGGACGCGGGCCTGGTGACGGCGCAAACCATGATCGAGGATGGCAGCGGCATCGAGGGCTACGAGGATGGTTTTGCCACGCTCGCTCCTGTGGGCAGCTTCGAGCCGAACGCGCTCGGCATGCATGATCTGGCGGGCAACGTGCAGGAATGGTGCGCGGGTTCGATGGCGGATCTGGCGATGCCGCTCTTCACCAGCGAGGAAAAAAGTGCGGTCGGCTTCGCGCGCGGCGGCAGCTTTTTCACTGCGGACGCGAACACTGCCGCGACCTCTCACCGGAAACCGCTGCCTGCTTTTGAAGCGCTTTACGAGGACACCGGCTTCCGCTGCGTGCTGGCACGCGAGTTCACGCTGCTGTCGCTGCACGAGACGGCGGACAGCCCGATCGAGGATTCCATCGAGATCAACGGTCCTTGGACGGACAAACCGGTGCATGGACGCCGCCATCCGGTCGTGATGGCCAGCAATCTTGTCTCGCTGGCCGTCTCCACGCGCTGGCGGCCGAAGATGGAGATCGGCTTCGAGTCCGAGGACGAACGGCTGCGCGATCCCGCCGGCTGGCGCAAGGAACGCCGCCTGCTCATGATGATCGGCGGCGCTGTGTGCCTGTTTCACGTCGCCGAGGATGGGTTTCTCGTAGAGAATGCCACGCGCACGATCAAGATCACTTTCGCCAGCCTCGATGACCTGAACCGCGTGAAGGCGCTGCTCGAACCACGCCTCAAGCCGCGCTATTGAGCCACCTCCATGAACGAGTCGCGTTTCACCATCGATCTCTGGGACAATGACAGCCCCGGGCTGATCATCGCCTGCAAGAGCGGGGTGACTTACACCAACCAGGTTGGCGGTTATGCGTGCCATCACCCCGAGATCGAAGGCGTGTTCGCTCCGCTGCCAGGAAGCATCAATGAAAAGCTGGAGGCGTTTTTCACCGGACCGAAATGGAACGGGCGCTGTTATGATGAGATCGATGAGGAGACTGCGAACTTCATCGACGCGCTGCTGCGTGAGGTCGATCTCGCCAGTTCTCTCTGTGTGGACCGTGAGCGGCTTGGGGAATCATGTGAAGCATGGATCTGGGTCAAAATCAGCATGAACAGCCTGCTCTGGCTTGGATTGAACGAAGGCGCGGGCGTCTTGACCTGGGAGAACAGTGATTGATCCTTCCGCGTCATGGTCACCTTCGCCCGTTTTCTGATGCGCTCAGGCATGCTTGTCATGCTGGTGGCCGCGCTGACGTGGATCGCGTCGAAGTTCGGCTGGTTCGTCGAAACGGCCCGCTGGACACCGCACGCGGCCGGTGGCGGGCTGTTGCTGCTCATCATCGGCAGCAATATTTTCTTCCGCCGCACCAGCGGTGTGCGTGATCTCCCACCCGGACGTCCTCATGAGCGAAATCCCGGACATTTCCGCTGACGACGGCATGCTTTTCGAGTGTCAGGCATGCCGCGAGGATCCGTGCATGCCGCGGCTGGACGATCTTTCCGCATGGGCGCGTTTGTGCGGTTATGGCAGTTCCTGCATCCGCTTGTGTGAAGAATGGAATGGACAAGAAGCCGGGCGCAGGTGTGACGCGCTCGCCGGGCGGTTCCAACCTCCCAGTCCCATGTGGAGCGCGCGGAGGTGCAACGTCTGGGTGATTCAGTCTCCGTTTCTCGAGACCACACCCGTGGCCGGGAAAAGCTACATCGCCTTCGTGCAGCATCCGTTCATGGCGAGAAAATCCGAGCACTTCTGGTTTCTCTTCCAGCCGCCTTTCAGCCTGATCAACGGCTGGGATGAATGCCCGGAGGAGATCTACGGCAGCCATCTCCTGCATGTCATGCTCGACCGTGTGCTGCTTCGCGAGGACAAGTTCGCGCTGATTGTTGTCACCGTGCAGGAGATGATTTCCGTTCCCGCCATTCACGAGCATTTTTCCGAAACGACCAATGCCAGCGTATTCGCGAAGTTTGATCATGAGTTCGCCCGCAGGTCGGCCTGGGTGCGCTGGTTGCATTATGTGTACGTCTATTGGAATCTCGAAAGCGATGTGGGTGTGTGGTGGTTGTTTCGACAAGATCAACCGCTCGCCCACGAACCGGCCCGCCTGGTATTGCAGGGGCACTGGGGCTGGCATGATTCGCTCGTGTGGGCAGGCAACCAGCGCCTTTCCGCCGACGAGGCCGCGCACCTGCATTCCTTCATGCTGCGATGAGGAAAAACGTCAAAATCGCCAAACGCTTCTGCTGCCCGCACTGCCTGACCGTGAGGGTGAAAAGTCCCGGCATCCAGATGCTGGCCGAAGGCGCGGACGAGGTCGTACGCGGCGCTTATCATCTGGATGTGATCGAGCGCGCCGAACATCTCCGTTGCCAGCGTTGTCAGGGCATTCTGAAAGTGAAGCGCCTCATCGCTGGTGACTACGATTACAGCGACTGGATTGTGGATGGCCCCACCTTCGCGGGCCTGGTGCTGCTGGCCGTGTTGCGCTGGAGCTTTGATCTCGGTTGGGTGAGCGCCATCATCATCTCACTGGGTTTAGCCACGATTTTGTGGTGGATGATCTCACGCTGGCAGAAGCGGCGCATCCGGGCCCGTGTGCTCAAGCCGTAGTCTCCGGTGGCGTGCCGCCGCCTGACTCCTCATCGAGCTCACGCTGCCACTTGAGCAGATTCTCGCGCAGGGGTGCCAATTCGGGCCAGTCGAGCGCCAGACCGAGGTAGGTGCGCTCATACTTGCCATCCTTTAGCGTGAACAACTGCACCAGCACCCATTCGGCATCCTCATGCTTCTGCATCATGCAGAAGGTGATCGCGAGTTTGAACAGCAGCGCCGGGTGGTCCGGGTGCTGTTTCAAATCCGCCTCGATGAACTGGCGGGCCTCGTCGAGGCGTCCGAGAGCCAGCAACGCCGCGTTCAATCGCAGCCGGTGGTCGATCTCGTCCGGCTCATAGAGAACCAGCACCTCCATATAGCGGGCCATCGCCGCATGATCACCGGACACCTCCCAGATGTCCGCGTAAGCCTTCAACACCTCCGGCCGCTTCCGGATTTTTAAATTGGTGATATTGTCGAGCTCCGACTTGGCCTGCTGCCAGTCGCCGAAGACCAGCCATCCTGCCGCAGCCTCGATGCGACGCTCAAACGGCCACTCATCGTCCAGCGGATCGTCGTCTTCGTTCATCAGAAATGCCGGTGTGACGGCACCAGCGTCAACGGCGCAGTTTTTTCTTCAGGCGCATCCAGGTCGGCACGTCGAGGTCCTCGCCCTGGACGATGGAAGGTTCGGTGTCCTTGAAACGTCCGCGATCCTCCTCGCCGAGGCTGAATGTCTGCTGCTCGCTGGCGGCAGGCTTGCGGGCGATGACGGTGGAGGTCGTGGTGACGCCGGCGGAGGTGACAGCCGGCGTGTCAAAGGTGAGCACATCATCCTGCGGGGGAGCGGATTCGGTCTGCAGGGTGACGCTGCGGGCGACGACGGCTGCAAGCGTCGTCTCCTTGCCGCGCGCGGCGTCGGCCAGTTCCTTCGCGACAGGCGTGCGCACCGGGATGCGCGCGGTTTCGGGCGTGGACTCGATGACTGGAGGTGCGAACCGCTCATCACCAGGCATGCCATCATCGGCAAGTACCGGCTCCTCCTCATGAGGGGGCAGGCCATTCATCGCAGGCTCATGGACAGGCATGGCCGCAGGTTCCTGGGGTGCGATCTCCTCGTTCGTGAAAAGCAGGTCCGCAGACGGCTCGGCGACAGCCGACTGCGGTGGTGGCGCGGCTTTCCTCACCGAGGTTTCGCGCCTCTGCGCGGGGGGCGGCATTTCGACGCGCGGCTGGAGCATTTCAGAGGGCGGCGCGGCGGCGGCGTGGGCATTGAGCTGGTTGAGTCCGAGGGAGCTGATGAGCGTGACGGCGATGGCGTCGCCGAGCTTCGCATCGACCCCGAGACCGAAGAGAATGTGCGTCTGGTCGGGCACATGGCGGCCGAGCTGTTTCATGACGCCCTCGACTTCGACCAGCGTGAGCGACTCGCCGCCGGCGACGTGAACGAGGAGGTTCTTCGTCTGATGCAGAAGCCGCCCCTGGTCGATGAGCGGGCTCTTGAGCGCCTTTTTGAGCGCCTCCGTGCCGCGATTCTGGCCACGGGCCTCGCCAAAGCCGAAGAGGCAGCGGCCGTTCGCATTGGCGAGCGCGGAGGTGAGGTCGTCGAGGCCGAGTTTCACGAGGCCCGGCGTGGTGGTGATGGTGGAGACAGCACGCAGACTCTGCGCGATGAGCTGGTCCGCCTGGCTGAATGCCTTCTGGATGCCGTCCTTCGGCAGGATGAGCTCGCCCATGCGGTTGTTCTCAAAAAGCACCAGCGCGTCAGCGCGTTTCTGGAGCAGTTCGAGCGCCTCCTCGGCCTGCGCGAGACGGCGGCGGCCTTCAAAACTGAACGGCATGGTGGCGACGACCAGGACGAGCGCGCCGGTGTTCTTCGCGATTTCGGCGATGACCGGAGCAGCGCCGCTGCCGGTGCCGCCGCCGAGTCCGGCGCTGATGAAGATGATGTCGTGGCCCTCGACCGCCTGGCGGATCTGCTCGCGCGAGAACAACGCGGCCTCACGGCCGAGATCGGGGTCGCCGCCGGCGCCGATGCCCTTCATGAGGTCGGCTCCAAGCTGGACTTTGGCCGGCGCCATCGAGTGGCCGAGCACGCGCACATCGGTGTGCGCGCAGACCAGCGTGGCTTCGACGATGCGGTCGAGCGTGATGCGATCGACGACATTGGAGCCGGCGCCGCCGACGCCGACGATGCAGATGCGGGGGCCGTTGCCTTCAGAGCCTTCGCGTGACTGGGAGCGTTCGTATTCGACCATGATCGTGGGTGGTTGAGGTTGGAGTGCGTGCGTGATTTAAAAGGTGACGGAGGAGAGGAGTTCCTGCATGCGGCGGCCGAGGCGCTTCAGCGGGGAAAGAAAGGGTTTTTCGCTGTCGAGGATCTGCGCATAACGAATGAGGCCGATCGGAGCCGAATACTGCGGATTTTCGAACGTGGCAGTGATGCCGCTGACGGGCGCGGAGCCCGCGCGTGTGACCTTGATGCCAAACACCTCACGCGCCACGGCGTCAACGCCTTTCATCAGGCTGACACCGCCGGTGAGGTAAACACCCGCCCCGAGACGGCCGAGATGCTCCTCCACGCGCACGCGGATCTGCGTGAGGATTTCCTTCGTTCGCAGGTTCATGACCTCGTTCAAAAAGGCGCGCTCGACCTCGCCGAGGACCAGGCCGGTGTCGTCCTCGATGCTGAGCATCTCGCCCTCCGGCACGTCCTCATACAGAACACTGCCCTCCTCCACTTTCAGCCGCTCCGCGCGGCCGTTCGGGATTTGCAACGCCATGGAGACATCGTTCGTGATGTGATCGCCGCCGAGCGGCACGCAGCCGGAGGCGGTGATCATGCCGTCCTCATACAAAACATAGTCGCAGGTGCCGGCGCCGAAGTCGATCATCAGCGCGCCCTGCATCTTCGCCTCGCGGGTGAGCACGACCTGCGCGGCGGCGACGGGATTGAACACCACGTCCTCGACTTCGAGCGGAATCTCGCGCACGCAGCGGATGGCGTTCTGCACGCGGCCGCGGATGCCATGGATGATGTGGTAGTCCGCCTCCAGCACGCGGCCTTCGCGGCCGATGGGCTGCCGCACAGCCTCCACGCCATCGACGATGTACTGGCGGTTGACGCTGTGCAGGAACACGTTCGTCTGCGGGATGGCCACGCCGCGGGCGATCTCCTTCGACTCCTCGACATCGTCCTCGGTGATCTCCGTCTGGTCGTCCGGGAGGCGGTGGCGTCCGCGGTTGTTGAGGCTTTCGATGTGCGCGCCGGTGACGCCGAGGAAGACATTGCGGATCATCACGTCGCTGCGGTCCTCGGCACGCACGAGCGCGTCATTCACACAGGTCTGCACCTTTTCAAAATCGACAATCTCGCCTTTGCGCACGCCACGCGAAGGCGCCTGGCCCACGCCGAGGATTTTGATCGCGCCGTCACGCTTCGCCTCGCCGACGACGACACAGATCTTGTGTGTTCCGATTTCGAGTCCTGCGTAGATGGTGCTTCTGGCCATGAGAAATCAGCGTGCGGGAGTGGCGGGGGTGTTTTCCACCAGGGCCAGCCCGGTGACATCCGGCGGCTCGTGGAAGGTGACGGGCGTGTTGATGCGAGGGAGGAGATTCAGCGTGGCCACACGCCACTTCCGCGCGCGCGCCTCGTGCATGAAACGGTCAAAGCGGACGAGCTGGGGATCGAGGTCGTCCACGCAGAAGGTGATCTTCGCATCCCCGCTGAAATGCGCGACGAGGGACCACGCGTTCGGGATTTCGACGCGCTCCAGCTTCGCGTGACCGTCCGCATCCCGGCCTTGCAGCTTCTCCATCAGGCGCAGCGCGGAGTGAAGCTGGAAATCCGGCACCGGCCTGCCCGGCTCCGCCGTGCTGAGGCCTGGGAACTGGATGCGCGGCATGGCCAGGCACTCTTTGGTGACCACCTCGCACGGTACCGGCGCGCCCTCGGCGTCTAGCAGGCAGCCTTTGCCGCTGAGCGGCTCCATCAGCTTGTGCTTCGCGCACTCGATCCATGCCACGGGGATGCGCTGCACGACGTCGAGTGTGAGCTTGCCGTGGTAATCGCGCCGGATCACCGCCGACTTCACCTGCGGCAACCGCTCGATCCGCGCCCGCACATCACGCAGGTTCATCGTGAGCACGTTTGTGGCCGTGGTCAGCCCTGTGGCGGCGACGATCTGTTCGCGGGTGAGCGTGCCGGCCGTGTTCACCTCCACCGCCTTCAACATGAACTGCTCGTTTTTCTCCAGCGCCTCATGCCACGCCACCCAGCCGACGCCGATGATGAGCATCGCCGCGATCAGGCGCAGCGCATTGCGGAAACCGCGGCGGCGGCGCTCCAGAGCCTCATGCTCGCGGATGACCGGAGACTCGGGCTGGTAGTCGATGACGTGAGAGTCCTTTACCCGGCGCTTGCTGGCAGAGCGCCTGGCGGTTTTTTGAGAGCCTTTTTTGACAGCAGACATGGCGGGCGGACACAAGAGCCAGCGGCACAGGCTGGCGGAACGCGGTATTTAATGGGCCTTAAATACCGGATTGCCAGTCCGATTGCCATAATTATTCGCGGAAAAATCACGGGACTAGATTCACAAACGGCATGGTTGCTCACAATACCCTGTGAACAAGTCGCGCGCCTGATGCCTGTCCGTGCATGCTTTCTCGTCTCCCGGCGGAGAAAATCATCGGGCCATACATGCCTCCCGCAGGCACCCTCCACCGCGCCTCGTGCAAAGGGCGATTCCTCCGGCGGCTGTCGTGGCGGAAGGCATGAGTCGCAGGTTCCCACAGCTCCGGCGCATTCTTTACGCTCGCCGTGATTCGCTTCATGTGCTTTTTCCCAGGTCCATGTCCGTCGCCGCAACGATCACCAACATCTCCTGCTACAAGTTCACGCCGCTCTCCGGCCTGAAGGAGCTCCGCGCACGTCTGCTGGCCTTTTGCAAAGAGCGCGGGCTGAAGGGCACGATCCTGCTCAGTGCTGAGGGCATCAACATGTTCATCGCCGGCGCGCGCGAGGACGTGGACGCGCTGGTGGATGATCTGCGCGGCATCGCTGGCCTCGAAGGGCTCAGGCCCAAGTACAGCAACAGCGCGGAACAGCCCTTCCGCCGCATGCTGGTGCGCATCAAGAAGGAGATCATCGCCTTCGGTGTCGATGGCATCGAGCCGGCGAAACACACCGCGCCACGCCTGGAGCCGAAGGTGCTCAAACAATGGCTCGACGAGGGCCGCCCGGTCGTCCTCTACGACACGCGCAACGACTACGAGGTGAAGCTCGGCACCTTCAAAGGCGCGATCGTCGCCGGCATCGACCATTTCCGCGATTTCCCCGCCGCCGTGGCGAAACTGCCACCCGATCTCAAAAAAGCCGAGATCGTCTCCTTCTGCACCGGCGGCATCCGCTGCGAAAAAGCCGCGCCCTTCATGGAACGCGCAGGCTTCGAGCATGTGTGGCAGCTTGAGGGCGGCATCTTGAAATACTTCGAGGAATGCGGCGGCGCGCACTACGACGGCGAGTGTTTTGTCTTCGACCAGCGCGTCGGAGTCGATCCCGCGCTCTCCGAAACGGACTCCGCGCAATGCTTCGTCTGCCAGACGCCGCTCAGCGCGGAAGATCAGGTCGACGCGCGCCATGTCGCGCATGTTTCCTGCCCTTACTGCTTCAAGACGACGGCGGAGCAGCAACGCGCGCAGACCGAACAACGTCATGCCGCCATCCGCGCGGCCACCACGCCGCTGCCGGGCAGCGTGCCGTATGATCACGAGCGCCCGCTGCACATCCCGGCGGTGTGTGATCAAAAAACGGTCGTCGATGCCTTTGACCACGTCATGCCGCACATCGGGCGCGAAGTCTGGCTGCAAACCGCGCAAAACGGCCGCCTCAAGGACAAGGATGGCAGGCCCGTCGCCGCAGATCACCTCGTGCGCGCGGGAGAGCACTACCTGCAACACACCCCCGCGCAGCGGGAGCCGGACGTGAACGCGGACATCCGCGTGCTGTTTGAAGACGAGGCAATCCTGGTGCTGAACAAACCCGCGCCGCTGCCCGTGCATGCCGGCGGCCGTTTCAACCGCAACACGCTGCAACACATCCTGGACCTCGTCTGGCATCCGCTGCGTCCGCGCAGCGTGCATCGCCTCGACGCCAGCACGACCGGTGTGATGGTGCTGTGCAAGACACGGCACTTCGCGCGCCTCGTGCAGCCGCAGTTCGAGCGCGGTGAGGTCGAAAAAGTGTATCTCGCGCGAGTTCAAGGCCATCCGCCGCAGGATGCGTTCACCTGCGACGCCCCCGTCAGCGCCGAAGCGGGCAAACTGGGCGCTCGCAGTGTCGAAGCAGGAGGTTTGGAGGCGAAAACAGAGTTCCGCGTTCTGAAACGTGATGCCGGCGGCACCGCGCTGCTCGAAGCCCGGCCGGTCACCGGCCGCACGAATCAGATTCGCATCCATCTCTGGCATCTCGGCCATTCGATTGAAGGTGATGCCGCCTATCTGGCCGGCGGCGGGCTCGGCGAGACTCAAACTCTCTCCGCGGGCGATCCGCCGCTGTGCCTGCACGCGTGGAAGCTCGCTTTCACACATCCGCTGACCAGGGAGCGCATGATGTTTGAGGCGGGGCGGCCGCAATGGGCGTCCGCTTGATTGACGGACGATGGCGGGCGGACCTCTCGATCACACCCCGACATCCCGCTTCACCCCGGCAAATGCCTGCACCGCCTTCTCCAAATCCTCCCGTGTGTGCGCGGCGCTGATCTGCGTGCGGATGCGTGCCTTGCCCTGCGGCACGACCGGGTAGCTGAACCCGATGACGTAAACACCGCGCTCCAGCATCGCGTCGGCGAACCTGGACGCCAAGGCGGCGTCTCCCAGCATCACCGGCACGATGGGATGCACGCCGGGCACGATGTCAAAACCTGCGGCTGTCATTTCCTCGCGGAAGAACCGCGTGTTCGCCTCCAGCGTGTCGCGCAGCTTCGTGGAGTGCTTCAAGAGATTCAGCGCGGCGATGGAGGCGCCGGCGATGCTCGGGCAAAGCGTGTTGCTGAACAAATATGGCCGCGAGCGCTGGCGCAGCAGCTCGATGATTTCTTTCCGCCCGCTGGTGTAGCCGCCGCTGGCTCCGCCGAGGGCTTTGCCGAGCGTTCCGGTGAGGATGTCGATGCGGCCCATCACATCACAATGCTCATGCGTGCCGCGGCCATGCGCGCCCATGAAACCGACGGCATGAGAGTCATCCACCATCACCAGCGCGTGGTATTTGTCCGCGAGATCGCAAATCGCCTTCAGTGGCGCGATGTAACCGTCCATCGAGAACACGCCGTCGGTGGCGATGAGCTTGAAGCGTGCGCCTTTGGCATCGGCGGCGACGAGTTGGGCCTCCAGATCAGCCATGTCGCAGTTCTTGTAGCGATAGCGCTGCGCTTTGCACAAACGCACGCCGTCGATGATCGAGGCGTGGTTGAGTTCGTCGCTGATGATCGCGTCCTCGGGGCCGAGGATCGTCTCAAACAGGCCGCCGTTGGCATCGAAGCATGATCCATACAGGATCGTGTCCTCCGTGCCGAGGAAGTCCGTGAGCGATGCCTCCAGCTCCTTGTGAACGCCCTGCGTGCCGCAGATGAAGCGCACGCTGGCCAGCCCGTAGCCCCAGTGCTCCAGCGCCTCATGCGCCGCCTGCCGCACCTGCGGATGCTGGGCCAGGCCGAGGTAGTTGTTGGCGCACAGATTGAGCACCGGCGCTCCGCCATTGGCACGGATGAGCGTGCCCTGCGGCGTGGTGATGACCCGCTCACGCTTGTAGGTGCCTGCTGCGCGGATGGCGTCAAGCTGGCTGTTGAGATGGGCTTGGATGGAGGAGGTCATGGGCTTGGAGAAGAGATGGATGAATCCATGCGGGGCGGCGCGTGAATGACAGTATATTGGACACATGTCCGCTATTTTGGCAACCAGGATTTCACCCTCGAAATACAGGCCGCGAAATCACCGCTGATCCCCTGGCTTCAAAAGCCGCGTAATGGCTTCCTTCATCACTCTCTCCGACTCCGGCGCGGCGTAGGACTGGGTGACTTCGTAGCCGCCTTCGATGAAGGATTGTTCGAGAGGAATGTAGCCGGTGACGCCGTCGCCGTAGCTGGCGGTGCAGATGAAGCCGCCGGGGCGCTGCTGCTTGGCAAAGAGCTGATACTCGATGAAGCTCTCGCCGGGCAGATGCACGAGGCACACGTCATCGCCGAGATGCAGGCTGGTGAAGGGGATGGGCGCACGATGGCGGATGAAGCCGAGACGTAGCGCCGCACAGATGCGGGTGACAGGTGTGGCGTCGGTGTTTTGCAGCACTTTGAGCATGCGCTCCTCGGGAAACTCGGGATCGGGCTGCAACACGACGGGCACATGCTTCCACGCGAGCGTCGTCAGCGGCACGCGCTTCGCCTCCTTCTCAGACTCGACCATCGCGGCATGAATGCGTCCGGCGAGCAACGGGCGCATCGGCGGCGTGCCGTCGTTGTATTTGCCCGCGCCAATGTTTCCACCGCAGCCGGTGAAGTAGATGTGCGGCACGCCGTCCTCCTGCGTGCGTTTTTCACGCGCGATGCCTGCGAAGTCATGGCTGATGATGCCATCGCCATAGTAGCTCATGGGGTGCGTGGCGTAGTAGTGCAGCGCGGCGAGTTTTGTCGAGCCGTTCCAAAAGCCCACGGTCTTCAAAAGCGGGTCGATGAGGCCCTCGGGCAATGCGCGGAGGGTTTCATCCTTCGACGCGCTGCCGCGCATTCTGCCGACTTTGCCATCGATGACCTGCACGCGGCGATTTCCGGCCACTTCGAGCACTTTGGCCTCTCCAGTTGAGATGTGCGTGACGGGCTGTGGAGTCTTCAAAGCCGCTTCGATGGCCTCGGCGACACCTTGGAGCGCCTTTTCGGTCGCGGCGGCATCGAGGATGCCGAGTTCGGGCAGGAGCTTCTGCACGGCATTGTCCACGAGCGGCGCGTTGTGTTGATGAAGCGAGTGCAAAGCGACGCGTTCGGGCGTGGTGGCGGCGGCTTGTGCCAAAACCTCGCGCCAGTGGATGTGATCCGCTCCGCGAATCTCGCAGAAGTCGATGGCGCAGAGAACGACGGGCTTTTCATCGCTCAAGAGCACGACTCCGAGTGCCAGCAGCGGCTCGCTGACACCGACGGCCGGTTTGACGAGGCCGCCGCACAGCGGAGCGCCGATCGGTGGAGTGACATCGGCACGAAACAGCGCGATTTCTACGGCGAGGGCGGAGACGGAGGTGAGCAGGAAAAGCAGCGGCGCTTTCATTTCATCAATACGCTGCGAATCGCCGGAACGAGCAATTCGGCGATGAGTTCGTGGCCGAGGTCGTTCGGATGCATGCCGTCAAGGAGCAGACCGTCAACATTGGTCAACTGCCGCGTCGCACGCTCGGGGTAAGCTGCGTTGACATCAACGAGCGTTACTTTTAACTCCTGAGCGAGCCGACGCACAGCATCGTTGTAGTTGTTGAGCGTGACTTCAAATCCGTCAAAAGCCTCGGAGTCATAGGGCGGCTTGCCGTAGAGTTCGCGGGTCTTCGAGTGCCAGCGCAGCGGGTTGGTGGTCATGAGGATGACTTTGGCTCCGGCTTTTTGGGTGGTGGCGATCATGCTACGGTAGTTGGCGATGAAGGATTCCTTGCTCACGCGGGGTTCGGTGGCGGGTGGTTTTTTCCACACGTCGATGGCGCTGTCGTTGATGCCGAACTGCATGACGACGATGCGCGGCTTGTGGGCGAGCACGTCGGTTTGCAGACGCTTCACGGCCTGCGCGGTGGTGTTGCCGGGCACGCCGGCGTTGTAGACGCTGAGGCTGGAGCCGATGCTCTGGAGCATCGTGTTCACGCGCTCGGCATACACTTTGACGCTGCCGCGAGGCGCGGTGGTGCTGTCGCCAAACATGAAGATGCCGCCGGGATGCGGCGCGGCCTTCGGTGGCGGCACGAATACGGGGATCTCGCCCGCAGCGAGGTCGGCGGCGTTCACTTTCATGCGCAGGCCGCCCTGCATCGTCGTGATCCAGAGCTCGCCGGGTTTGCGCTCATATAAATAGGGATAGGAGACACGGCCTGCGGGTGCGTAGTTCGCGGCGACGATGACCGGTTTGCTCCATGTGGCCGTTTCATCGCTGGAAAAGGCGAGCGAGAGCTCGGCGCGGCTACTGCCGCTGCTGGGATTGTGACGCGGCGGCGCGTTCCAGAGCAGCGCGATGCGTCCATCGGCGAGACGGGCCATCTGCGGACAGCAGGTGACGGATGGGATCGCGGTTTGCTTGAAGCCGCTCCACTTGAGGCCGTCGCGTGAGGTGGCCTCCCACAGGAAGCCGGCCTCGGTGCGCAGCAGCAGGTAGAGCGTGCCATCCGCACGCTCGATGACGCTGCCTTCGAGGCTGCCCGCGTGGTCGTGGGTGCCGATGCCGTAGTCGAGCATGTCACCACGCTGCCAGGTCTTGCCGAGATCATCCGAGGCCCACATGACGGTGGCATGACGCCACTGCGGGATGATTTCCTGGCCGACGAGCACGAGGCGGCCGCTTTTCATCTGGATGAGGGAGTGGATGCAGCCGCACCACGGGTCACTGAGCTTCACGGGCGGCTCCCAGGTCTTGCCATCATCCGTGCTGCGGCAGGTGAAGGTGGGCAGGATGAAATCCGTCCACTTCACGCTCGACTCGCCCCAATGCCAGCCTTTCGGCTGACTACGCTCCACGCCGTTCATCCACGCGGAGATGATGACGCCTTCGCGTGTGCGCAAAAGAGCACGCTCATTGCTAACGGTGAACTTTGCCGGATCGGCAAAGAGCGGCGTCGAGGCCCATGTGCGGCCTTCATCGGTGCTACGGAGGGCGTTTTTCGAGTCGGTGCACAGCACGCCGCCGTCGGCGGTGGTGACAAAGGGCCCCTGATGCGTGTGCGACAGTGCGGATGCCTTCGGGTGGAGTTGGGGGGATTCAGCGGCGCAGAGGGCGCTGGCGAGGCAGAACAGAAGGAGCTGTGGTTTCATGGTTGGTGGGAGAGAAGTTGACGCATCGCATCCAGCAGCACTTTCTCCACCTGCGGTGAGACGCGGGAGACGATGCCGGTTTCGTAACCGCCCTGCGTGTAGGCGACCCCGGTGCCGATGTAGCCGGTGCCGTAGTCGCCATACGCGGCCATGGCGATGAAATCATCCGGCCGCATCTGCTGCGCGGCGATCTGATACTCGACGAAAAGCTCCCCCGGCATGTGCAGCACACGCGCCGGGCCGAGGCGCAGGCAGGACAGCGGAATCCGGTGTCCACCGCGTGTGCGGCGCAGGAACGTGAGATCACGCGCGGCGCGGATGCGGTCGGGCTGCTTTTGCGCGGTGTCGGCGAGCTTCGCGCGGAGTTCTTGTTCGATCAATGTGTCGCGCACCGGCATGGCGACAGGCTCGACACGCCACGCGATGTCCCCGGCGCGGACGGGATGCTTCTTCTGCGTGTCCCAGGCGAGCTTCATGCCCTCGGCGAGGCGCCGGGCGAGCACGGGGCGGTTTTCCTTCGCGCCGTCGTTGTATTTGCCGGCGGCGACATTGCCGCCCGCGCCGTCGAAATGCACGCAGGCGACACCGGGCAGCGCCTCTGCACGCGTCTCACGCGCCATGCCGACGAAGTCCCAGTTCACCAAACCCTGGCCGTAGTAGCTCTGCGGATGCGTGGCATAGTAGGTCAGAGCGGCGACGGGCCGGCCCTCGTTCCAAAACGCGATCAGGCGCACCAGAGGATCGATCGTGCCCTCCGGAGCCTCGCGTGCGGCGGGATTTTTGCCACCGGCGCTCTGCCGCTGGAGGATCACCTGGCCGAGCGGGCCGAGGATGCGGCGGTTCGAGGCCACCTGCTCCACTCTTCCGCTGCCGAGGCCGATGTGCGTCACCGGCTGTGCTTTGGAAAGCGCCTCCTTCGCCGCTGCCGCGAGCCGCCGCATCACCTCACGGTCAAACGCAGCATTGGAAAACACGCCGCGCAGGCCTTGCTCCGTCAAAAGCCGCTCGGTGGCAAAGTCGCTGCCCGGCGCGTCGTGCTGGTGCAGTGTGTGGACGGCCACACGCTCGCGCGAGGTGCCCGCAGCCTGCGCCAGCGCCTCGCGAAAAGCATCGTGGCTTTCGTTCGCGATGCCCACCCAGTCAAAAGCGCAGAGCACGACGGGATCGCCCGCGCCCAGCAACACCACGCCACGCGCGGTGAGCGGCGTGACGATTTCCCTCACCGGCCTCACCGTGCCATTGCACAAGGGCGATCCAACGGGCGGCGTGGCATCCACCTTGAAGCTGGCGAGGCGCAGAGGCGCTGCGAGGCCACTCGTGACAAACAGAAGCATGGGCAGTGCGAGCGATTTCATCTGGCAAACAAACGCCTCAGAAAACCGTTTCGCGCCGTCTTGTTCGCCATCCTGTGCGCAAGATCAATGCCCGGCCTTCAACTCACACGAAATCCGTGATCGATCCGAAGCCGGCATCGAAGAGGCGGCGGTAGGTGCGGAAGGCGAAATGATCGGTCATGTTCGCGATCCAGTCACAGACGAGGCGGGCGCGTTCATCCGCTGATCCGGCCTTCTGGATCTCCTGCTCGATCGACTGCGGCATCAGATGCAGCCCTTTCGACTGCCTCGGCTCGATGTATCGGTCATGCAGCACTTCAAACACACGTTTGAGGATGAAATCGGCTTTGTGATCGAGCTGCTGGAGCTGCGGACTGAGAAAAACAAGGTCGAGCGCAATCTTCTTGTGAAGATCGGCCCGGCGACGCTGCGCGGGATCGATTTCGAGTGCGAACTGATGCCGCTTGGTGCTCTGACTGAGGAAGTTTGCCGCCGGCACCAGTTTCGTGGCGCGAATGCCTTCGCCAATGAGGCGGTTCAGCCGACCTTCAACACGCCCATCACGCATCGCTTTGCAGAGGAACTCGACATTCGCGCTGTCATCGCTGCCGAGCGTTTGTTCTGCGGCCCAACGTTCGACCTTGCTGACGTTGATGAAGCCAGCGTGGATGCCGTCGGCCAGGTCGTTGAGCGAATAGGCGGTGTCATCGGCCCAGTCCATGATCTGGCATTCGATGCTCTTGAATCCGTTGCGTGCTTTGCCAGGCGTGAGCTCGACCGGAAACGCCTGATGGCCCATCGCGAAGTCGAGCCAGCTCTCCTGGTCGTCGTAGAGATAATGATTTTTCGCCTGGGGCGTCTCGGCATGCAGCGTCTTGTATTTCAAGACACCGTCGAGCAACGCGCGTGTCGGATTCATGCCGGCGCGCCCCTCGCTGAAAAGCGTCTGCGTGAGAATGCGCAGCGTCTGCGCGTTGCCCTCGAAGCCGCCGTAGGGCGCCATCAGCCGGTGCAGCGTGCGCTCTCCGGCATGACCGAACGGTGGATGGCCGAGATCGTGGCTCAGGCACACGCTTTCGACGAGATCAGAATCGATGAAGCAGTCATCACCCAAAACACCGCCCTGCTGCGCCAGCCACGCGCAGATGCTGCGGCCGATCTGCGCCACTTCGATGCTGTGCGTGAGCCGCGTGCGGTAGAAATCATACTCCCCCGACAGGAAGACCTGTGTTTTGCTTTGCAGACGGCGGAAGGCACTGCTGTGGATGATGCGGTCGCGGTCGATTTGAAACGCGTTGCGATACTCGCCGTCCTGGGCCGGACGTTTGTCGTGTTTTTCGAAATCGAACTGGGTGTAGAAGCGGTTCGCGGGCATGCGGTGCGTGCCGCGATGCTAGCAGGTCATCGAAGCGGGGCAAGAACGCCGCTCAGTCCCCGCGCCTGAAGACGGTCTGGCCGGCAGGCGTGGCGCTGTCACGCTCCTTGCGCTTTCCATTCACAAACGCGGGCTTGAACTGACGGTGCCGCAGCCGGGCGATCTCCTCCTCGCTGACGCCTTTGGCGCGCAGGCGGCTGCGTTCGTATATTCCGTCTTTCTGTGATTCGAGCATGGTCAGGGCCGCCTAAAGACCGCCCTGCGGGGCTGGACGTTCAAAACTGCCCCGTGTTCAGCAGCACCAGCGTGCAGGCTTCCTCGCAGACGATTCCGACTTTCTCCAAAGTCTCCGTCAGCACGACATTTTCCGCGCCGGGATTGAAAATGACCCGTCGCGGTTTCAGCGTGATCAGTTTGTCCCGCATCCCGGAAGAGATGGCTTGGCCGACATACATCGTCACCGTGTCCACCCCATCTGTGATGGCGCTCAAATCGGGCACGACCTTGATGCCCTCGATCTCTGGCAGCTTCGGATGCACCGGCACCACTTCATGGCCGTGACGGCGCAGCAGGAGCAACGCCTTGTGGCTGTAGCGTTCGGGATTGTCACTGGCTCCCACAATGGCGACACGTTCTGTCTTCATGATTCGTCGAAATCCTTCTCATCCAGATGGAACAAATGCAGGCCGCGGTGTACGGCCGGTGCCAGCACGATGCCCATGACCGAGATGAACACCAGCCCGCTGAACAACGCGTAAAACGAGGCAAAGAGCTTCGCCGCGTCCGAAGCCAGGTCGCCGACCGGCCCCATGCCGCCGAGAATCATCGAGGCGTTCAACAGGCTGTCGATCCATCCGAATCCGGCGATGTAATGGTATCCCAGGATGCCGATCCCCAGCGCCGTGACGGCCACCACGGCCCCAAAGCCGGAAAACTTCAGCATGCGGCGCAAGAACACCCGACGTGGTGCCAGCGTCTCTGTGCGGGACTCAAACATGACGCAGCATCATCCCTGCGACGCCGCAAATTGCAACACCACGTCGAGAGCCTGCGCATGAAATGACGAAGAAAACACGACCCTCCTGTCTTCAATGAGCTGACATCATTTGGGTGCGCGGGCGGGGCGCCGGCCCTGCGTATTCATTTCCCGATGGCTCTGAGTTTTGATGCTCCACCACTCGCCGCACCCAGGGCTTGATCTCCGGCGGCTTTTTTGCTGAAATCGGCTCATTCATAAGAAAATTTCCTTTTTCGTGAACGACCTCATTTTACCCCACCTCAACCCGTTTATTCCACAAGAAACTGTGGACGAATCCAATTCGCCCACAATTTAGTGTGGCTAAACAACGTTCGGCCCAGAAGCGAAGCCCGTCCCGAGATGACCTCAATCGGCACATTCCTTGATCTCGGCATCCTTTGGTTTCTCATCGTTTTGTTCACAGGCTCGATTGATGCGGATCAGAGCTATCGAGAGACATGGATCGTCATCTTCGGCGTGATGATAGTAGGACTGGTTTTCCGATCACTTTTGGGTGATCCACTGCGACCGCTCGCCACTCCGTTTCAGGTGGTGACATTATACTTTCTCGTGGAGTGGTCCTGCGGGACCGACCGCAAAACAACTCTGAAGATTTGTGGATGGTATTTGGTTGCTTCCGTGGCCATGAGCACGGCATTCTACTTTCTGACTCGCCCCCAATGAAGACCACGACCAATAACGGGCCGAACAAAACGCTGGTGGCAACGGCTCGTAGTCGTCTGTCGTGTCAGCGGAGTCTTGCGCTCGCCGTCGCCACAGCTTAGACGTTAGGCGTTGCTACGCGCACTCTGTGAACCAAGCCATGAACCCCCAAGACAACACCACCGCAAATTCCCAGCCAACGCGCAGCAACGCTACTCGATGGGTCATCATCGCTCTCATTCCCATCGTCGCTATTCTCGCCGTCAAGCTCCTCAGGCCTGCCGAATGGCGCCCAGACCTGCACCTTACGAACACCGGCAAGAGCCCTGTCACTGTGCTTTACCACGACCAGACCGGCACGATTCAACCGGGCGAGACTTGGCGCAGACGTGTTCGGGCCGGTGAGACGATTTCAGTCCGGCCCGGCACTGCCGCAGACGCGCCATCTGCCGCACTCGCGATGCCGGCACGCAACCCAACCTCAGATAACTCAATTTCCCAGCGCTGGTCCGCCGACGTCAACGCCGACGATCCCAAGAACATCCGCTTTGAGAATCGTCTTTACGCTGAGGTCACGGAGCCACCAACGCAGCCGAAGCCTTGGCCATGAGAGGTCTCTCGGCAACAGCCGCAACGCCTAATGCCCAAGTTAGCTTCGGTCGCGGAGCGCACCGGGGCTAACCGTGGTTGAACAAGCCCGTCGCCCGAGTTACCCGCGTG
>JAEUHJ010000011.1 GCA_016795375.1 Verrucomicrobiaceae bacterium
ATGAACCGCTGCGTTACCCGCGAAACATCGATGCTGTATTGTTGGAAGACGCAGTTGATATCATATGTAAGCCTGACTTATATCAAAATCACTTCAAGCCGGCGCTTGCTGAGGCTTTTCCAGAGGGGCGTGATGAGGTCAAAACGTTCCTTGGGCGTCTGCTAGTCCCTAGAAACAATCTTGCGCATGCAAACGCAATCAGCACAAGGCAAGCGGAGCAGATTATTTGCTATTCCAATGATGTGATTGAATCACTCAAAGGCTACTACCGGAAACTTGGCATGCACGAAACCTACAATGTCCCAACAATCCTTAAAGTAACCGATTCGTTTGGTAACTCTTTTAGCCGGAGCCAGTTCGGATCAGTTCATGATGGAGGCATCATGAGGAACTTCATCGATGAGCCGCTATTTTTCCTTCGCCCTGGCGATATGCTCACGCTTGAAGTTGAAGTCGATCCAGCTTTCGATCCTACGACCTACAGTATAACATGGGCTTCGACAAAACAGTGGGAGGGGGTTCTCACGGATGCGAAGGTAATTATTCCGATTACCAACAAGCAAGTTGGGCAGCAGTTTGATGTTCAATGCAGAATAAAATCGAATAAGGACTGGCATCGCATGCACATGGGCTGTGACGACTTTCTAATGTTGTATTACAAGGTTCTTCCCCCAATTACGTGAGGTTTGGCCAGAACTATGGGGCGTGGCGACATGGAACGCTCTCCCCAACCCACCGCGCATAACTTTCCGCCACCTGCTCGGGCTTGAGCGCCATGATTTCCGGCACGTCGTAGGGATGCAGTTCGCGGAGGCGTGATTCGAGGCGGGGCCAGGCAGCGGGCGTGGTTTTGAAGAGGGCGAGGACTTCGGCGGCGCTTTCGACCCTGCCTTCCCAGCGGTAGATGGATTCGACGGCGGGGATGAGATTCACGCAGGCGGCGAGTTGCGATTCCACCAGCGCCGTGCCAGTCTCGCGGGCTTTCCCGAGGTCCGGGAAGGTGCAGAGGACGATCAGGATGTCGTTCATGACCGCCAGTGTATGAGATCCGCCTTCATCGACAAGCTCATCAAACGCATGGACCGCCTGGAACCGGGCGAGATCCAAGGCATTGTGCTGGAACTGGCGCGTGAGAAGAAGTTTCAGGAGAAGGTGTTCGATGCGTTGCAGGAGGGCGTCATCCTGCTCGATACGGAAGCGAAGGTGACCTATGTGAATCGCGCGGCCTGCCAGTTGTTCGGCTTTCAGAGCGATCAGGTGCTCGGTCAGCGGCTGGCGCAGGGGGTGCGCGGGCTGGATTGGAACGAACTGCTCAAACCGGGCACGGTGGTGAGCCGTGACCTGGAGGTTTTTTATCCCGAGAACCGCTTCCTGAACTTCTACATCACCAGCATCGACGACGACCAGCCGCTGGGCTTTGTGATGCTGATCCGCGACGTCACGGAGACGCGAAAGCGCACCGAGGAACAGATCGAAAGCGAGCGGCTGAACGCCTTCACGCTGCTGGCGGCCGGTGTGGCGCATGAGCTGGGCAATCCGCTCAATTCGCTCACGATTCACCTCCAGCTCCTCGAACGCCGCCTCAAAAAGATGGGCGCGAAGGGCGAGAGCCTGCGCGAGCACCTGGACGTGGCCACGGGCGAGATCAAACGGCTGGATTTCATCATCGGTCAGTTCCTCGCGGCGATTCGGCCGACGCAACCGCAGCTCCAGCGTGTGCAGTTGCGCGAGCTGCTGGATGAGTGCGTGCGCTTCCTGCAGCCGGAGATCGATCAGGCCAGGGTGGAGATGAAGCTCGATCTGCGCGCTGATTTGCCAGCAATGCCGCTGGATCCGGGCCAGATGAAGCAGGCGGTTTACAATCTGATTCGCAACGCCTGCCAGGCGATGTCGGGAGGCGGCACGCTGACAATCACCGGCACGTTCACCGATTACGAGGTGCGCCTGAGCTTTGAAGACACGGGCAAGGGCATCAGCGCCGAGCAGATGAACAAGCTGTTCCAGCCCTTCGCCACGACGCGCAGCACGGGCACCGGTTTGGGGCTGTTGATCGTGCGCCGGATCATCCGCGAGCACGGAGGCGAAATCGACATCGAAAGCCGAGAGGGGCAGGGGACGCGCGTGAGTTTGTGGCTGCCGCTGGTGGAGAAGAGTGTGCGGCTGCTGGAGCCTGGCGGGGAGAGCGGAACCAAAGCGGAATCCTGAGCGAAATGTGGCGGCTGAAACCACAAAACTGAGCATCGCGCTGTTGACCGTGCGCCGGGATGCTGCCAGCCTCTCCATCCCATGTCTGACTCAACCAATCCCAAACCCGCCCGCAAACTCAACCCCGCCCTCGCCAAGCCCGTCCAGCCGGATGAGGTGCTAGCCGCCGTGGTGGGTTCCACCCCGCTCTCCCGTGGTGAATTGACCAAGAAATTGTGGGACTATATCAAGGCCAATGGCCTCCAGGACCAGACCAAGAAGACCAACATCAATGCCGATGAAAAACTCAAGGCCGTCTTTGGCGGCAAGAGCCAGGTGACGATGTTTGAGATGACCAAGCTGGTCTCCGCGCACATCAAGGCTTGAGATGCCTGGCCGTACGTTGTCACGCTTTCCCGCCACTTGATGAACAACTGTGGAACGGGTAATAGCGTCAACTACGTGCATGTCTGACGAAACCCACCACGAACGCGAACTCGGCGGCCAGTTGCTGGCGGCTGTGTCGCGTTCGTTCTACCTCACGCTCAAGGCGCTGCCCAAGAAGCTGCGGGAGCCGATCTCGCTGGCCTACCTGCTCGCACGCACGGCGGACACCATCGCCGACACCGCCAGCGTGAGCGCCGAAGTGCGACTCGACTGCCTGGAGCGTTATCGCGTCCTCATTCGCGGCGGCTCCGAGGTGAGTCCGCTGGCCGCCACGCTGCGCGACCAGTTTTGCCCGCAGCAGGCGGACGAGGCCGAGCGGCGCTTGATGGAGAAATTCGCGGAGGGCATCGCCTGGCTGCGAACCATGCGCCCCGCCCCGCTCAGGGCGATCCAAAACGTGCTGGAGCACATCATCGACGGCCAGATGCTCGACATCCGCCGCTTTCCGCCAGATGGACGGCTTCGTTCACTCGCCAGCGCCGACGAACTCGATCAATACACCTGGCTCGTCGCCGGTTGCGTGGGCGAATTCTGGACGCAGCTCTGCGCCAGCGAGCTGCCCTCCTCCCTCGATCCCGCCGTGACCACTGGGCAGATGCAGGAATGGGGGGCGCGCATGGGCAAGGGCCTGCAACTCATCAACATCCTGCGCGACATCGGCGAGGACACGCGTGACAGCCGCTGTTATCTGCCCTGCAAACGGGATGACATTCAAACCGAGTGGTGCAAGTGGCTGCAAACCTGCACGGAGCACCTCGAATGCGGGCTGCGTTACATCCAGTACGTCGCGCACGGCAAACTGCGCTACGCCACCGCGCTGCCTTTGCTCCTCGGCATTCAAACCGTCGCCAAAATGCGCAAAGCCACCTGGGGTCAAATCATGAGCGGCATCAAAATCTCCCGGCTCGATGTCGCCAGCATCCTCGCCCAGGCCGCCATCGCCTGCCGCAGCGGTGAGGCGATGGAGAAGCTGTTCCGGAAGCTCGCGGCCTGAATGCAGCCGGATGTGCTCGGCGCATCAAGATCCGCTCTATGTGGGCTCCCATCGTCGAATTATCCGGCGGTTTGGGGAAGCTCCTGCTTGTTGACTCCCTTACACTGACAGAGCCGGATGGTTTGATGCAGCGCATCACATTCGCCGATGAAAAAAGACGCGCGACAAACACATCCGGCTTGCCGTTGGCACTCTCCGCGATCGCTTTTTCAATCCCGCCTGAACCAGCCCTTCACCTTCGAGAAAATGCCCGGCTTGTCCTGATCGAGGTTTCTCGCGGCGGGGTCGGGTGTCGTCGCCGGGACAGGAGCGGGGGCCTTTTGATCCCAGCCGCCCCCAATGGCCTTGATGAGGCCCACGGTGGCGATCAGACGCTGTCCGGCGATCTGCGCGGTGGCCCGCTGCGTGGCCAGCGTGGTGCGATTCGCCTCGATGACATCCAAATAGGGACTCGTGCCGGCTTCGTAACGGGTTTTGGCGAGTTGCGCTGCTTTTTCGGCGCTGGTGCGGGCACGGCCTTGGGACTGCGCTTGATTGCCGAGATTGCGGATGGTGGAGAGGCTCGTCTCCACATCCGCCAGCGCGGCGAGGAATGCCTGGCGGTAGTTCGCCAGTGCCTCGTCATGAGCGGCTTTGGACTTCGTGAGATTCCAGCGGTTTTTGTTCCCAGAGAAAAGTGGCACGCTGATGCTCGGGCCGAGGCTCCACATGAGGGATGTCGGTTCAAACAAGATGTCGATGTCACCACTCTGGAAACCACCGCGCCCCAGCAGCTTGATGCTGGGGAAAAAGTGCGCCTTCGCCACGCCGATACGCGCCGTCGCTGCTTCCAGCGCACACTCCGCTTGTGAGATGTCCGGTCGGCGCTCCAGGAGATCACTGGGCATGCCTGCGGGGATGCTCGGAGGTGAGGGGAGGCCACCGCTGCCAGCGGAGACGCGGAAATTCGACGCGCTGGTGCCGATCAGGATGGCCAGCACGTTTTCGAGCTGATCACGCTGCGCCTGGAGTGCGGAAATCTCCGCCTCAGCACTCGCCACTTCGGTTTCAGCCTGCGCCTGCTCCAGCTCGCTGCCCGCACCTGCTTTCACACGGGCGCTGGCGATTTTCAGCGCCTCATTGCGCCAGCCGACGGCCTCACGCACGATGCGCATCTCGTTGTCGAGCGTGCGCAGTTTGAAGTAGTTCGTGGCCACCTCCGCCTGGATGCCGAGGAGCACATTGTGCATCGCATCGGCGGCGGAGGCGGCATCCGCGCGGGCGCCTTCACTCTGACGGCGGAGTTTTCCCCAGAGGTCGAGTTCCCAACTGAAGTCGAACTGTGCGTTGTAGGCCGGTCCGTCGTAGCGCATGCCATTGAGAGGAAATGGCGAGGGCATGTTCTCCGAGGTGCGCTGCTTGTCCGCGGTCAGTGGCAAACTCACCGTCGGGAAGAAATCCCCACGCGCCATGCGCGCGGTCGCACGGGCCTGGTCGAATCGTGCGATGGCGGCCTTGAGCTGCTGGTTGTTCGCCGTGGCGGCGGAGACGAGGAAATTGAGCCGCGTGTCACGAAACACGGTCCACCACGCGCCTTTGGAGAGATGCGCGGAGGGATTCGCCGCGCGCCAGGTGACACCTTTGAAATTCGGCGGCGTGGCGGTGAGCGGACGTTTGTAATCCGGGCCGACCTGGGCGAAAGCAGAAGCGGTGAGTGCGAGAAAAACGAGAAGGCGCATGGCGTGGAATCAAGGCGAGGTGGCGAGTGGGAGGAGTGCGGTCTTAAAGTGCTGCCGCAGCGGCTTTCTTCCGCTTGTGGCCGAGCATGACGAGGACGTAGAAGACGGGCGTGAGGAAGAGGCCGAGAAAGGTCACGCCGATCATTCCGCTGAAAACAGCCGTGCCCATGGCGCGGCGCATCTCAGCTCCGGCTCCAGTCGAAACGACGAGGGGATAAACGCCGGCAATGAAGGCGATGCTGGTCATCAAAATGGGACGCAGGCGCAGGCGGCAGGCATCCAGGGCGGATTCGAGCGGTGTCTTGCCGTGGTCGTAGTTCTCCTTGGCGAACTCGACGATGAGGATGGCATTTTTGCAGGCGAGGCCGATGAGGACGATGAAGCCGATCTGCGTGAAGATGTTGTTGTCTCCCCCCGTGAGATGCACCCCGATGAGGGCGAAGAGCAGACACAGCGGCACGATCAAAATGATCGCCAGCGGCAACCGCAGGCTCTCATACTGCGCGGCGAGCACCATGAAGATGAGCAGGATGCACAGTGGATAGATGTAAATGGCTGTATTGCCCGCGATGATCTTTTGGAAGGTCAGGTCCGTCCACTCGAACTCGAATCCGCCCGGCAGTGCTTCTTTGACGATGCTGGCGACCAAATCCTCCCCCTGCCCGGAACTAAGCGGCGGAAGAGCGGAGCCGCTGAGGTCGGCGGCGAGGTAGCCGTTGTAGTGAAACACTCGGTCGGGGCCAAAACTCTCGTTCACTTTCACCAGCGAGCCGATCGGCACCATCGCACCGGCTGCGTTGCGGGTTTTGAGCTTCGTGATGTCTTCCGCGTCATCGCGGAACTGCTGCTCCGCCTGCGCCACGACCTGGTAGGTGCGGCCAAAGCGGTTGAAGTCGTTCACATAGAGACTGCCGAGGTTGATTTGCAGCGTCTCGTAGAGATTGGCGAGCGGCACACCCTGCGTTTTGGCTTTTTCACGGTCCACATCGGCTTCGAGCTGCGGCACATTCACCGTGTAGCCCGTGTAAGTGAGCCCAAACTTCCCGGAGCCCATCGCCGCGCCGATCAGCGTCTGCGTGGTCTTGTAAAGCTCCGCGTAGCCGCGATTGCCGCGGTCTTCGATCATCATCTTAAATCCGCCCGTGGTGCCGATGCCGTTGACGGGCGGCGGTGGGAAGATGACGACCATAGCGTCCTGGATGCTGGCGAACTGGCCATTGAGTGCTCCGGCGATGGCTCCGCCGCTGAGCTCCGGCGTTTTGCGTTTCTCAAAATCATCCAGGCCGACGAAGACGATGCCACTGTTCGGACTGGCGCTGAAGCCGTGGATGCTCAGGCCGGGGAAAGCGATGGCGTCCTTCACACCGGGCTGCTTCATGGCGATCTCGGACATGCGCCGCATCACCGCATCGGTGCGGTCGAGTGACGAGCCTTCCGGCAATTGCGCAAAGCCGATGAGGTAGGCTTTGTCCTGCGCGGGCACGAAACCTTCCGGCACGATCTGGAAGCCCTTCATCGTCGCCCACACGAGTCCGCCGTAGATCATGAGCGCGATGAGGCTGAGGCGGATCGTGCGCTTCACGATGCCGACATACACATTCGAGGACCATTCAAAGAAGCGGTTGAAGGGCCGGAAGAACCACCCGAGCAGCAAATCCATCGCTTTGGTGATGAGATCTTTTTTGTCGTGATGGCCTTTGAGTAACAAAGCGGAGAGCGCAGGCGAAAGGGTGAGCGAATTGAGGGCCGAGATGACCGTGGAGATGGCGATGGTGACGGCGAACTGTTTATAAAACTGTCCGCTGAGGCCGCTGATGAAAGCGGTGGGGATGAAAACAGCACACAGCACCAGCGCCGTGGCGATGATGGGGCCGGTGACCTCCTTCATGGCCTGCCGCGTGGCTTCGACGGGCCGCAAGCCGTTGCGAATGTTTCGCTCGACGTTCTCGACGACGACGATGGCGTCATCCACGACGATGCCGATGGCCAATACGAGGCCGAAGAGGCTCAAGTTGTTGATCGAGAAGCCCAGCGCGTGCATGACGGCAAATGTGCCGACGAGCGACACCGGCACCGCCGCGAGCGGGATGATCGAGGCACGCCACGTTTGCAGGAAAAGGATCACCACGAGCACCACGAGCAAAATGGCCTCGATGAGTGTGTGAATGACTGCATCAATGGATTTATCGACAAAGACCGTGGGGTCATAAGCAATCGCGTAATCGACATCTTCGGGCATTTTGCTCTTTAGCTCCGCCATCCTGGCACGCACGGCCTGGGAGACGGCGAGCGCATTGGAGCCTGGAAGCTGGAACACGCCCATGCCGACGGCTTTTTTGTTGTTGATGAGGCTGCGCAGGGCGTATTCGCCACTGCCCAGCTCGGCGCGTGCGACATCCCGCAAGCGGAGCTTTTCGCCATGCGGGCCGGTTTTGACAATGATCTGCTCAAACTCCTCCTCGGTGATGAGACGGCCTTTGGCGTTCACGGTGAGCTCGAAGGGAGCACCCTGCACTGGCTGCTGGCCGATGGCTCCGGCGGCGACTTGGATGTTTTGCTCGCGGATGGCGTTCACGATGTCGCTGGCGGTCAGGCCGCGCGCGGCGGCCTTGTCGGGATCGATCCAGATGCGCATCGCATACTCGCCACCGCCAAAGATCTGCACCTGGCCGACTCCGGGCAGACGGGAGAGTTCGTCCTTCACATTCAGCGTGGCGTAGTTCCGCAGGTAGATCTCGTCATAGCGGTCATTTGGCGAAAGCAGATGCACCACGAGCGTCATGTCCGGCGAGGACTTCACGGTGGTGACGCCAAAGCGGCGAACTTCCTCCGGCAGCTTCGGCAGCACCTGCGAGACGCGATTTTGCACCTGCACCTGCGCCAGATCGAGATCGGTGCCGACTTTGAAGGTGACGGTGAGGATCATCACGCCATTGGCCGTGCTCTGGGAGGCCATGTAGAGCATGTTTTCGATGCCATTGAGCGTCTGCTCCAGCGGGGAGGCGACTGTTTCGGCGATGGTCTTCGGATTCGCGCCCGGATACGTCGCGGTGACGATCACCGTCGGCGGTGCGACTTCGGGGTACTCGGAAATGGGGAGCTGGAAGAGGGAGATGCCACCCAGGATGAAGATGAGAAACGAAAGCACGCCCGCGAAGATGGGGCGGGTGATGAAGAAGGACGAAAAGTTCATGGCCGCGCCGCAGGTTTACTTTGATGCTGTTTCTTTGGAGGCGGCTGTGGCTTCCACCGGCGCGACGGGCATTCCTGGCTGCGGCAGGCGGGCCTGGCCGTTGATGATGATCTTGTCACTGGCGCTGAGGCCGCTGCGGATGATGCGCCTGCCGTCTATGGCGGGGCCGATCACGACGGCTTTGTACACCGAGACGGCGGGCGTCTTGGCTTCGTCCACGCCGAGGACGTACTTGTTCGCCTGATCGGTGAGGATGCTCTTTTCATCGACGAGCAGCGCCTTGTATTTGCCAGTCATCGGCAGGCGGATGCGGGCAAAGAGGCCGGGCGTGAGCGAGCCGTCGGTGTTCGGAAATTCGGCCCGCAGCACCATGCTGCCCGTGCCGGCATCGAGGCGGTTGTCGAAGGACTCGACGTGACCTTTGTGCGGGAAGTTTTTCTCATTCGAGAGCTGCAGCTCCACGGGCATGCGGCCTTCGGCGTCAGTGAACATCTTCTTCTCGCGCTGGAGCGCCTGAAGCTTCAGCAGGCTGTTTTCGTCGATGTCAGCATACACATAGACGGGATCGACAGTGACGATGGTGGTCAGCAACGTAGTGCCTGCGGTGACGTAGTTGCCTGTGGTCGTGATCGCACGGCTGATGCGACCGGAGATCGGCGCTTTGACCGTGCTGTGCTCGAATTCGATCTCCGCGCTGTGTTGCGCAGCCTTCGCGGCTTCGAGAGCGGCCTGACCTTGCTTGAACATGTTTTCACGCGTCTCCGCCTGCTCCGGGGCGATGGCTTTGGCGGCGAGCAAGGCCGAAACACGGTCAAACTCCCGTTTCATGGCCTGCGCATTCGCTTCCGCGCGGGCGACTTCTGCCTTCGCAGAACGGAGCTTTGTCTCAAAGGGCCGCTGGTCGATGGTGAAAAGCACATCCCCTTTTTTCACGAGTGCCCCAGCCTGGAAATGCACCTTGGTGATGTAGCCAGAGACTCGTGGCTTCAAATCGACAGCCTCCACCGCCTCGACTCGCCCCGTAAACTCCTCCCACTCGACAAGCTCTCGCTGCTCGACCGGCGCAAGGGTCACCGAGGTCGTCGGAGGTGACTGACCACCACCGTGGTCGCCGCCAGCAGGCGGTTTGCTACAGGCAGCGAGGAGCAGGACGACGGGGAGGAGGGTTTGAGGTTTCACGGGGCGCGTTGGTTTTGAGGTGTGTAAAGTTGACCAGTTGGTTAAATTCAAATCATTCTTCTTCTTTGACGCCGAGAATGCGGCGGGCACCCGCTTCCATCTCATCGAGATGGCGCAGGTCATTCCACATTCGGGCGTGAAGCAGCAGCCCCTCACCATAGGCGAACAGGATGCGGGCCAAAGCGGGCGCGTCAGGTGCCTCGATCACGCCCTGGAAGTGCGCATCCCGGATGGCACTCTCGTAATAGCGGATGAACTGGGAGAGAATCTCCTGGAGCTTGTCACGCAGCTTGTCATCCGTGGTGCTGACTTCGGCCCCCAGGGAATGGATCGGACAGCCGAGCACGCGGCCATGTTTCTCCTTCATTTCCTCCTGCTCCTGGCGGAATTCATGGAAGCAGCGCCAGATGCGCTCCAGCGGCGGAATGACGGGTGAAAAGGTCTGATCCAGCTCCTTGCGGTGCTCCGTCCAGCCATGCTCGAGGGCGGTCAGCGCCAGCTCGGATTTCGACTCAAAAAAATGGTAAAAGCTGCCTTTTTTGACCCCCGCCGTCTCACAGATGTGATCCACGGAAGTGGTGCCATAGCTGCCCGTCCAGATGAGTTCCCTGACCGCGTCGATCAGGCGTTCTTTGGCATCAGAGGTTCGTCCCATGCCCTGCTTTGCCGCAAACTAGACGATCAGTCAAGAATTATTCCCTGTCGAGCAGTCATCGTGATTGCTGAAAGCCAGTACACTCTCCATTGTGTGCCATTCCTTCACTCTCATGGACGACTTAGCCACCGTTCTCATCGTTGATGACGAAAAACACACCCGCGACGGACTGCGCCTGTCGTTGGAGGATGAGTTCGACTGTTATGTGGCCTCGAACGCGGCCGAGGCGATGGAGTATCTCGCCAACGACAAGATCGACGTCATGCTGACGGACCTCCGCCTCGGTGAGGACGATGGCATGAAGCTGCTCGACACCGCCCTGGCCCTTCCAAAGCCGCCGGTGTGCATCATGATGACCGCCTACGGCAGCGTGGACACCGCCGTGGAGGCGATGCGCCGCGGCGCGTATCATTTCGTCACCAAGCCGCTCAACCTCGACGAGGTCGAACTGCTCATCAAACGCGCGCTCCGTAGCCGCACGCTGGAGCACGAGAACGTCGCGCTGAAGCAGCAAGTCGAACGCAAATTCTCCATCGAAGGCATCCTCGGCCAGGCCGAGGTGATGAAGCCGATCCTCGACACCATCCAGCAGGTCGCGCCATCCCGCGCCACCGTGTTGATCGAAGGCGAGAGCGGCACCGGTAAGGAACTCGTCGCCCGCGCCGTCCACAACCTCAGCGGCCGTCCGAAGGCGAGCATCGTCGCCGTGCATTGCGCCGCCCTGGCGCCGCAGATTCTCGAAAGCGAACTTTTCGGTCACGAGAAAGGCGCGTTCACGGGCGCGCAGGAGCGCCGCATCGGTCGCTTCGAGCAGGCGAACGGCGGCACGCTGTTTCTTGATGAAATCGGCGAGATCGACGCCGCCACGCAGGTGAAACTCCTCCGCGCCCTCGGCGAGCAGACCATCGAACGCGTCGGCAGCAGCAAGCCCATCCAGATCAACGTCCGCGTCATCGCCGCCACCAACCGCGACCTCGCGAAGATGGTGGAGGAGGGCAAATTCCGCGAGGATCTCTACTGGCGGCTGCGTGTCGTCACGATACATCTGCCGCCGCTGCGCGACCGCAAGAGCGACATCGCCGTGCTGGCCGATCACTTCCTCAAGGAGCTCGCCAAGGCGAACGGCAAGGCCTACAAGCCTCTCGGCGAGGACGCGCTGCCCGCGATGATGAAATACAACTGGCCGGGCAACATCCGCGAACTGCGTGCCGCCATCGAACACGGCGTCGTCATGAGCAACAGCAGCCGCGTGATGCTCAAACATCTACCCTCTTACCTGCTCAACCCTGGCGGCCTCTGGACGCGCAAAGCACCCGCCACCGAGGTTCCTGGTGAGGTGGCCGCGCAATCGAAAAGCGATCTCGATATCGAAGAGGCCGAGCACCAACTTATCCTCACCGCTCTCCAGCGCAGTGGCAACAACCGCACCGTCGCCGCTGAGCTCCTAGGCATGAGCCGTCGCACACTCCAGCGCAAATTAAAGGACATGAACATGGTACGCACACACCGTCGGAGACAGGTCGTGCCCGAAACTCAGGCAACAGACTCGTAAACCGTCGGGTCGTTCATCTTTGCGAGCGCAAACGCCTCGATACGCTCCACGCAGGTGCCGCATTTACCGCAATGCAACTCGCCGCCTTTGTAGCACGACCACGTCTTGCCATAATCGACCTCCAGCGCCGCGCCGAGCTTCGCAATGCCCGCTTTGTCGAGATGAATGAACGGACGCAGAAGCTCGATGTGCGCATACGTCCCCTTGCGCATCGCTGCTGCCATGCCTTGCATGAACGGCTCACGGCAGTCGGGATAAATCGTGTGATCTCCCGCATGCGCCGCGATCACCAATGCCTCCGCTCCGCGACTTTCGGCGATGCCGCACGCGATGGCGAGCATGATGCCGTTGCGGAACGGCACGACGGTCTTTTTCATGTTTTCGTCCGCGTAATGCCCGTCCGGCACCTCGCCGCCGCTTTTCAACAAATCGGAGGCGAAATGACGATCCACGAAGTCGAGATCGATGATGTCGTGCGGCACGCTCATCTGCGCGCAATGCCACGCCGCCAGCGGCAGCTCGCGATGATTGTGCTTCGAACCGTAGTCAAAGCTCACCGCTCCCACGACTTCGTGCTCCTGCCGCGCCCAATGCAGCGCGGTCACGGAATCCATCCCACCGGAGACCAACACCAGCGTCTTCATTCCGGCAGACGCAATGTTTCTTCGACGTCGGGATGCCGCGCCTCGCAGGTGAGCTGGATGCCGCCCCGCGCGCCGAATTTGCCGCGCACCACCGCCTGCTTCGGCGCACATGCCTTCACGAGGTCATCGAGGATGCGGTTCACAATCGTCTCATTGAACGACGGATGATTGCGAAACGAGGCCAGATAAAACTTCAGCGACTTCGTCTCGACGCACTTCGTATCCGGGATGTAATAGATTTCGAGATGCGCCGAGTCCGGCTGGCCGGTGACCGGGCAGATCGAGCTGAATTCAGGGGCGCTGAGATGGATGCGGTAGTTGCGCCCTGGCGTGCGGTTCGGGAACGTCTCCAAAATCGCCACGTCTGGCGTGGTCGGCAGGCGGTTCTCGGAGCGTCCGAGCAGTGTGAGGTCTTTTTCCTGGCTCATGTGCCGTCAGAATGCGGGAATGCCGGCAGATTGCAAATGCGATGACTGCCAGCCTCTGAATGAACGAGAGTTCCCGGATCTGGGGCCGTTTCTAAATTCAGCATGCACAAAGAAACCGCCACCACAGTCATGGCACCGGGTTGCCGGTTGAAATTGCGTGACCAGCCCGGGATGAAGACTGTCGGCATGAAGGAACTCCTCTTTTTTATCTCTTTTCTCTCTTCCGGCCATCTCATCGCCGCGCCCACGCCGCAGCAGATCGAGTTCTTCGAGTCTCGCATCCGCCCGATCCTCGCGCAGGAGTGCTACGAGTGCCACAGCACCGCCACGAAGCAGAAAGGCGGCCTCGTCCTCGACTCCCGCCCCGGCTGGCAGGCCGGCGGCGACTCCGGCGACACCATCAAGCCCGGCGATCCCGAAAACTCCCTGCTCATCCAAACCCTCAAACATGAGCACGAAGACCTCAAGATGCCCAAAAACGGCGCCAAACTCGATGACAAGGCCATCGCCAGCTTCGAGCAATGGATCCGCGAAGGAGCCCCCGATCCCCGCGATGCCCCACCCAGCAAAGAACAGATCGAAAAAGAAACCGCCTGGTCCGCCATCCTCCAGCGCCGCAAGCAGGAGTGGTGGGCCTTTCAAAAGCTCAAAGCTGAAAACTCAAAGCTCAAAACCATCGACGATTTCATCGACGCCGAGCTAAAAAAACAAAACATCCCCGCCGCACCTCCCGCCGATGCCGCCACGCTCGCCCGCCGCACCAGTTTCATCCTCACCGGCCTGCCGCCTCATCAGTCCTATTCGTCCCATCAGTCCCAGGTCGAAGCGCTGCTAAATTCTCCGCAGTTCGGAGAAAAATGGGGCCGCCACTTCATGGACTGGGTGCGCTACGCCGAAAGCTACGGCTCGGAAGGCGATCCCGCCATCCCCTACGCCTACCGCTACCGCGACTACCTCATCCGCGCCTTCAACGACGACGTTCCGTATCCCCAGCTCATCAAAGAAGCCATCGCCGGTGATCTGCTGCCAAAGCCGCGCATCAAGAACGGCATCAACGAAAGCGCCATCGGCATCGCGCAGCTCCGCATGGTGCTGCACGGCTTCTCACCCGTCGATTCACTCGATGAAATGGTCACCTTCACCGACAACCAGATCGACACGGTGACGAAAGCCTTCCAGGCGCTCACCGTCAGCTGCGCCCGTTGTCACAACCACAAATTCGACGCCATCAGCCAGACCGACTTCTACGCCCTCTACGGCATCTTCACCAGCACCCACCCCGCCGTCATTGACGCCAACGCCCCCGGCACCGGCGATGCCATTCGCGCCAAACTTCAAAATCTCAAAGCCGAGATCAAAACCACCCTCATCAAAGACTGGCTGGCCAAACTCCCGGCGGACAAGTCCGGGAAGTCCGCCCCGTCTGACAAAAAGCCCGTTTTCACCTTCCACGGCCTCCCTCGTTCTAAACCTGGTGAATTCACCCTCCACGACGGCACTCTCAGCATCCACCCAGGCGGCTACATCTCCAACACGCTCACGCAGAAAGACCGCGCCGTCCTCTTCACCGACCGCTTCCAGTGCGAAGGCGGCACCCTGTGGTTTCGCGTCGCTGGAAACGGCGGCGTGAAAGCCAAATACGTCGTGCAGAACTACCCGCGCACCGGCACCATCCACAAGGCCATCGAGCTCAAAGACGCCAAAGACGAAAAACTCGGCTGGCGCAGCCTCGACCTCGAATTCTGGAAGGGCGACGAGATCTTCCTCCAGGTCACCACCGCTGCCGACATGCCCGCTGAATACAAAGCGGACTCGCCATCGTGGTTCATCCTCAACGACGCCGTC
>JAEUHJ010000023.1 GCA_016795375.1 Verrucomicrobiaceae bacterium
CCTCCCACTTCGGATAACGCGCATAACCCGCCGTGCTGCGCAGGCGCGCGTTCCACGTCACGGTGACGAGTTTCGCGCCGCCCGGCAGCTCCACCGCGTGCAACAAAGCGCGCGCCTGCTCCTCCAGCGTCTCATCACGGCCATCGAGAATGGTTTTCCCAGTCTCCGCCGGCGTTTCCACCGGCTCCAGCCCACGCATCGACTCAAACGGCGTCCACACCGGCGGCGTCGTGAAGTCGAAGCAGAGCTGGGAGAAGTCACGCATGGCTCACTTCTTCTTTTTGACCTGCACCTTGTGCTCCTGCTGCCCAAGCGCGTAGAGCATGTCCGGCGGCACGGATTCGAGGATGAACACATTCGCGCCGATCGTGCTGCGCGCGCCGATGACCGTGTCACCGCCCACGATGGTGGCATTCGCATACACGGTGACATGGTCTTCCAGTGTCGGATGGCGTTTCTTGCCGCGCAGAGCCTGCCCGGCGGCCAGTGAACGCGCCACGAGGCCCACGCCTTGATAAAGCTTCACATGGTTGCCCAGGTTCGCCGTCTCCCCGATCACCACACCGGTGCCGTGGTCGATGAAAAAATGCGTGCCGATCTCCGCGCCGGGGTGGATGTCGATGCCCGTGCGGCCGTGCGCCCACTCCGTCATCATGCGCGGGATGAGCGGCACATGCTCCTGGTAAAGCACATGCGCCGTGCGCTGGATGGCGATCGCCTCCAGTCCCGGATAGGCGAGGATGATCTCCTCGAAGCCGCGCGCGGCCGGGTCGCCCTCGAATGCCGCCTCCACATCGGTTTGCAGCAGCGCCCGCACCTCCGGCAGCGCCAGCATGAAGCGGCACACGAGCCCCTCGCTCTCCGCAGGAGTCGAGTCACCGTTCAGCCGCGCGGTGCGGCGCACCTCGATGTTCAACCGCTGGCGGATGCCCGCGACAAGTTCGTGCGTCATGAGCTGCAGCTCGTCGGACGACACGGCCTCATCGGAAAAAAAACCGGGAAACAGCAGGTGCAGCAAGTCCTCGCACAGCGACGCGATCGCCCTCTTCGACGGCAGGTTCCCGCAATCGACGTGGTTGATCCCTCCGACCCCGTGATACGAGGCCATGAGGCTTTTGACGATCTCATCCTGGCGGCAATCCATGTCCATGCAGCGATACCGTGCCGCAGGATGGATTCAAGCGCCACGGCGGAAGGAATGCTGTGAATAAGTTTTGCCAGGGGGATCTCCAGCCCGTGTGGGATTTTGGCGCGGAGAGGTCACACCTGACGCGCGCCCTGAGCAGGTCAAAGAGCGTGATCATATCGAGGAGGCGGTTTTCTTCATCGACGACAGCCGTGCACTGAGCACTCCGGCTTCGGCTGGTCTGCCTTTCGCTACTTACGCGTCGCCCTCCGCATTACCACCGCCACAAAGAGCATGGCGTGGAGCGGGTTGGACTTCGGGCGTTTGCGGTCGATGGGCATTCAGGGCGGTCGGCGGTGCCTTGGAGAGAGTCTGCGTGCCAGAAGTCACACTTGAGTCGTGTGAAATGGCTGGATGCATGCAGGCGTTTGATTCACCCTCACCACCATGAAGCGCCTGCTTTCCCTCCTCGCCTTCGTTTCCCTTGCCGGTTCCGCGTTTTCCGCGGACAAGAAATCCATCGTCATGATCGCGGGCAAGCCCTCGCACGGCCCGGGGCAGCACGAGCACAACGCGGGCATCCAGCTTCTGAAAAAATGCCTTGAACAAGGCGCGGCCGATCAAGTGGACATCAAGTATCACCTGAATGGCGAGTGGCCGGCGCAGGAGGAACTGTCGAAGGCGGATACGGTCGTGATCTATTCCGACGGCGGCGGCGGGCATCCGGCGCTGCAGGGAGACCGTCTGGCGCAGCTCGACAAGGAGATGAAACGCGGTTGCGGCTTCCTCACGATCCACTACGCGGTGGAGCCGACAATCGAGAAGGGCAACAAGGAGTTCATCGACTGGATGGGCGGCGCGTTCGAGATCAACTGGAGCGTGAACCCGCACTGGGATGCGAATTTCAAGGAACTGCCCGCGCATCCCATCAGCACCGGCGTGAAGCCCTTCGGCACGAATGACGAATGGTACTTCCACATGCGCTTCCGCAAGGGCATGGAAGGCGTGACGCCGATCCTCAGCGATGTGGCGCCTGATTCGACGATGAGCCGCCCGGATGGCACCCACAGCGGTAATCCGGCCGTGCGTGAGTCCGTGAAGAACAAGGAGAAGCAGCACGTCGCCTGGGCCTGCGAGCGCGCCGATGGCGGTCGCGGCTTCGGCTTCACCGGCGGCCACTTCCACAAAGGCTGGGCGAATGACGACCAGCGCAAACTCGTGCTGAATGCGATCCTGTGGACCGCGAAAGCGAAGATTCCCGTCGATGGTGTGGCTTCGACCGTCACCGAAGAAGATATGAAGGCCAATCTCGACCTCAAACCCGGCCAAGGTCTGCCTGGGAAGCCGAAACCGGCGCCGAAAGCGAAGTGAGTTCCAGATTTCGGATAGCCGAAAGAGAGGAAAAAGAACAAAAAGGTCTGATCTCATTCTCTTTTTCGGCCAATCACATCCCACTTCATGAACCGCCGTCGCTTCATCCAGCAAACCACAGCGGTTTTTTGTGCCGCGCCACTGGCATCCGCGCAATCCACAGGCGGTCTGATCGCCTCCATCGAGAAGATCACGCTGAAACGCGGTCGTGATGGCAGCGGGCCGACGTGGTTTCATCCGCGACCGTGCATGATTCCGTCAAAGGACGGACCGGTGGTGTTCATGACGATGCAGGAGATTCGTGGCTCGGATTACTTCCTGCCGGTGCACTGGATGGAGTCACATGATCTCGGCAAAACGTGGACTGAGCCGCAGCCGGTGCCGCCGCTGGGCCGTGTGGCGACTACTGACGGTCGTGGAGATGAAGGCGTGTGCGATGTCGTGCCGCAGTGGCATGCGAAAACAGGCACGGTGTTGGCGATGGGACACAATGTGTTCTACAAAGGCAAAGGTTTCGACCGCAAGCAGCCGCCACGCCGCCCGGTCTATGCCGTTTTCAAAGACGGGAAGTGGTCAGAGCGCAAACCTCTGCTCTGGGATGATCCGCGCGGCGCGTTCATCTATACGAACAACTGCGGCCAGCGTGAAGTCCTCGAAGATGGCAGCATCGCGTTTGTGATGTCGTTCGGCGCGAAGGAAACCAGCCGCTCCGCCGTCGGGGTGCGCTGCTCGTTCGATGGCGAAACGCTCGCGATTCAAAAAGTAGGCAAGGAGATCAAGCACGCTGCCGGGCGCGGCCTGCTGGAGCCGTCGATGGTGCGTTATCGCGGCAAATTTTATGTGACTCTGCGTGCCGAGGACAAACGCGGCTACGTCGCCGCGAGCGATGACGGCCTCGACTTCGCGGAGAAGCAGCCATGGTGCTGGGACGACGGCACGCCATTGGACATGAGCAGCACGCAGCAGCACTGGCTGCCGCACAGCGACGCGCTGCACCTCGTCTATACGCGCAAGGACACCAGCAACGTGAACGTCCCCCGCTGGCGCTCCCCGCTTTTCATCGCACAGGTTGATCTGAAAAACATGCGCCTCATCCGCGCCACCGAGCGCGTCGTCCTTCCTCTGGAGGGAGACGGCGTGAGCAAGCCTGATGACGTGCCGATGATGGGCAATTTCCAGACCACGAACATCACGCCCGACGAGTCCTGGGTCACTGACGGCGAGATGCTGCCAAAGCACCGCTTCAGGGGCGATTTACAGCTTGGGAAAATCCGCTGGGGCAGGCCGAACTCACTCGTATGAACTGCGCTGATGAAGATCAGCCCGGATAACCGCCCGCGATGTATTTCTCAAGCTGCTCGATGGTCATGCGTTGAGTCGCGATGATCCAGCGCACCAGGTCGCCGATGGAAATGATGCCGACGAGCTGGCCGCCCTCGACCACCGGCAGATGCCGTACCCGGTGCTCGGTGATGATCGCCATGCACTCCGAGACGCTTTGATCCGGCGTCACCGTGACCACCTGGCCCGTCATGATGTCATGCACCGGTGTTTCCTTCGATGAGCGGCCTTTGAGCATCACCTTGCTCAGATAATCGCGTTCCGAAATGATGCCCACTAGCCGCAACCCCTCCACCACCGGCAGTGCGCCGACATTTTTCTCCGCCATCATCTGGATGGCTTCAAACACGGTGGCCGCAGGGGTGGTGGTCCACAAATTCCTGCCCTTGTGCTCCAGCAGCGTTCTGGCGGCGGTGGTGATTTCCATGTCTGTGCGGGTTGGTTGCCAGGATGAAACACACCCGCCGCGAAAATGACAAGCCGGAAGTTCAAGGCCATGTGCGCCGCCCAATCCCGCGTGTTGCCGCTTGAGAACTGCTCCGGGCGTCGTTTCATGGTCCCGCCATGAACACTCCATCCGCCCCTCTCTCCCGCCGTCGTTTCGTCGGTGCCGCCGGACTCGTCGCCGGCAGCATGATCACCCGCCCGCTCTTCGGGCAGAACGCGCCCAGCAACAAGCTCAACGTCGCCCTCATCGGCGTGTGGGGCCGCGGCCTCGCTCATTATGACTCCATCGCGGAGGAAAATGTCGTCGCGCTCTGTGACATCAACGAAGCGCGTTTCCCCAAGGCGCTGGAGCGCTTCCCTGGAGCCACCACCTACATCGACTGGCGCAAGTGCCTTGATCACAAGGACCTCGACGCCGTCGTCGTCTGCACGCCGGACCACACGCACGCCTTCATCGCCAATTGGGCGCTGAAACGCGATCTCCACTGCTACTGCGAAAAGCCGCTCGCCATCACCGTGAACGAGGCGCGCACCGTCCGTGCGACATGGCAGACAAAGAAGGACAAGCTCGCCACGCAAGTCGGCATGCAGCGTCACGCGCAGCCGAATTTCAACCGTGTGAAGGAACTCATCCGCGACGGGGCCATCGGCGAGTTGAAGGCCGCCTACGCGTGGGGTAACCGCCAGATTCCGAAGCCCGGCTACTTCCCGGAGGAAGGCCAGCCGCCCGCCGGATTTCATTATGACCTCTGGCTCGGCCCCGCACCCTTCCACCCCTACAATCCGGCCTACTTCTCCGGCGGAGCCGGGGCGAACTGCCTCTCATGGAACATGTTCTGGGACTTCGGCGCGGGGCAAATCGGCGACATGGGCAGCCACACGATGGATCTGCTCTGGAATGCCGTGGATGGCGGCCTGCCCACCTCCGCAGAGGCGAAGGGCGACGCCTACAACTCCGATGTCACGCCCGTGAAATGCGAATCGCACTTCGAACTCCCCGCCAATGACTGGCGCGGCCCGATCACGGTCAGTTGGTATCAAGGTGGCGCGATGCCGCGCTCGCCCAGACCCTCGATCGACCTCACGAAGATCGGCCACGGCGCCATGTTCAAGGGCACGAAGGGCTTCCTCATCGCCGACTTCGACTCGCGCATGATCGTGCCCTTTGGCGACGATGCCGACATGAGCTACTACAAGCCGCGCAAAAAGGAGGACATGCTGCCCGCCCTCGGTCATTTCCAGAAGCAGTGGTTCGACGCCTGCAAAGACCCGTCAAAGCCCACCGCCTGCAACTTCGGCTACAGCGCCGACATGATCGAGATGATGCTCCTCGGCCTCGTCGCCTACCGCACCGGCAAAAAGATCCAATACGACGGCAAAACCGGCACCAGTCCCGACACCCCCGAGGCCAACGCCTTCATGAAAAAGGACTACCGCCCCGGCTGGAACATCGACGGATGATCCGTCCACAAGCTCATGCGCGGGCGGCGGGGCATCCTGCCGCCCGTTTTTGTCATCGGGAGGAAGGCAAAAGCCGGAATGGCGGATTGAGCCGCCGCTCCGTCCGCGTATGAAAAGGATGAAACTCGCGCTCCTCCCGCTCCTCCTGGCAATCACGACTGCCCACGCCGCCGAATTCCGCGCAGGCGCGGCCACCAGCAATGTCACCCCCGATCTCGGCAGCTCGATCAATGGCGGTTTTCAGGACGGGAAGGCAGCCTTCATCCACGATGAGCTGCATGCGCGCTGCCTGGCGCTGGATGATGGCAGGACGAAGCTCGTGTTCGTCGTCGTGGACAGTTGCCTGATCGGACGCGGCATCTTTGACGACGCGAAGAAGATGGTGAACGAGGCCACCGGCCTGCCGGTGGAGCACATGATGATGTCCGCCACGCATTCGCACTCCTGCGGCACGCTCCAGGCCGTCGGGCAGAGCGAGCCGAGTCCGATGTATCAGCGTTTCGTCTCGCGCCGTATCGCCGATGGTGTGCGCCGTGCGCTGAACAACCTCGCCCCGGCGAAAATCGGCCACGGCAGCGCCTCCGTGCCGCATCAGGTCTTCAACCGCCGCTGGAAAATGAAGCCCGGCACCATCCCGCCCACGCCGCTGGGGGTCATCACGGATCAGGTGCGGACGAATCCCGGCATCAACAACCCCGGCCTCGTCGGACCCGCCGGTCCGACCGATCCCGAGGTGAGTTTCATCAGCGTGCAAGGCGCGGACGGCAAACCCATCGCGCTGCTGGCGAATTATTCGCTGCACTACGTCGGCGGGGTCGGCCCCGGCCACATCTCGGCGGATTACTATGGCGCGTTCGCGGTGAAGATCGGCCAGTTGCTTGGCGCGGAGAAACAAGACCCGCCATTCGTCGGCATCATGTCGAACGGCACCAGCGGCGACATCAACAACATCGACTTCCGCGGCGGTCAGGCCAAGGAAGCGCCGTATGGCCGCATCCAGATCGTCGCGAATGATGTCGCGCAGGCCGTCGCGACGGCGGTGAAGAACGTGAAGCATGCCGATTCGGTGCCGCTCGCGGTCGCACAAAAGGACATCGAGCTCGGATTGCGCATTCCGACGCAAGACGAGGTCACCAAAGCCCGCGAGGTCACGAAGCAGTCGAAAGCCTTCCCGCGCATGGAGACACAAGAGCAGGTCTATGCGCGTGAGACCGTGCTGCTGGCTGATTTCCCCGCAAAAGTCTCCGCGCCGCTGCAAGTCATGAAGATCGGCGATCTGCACGTCTCCGCGATTCCCGCCGAGGTGTTCGTCGAGATCGGCCTGGAGTTGAAAAAACGCCACGCGCCCACT
>JAEUHJ010000045.1 GCA_016795375.1 Verrucomicrobiaceae bacterium
GCCGCGCTGCCAAAAACAATGCCGCCGACCAGAAAGGGGAGCGCGTTGCGCAGCACCGGGCGAAGCCCCGGCTCCCAATGTTGAAGGCAGCAGCGCCACCAGCGTGTTTTGCGCGGCAGCCGGCGGCCCAGGGCGATCAAAAGCACCGTCACATGCGCGCCAGCGCCCCAGACCGTGCCGGCGACGAGAGTCCATGCGCTGACCTGGTCTCCATCATGCATGATGGCCGCGATGATGCCGAGCGGCACCAGCACCGGCGCCGCAGCGGCGAGCAGGAATGATTTCCCGGCACGGAGCCAGGCAGAGAGATGGTAGGAGAGACCAAAGCAAAGCAGGAAGGGCAGCAAGGAGTGAAGGAACCGCACCGCGAGCGCTTGTTTCTGCGCCGGGAATCCGTGCGTGGCCCAGGACACCAAGGCCGGTGCCATGAGCGAGATGCCAAGGGCGCAGACGAGCAGCGCGACGAACTGCCAGGCGGCGCATTGCACGCCGAGCCGGTCGGCGCGGCGCAGACCGCGGCGTTCACGCAGTTCAGCGTAGGCAGGTACGAATGACTCCGGCAGGCCGCCTGCAAGCACGGTGGATGCGAAGGAGAGAAAGCCGAACACGAGCATGAAGGCGTCGAGTTCGTCCGCCGTGCCCAGCTTGGCAGCCACCACGGCATCTTTGACGAAGGCGGCCAGCTTTCCGACCACCGTGAGCATGGCCACAAGCACGAAGCCTGAAACCACAGCTGACCCTGCTCCTCTGGCGAGCAGGGAGCGGAGGGGGGCAGGCAAGGCAAGGCGGATTACAGGCATTTATATAAACTATAAACACCATAGAACAATTGAGCAAACTTTGCCATGGTCTTTTTCGAGGGCGGTGACAGCCCAGATTTCCCATTTTCCATGTCAGGGTTGAGGGGGGGGGCCAAAACCCAGGCAGTTGGGCGATGTGACGCCTCCAGTTCTGGCTTTCCGACTCAATGCACCCCTCGTTCGGCGAGGTAGCGCTCCGCCTCCAGGGCGGCGGCGCAGCCCTGGCCGGCGGCGGTGATGGCCTGGCGATAAACATGATCGGCCACGTCACCGGCGGCGAAGAGCCCCTCGGTCTTCGTGCGTGTGCCGTGGGTTTGCAGGATGTAGCCGTTCTCGTCGGTATCGACGAGGCCGCCGAGGAAGGCCGCGTTCGGAATGTGGCCGATGGCGACGAAGACGCACTTCAGCTCCAGCTCGCTTTTTTCACCAGTGACGAGGTTCTGCAGCGTCACGGCGCGCATCTCGCCTTTTTCATCGGTGAGGTAGTCACTGACGGTGCTGTTCCAGACCGGCTTGATCTTCGGATTGGCGAGCGTGCGGTCGGCCATGATCTTCGAGGCGCGAAGCGTGTCGCGGCGATGGATCAAATAGACGGTGCTGGCGAACTTGGTGAGGAACATGGCCTCCTCGCACGCGCTGTCTCCGCCGCCGATGACGCAGACCGGCACGTTGCGGTAGAATGCGCCGTCGCAGGTGGCGCAGCTCGTCAGGCCGTGGCCGATGAGGGATTTCTCGTTCGGCAGGCCGAGGTGCTTCGGCGAGGCACCGGTGGCGATGATGACGCTGTGCGCCTCGTAAAGGGTGCCGCTTTCCGTGATGACCTCGAAATGGCCTGCGGCGGTCTTTTTGACGCTGCTGACGAGCGAGTACTCGATGCGCGCGCCGAACTTCTCTGCCTGCGCTTGCATGTTCATCATCAGCTCCGGCCCCATGATGCCGTTCGGGAAGCCGGGGAAGTTTTCCACCTCCGTGGTCGTCGTGAGCTGGCCGCCGGGCATGTTGCCGGAGAGGATGAGGGGCTTCAAATTGGCGCGTCCGGTGTAGATGGCCGCAGTGTAGCCGGCGCAGCCGGTGCCGATGATGATGATGTTTTCCATGGTGGGTCGGAGTCGGGGGGGGGAAATTGAGGCGCGGAAGATGGAAAGGGCCGCCGGACGTGCAAGGGACGCTTTTTCCTCATCACGGCGTTGGAGATTCTCAAGGCACGGCGTATTCCATCAGGAACAACGATGCCCAGCCCCCGCCCGGATGCCACAGCCAGCCGCACCACGCTTGCGACGCTGTTTTTCTTCGCGGCACTGCCGATGGGGATGTGGAATGTGCCGCTGGCGAATGTCTTCGCCGCTCATGGGCGCGGGCATCTGGTGCCGTGGGTGCTGGCGACGACTTCGGTGGCTGCGTTCATCTCCCCTCTGTTTGTGGCGGCTCTGGCGGACCAGAAGCATTCGCCCGTGACGCTGTTGCGCTGGCTCACCGGGGGCACGTCGCTCTCCCTGCTGCTGACCTGCGGCTCTTTGCACTGGGGGTGGAGTGATGCGCTGATCCTGGCTTGCGCGCAGTTGCAGGCCCTAGTGTCGATGCCGGTGTGGAGCGTGACTAGCAGCATCGTTTTCTCCCAACTGCATGATGCGAAGCGCCAGTTCGGGCCGCTGCGCGCCTGGGCGACAGGCGGCTGGATGGCGGGCTGCTGGATCGTCAGCTTTGTGCTGCGTGCAGATGCGTCCCTGTCGGCCGCAGTCACGGCGTCGGCGCTGTGGCTGGTGGTGATGGCGCTCACTTGGACGCTGCCCAGCGTGCCGCCGCCAGTGGTGCTGCGGCAGCGCACCTGGCGGCAGATCCTCGGCATCGACGCGCTCGAGCTGCTCCGGCACCGCGACCACCGCGTGGTGTTCATCACCGCCGCGCTCTACTGTGTGCCGCTGGCCGCCTTCTACCCGTACACCGCACGGCATCTGAGCGATCTCGGCGTGGGCAGCATCTCCGCTGTGATCTCGCTCGGACAGACGACGGAGATTCTCGTGATGCTGCTGCTCGCCAGCCTGTTGGCCAGGGTGCGCCTGAAATGGATCTTCCTCTCCGGCATGGTGGTGTGTGTGATCCGCTATGCGTTCAACGCATTCGCCACCACCGGCTGGGTGATGGCGGGCACGCTGCTGCACGGCCTGGCATACACGCTGTATTTCATCACGGCGCAGATTTATCTGGAGGAGCGCATCGACCCCGGCTGGCGCGTGCGGGCGCAGGCGCTACTGGCCCTGCTGATGAGCGGCTTCGGCAACATGGCGGGCTATCTCGGCGGCGGGTGGTGGCATGCGGCATGCACGAAAGGCGGCGTCACTGACTGGTCGCGCTTCTGGTGGGGGGAGACGGCGCTGGCCGCGGCGGTGTGCGTGTTCTTCGCGTTCGCGTATCGCGGAAGGGGCCGCAATCCGGCATGATCATGCCAGCCCCGCGCGCACGAGCAGCGCCATCGCATCGGGATCGCGGCCCATGAAGTCGTGGTAGAGCTTCGCGGGATCCTCGGAATTGCCCCGGCTGAGGATGGTGTCGCGAAACTCATGACCGACGGCGGGATTGAGCACGCCTTCCTTCTGGAAGCGTGTGAACGCGTCCGCGTCGAGCACCTCGGCCCATTTGTAGCTGTAGTAACCGGCGGCGTAGCCGACGGGGCTGCTGAACAGATGGCCGAAACGGCGCGCCATGGTCGGCGGCTCGGTTTTCAACGGCATGAGGTAACCGTCGAGCAGCTTGCGGGCGAGCTTGTCGAGATCGGCCCCCTCATCCGTCGCGTGATGCATGTGCAGCTCGAGGTCGAGCTTGCCGAAGGCGAGCTGGCGCATGATGTCGCTGGCGCTGCGGTAGTTCTTCGCGGCGAGCATCTTTTTGAAGAGCTTCGCGGGGATCGCCCCGCCGGTCTCGTGATGCCGGGCGAAGAGGTCGAGGCTCTCGCGCTCCCAGCAGAAGTTTTCCATGAGCTGCGAGGGCAGCTCGACGAAGTCCCAATAGACGTTGACGCCGTTGAGCGAGGGAACCTCGACATTGCCGCAGAGCTGGTGCAGCAGGTGGCCGAACTCATGAAACACGGTGCAGACCTCGTCATGCGTGAGCAGCGCGGGCTTTCCGCCAGTAGGCGGGGACATGTTGCCGCAGATGAGGCCGAGGTGCAGGCGGCGGTCGCGCTCGCCGCTGGGGGGCACGCCCATCTTGAGGTAGTTCATCCACGCGCCGCCGCGTTTTGAATCACGCGGATGCCAGTCGGCGTAGAAGGAGCCGATGTGGACGCCTTTTTCGTTGCGCACCTCGTAAAACTTCACCTCGGGGTGCCATACTTCGACGGGCCCGGTTTTCCCCGGCTGTGCGCTGATATTTTCCGGCGCCTCCTGTCCCGGCGCGACATAAACGACCTCGCGGGAGGTGATGCGCAGGCCGAACACTTTCTCCGCGAGCTGAAACATGCCGCCGAGCACCTTGTCGATGGGGAAATAGGGGCGCAGCTCCTCTTCGTCGAAGTCATATTTGGCCTTGCGCTGCTTCTCGGCCCAGAACGCGACCTCCCACGGCTCGAACAGATCCACCGCCTGGTGCTCCGAGTCCGCGCGGAACTCCTGCAGCTCGATCGTCTCACGCTGAAACGCCTCCTCTACGCGTGAGCGGAGGTCCTCGATGAAACGCAGTGCGCTGCGTCCAGTCTTCGCCATGCGGTGGGCGAGGGTGTGGTCGGCGAAGTTCGCCTTCCCCATGATCCGCGCCTTTTCGTGGCGGAGGCGCAGGATGTTCCAGACGAGGTCGGTGTTGTCATGCGCGCCTTCGTGACCAATGGCGCAGGTTCCCTCCCACACCTGACGGCGGATGGTCGTGTCTTCGAGATATTCCATGACCGGGATCATGGAGGGAGCCTTCAAGGTGAAGCGCCAGGCGGGTTTGTCCGCCGTGCCGTGATTCTTGGCAGCGGCATCAGCGCGGGCCGCCTCGATCGCCGAGGGCGGCAGGCCGTGCAGGCGTTGCGGATCGTCAGTCACGAACTCCCATTGGTTCGTCGAGTCGAGAACGTTCTCGGAGTACTTCTGCGTGAGTTTGGAGAGTTCGGTGGAGATTTCCTCCATGCGCCGCTTCTGCTCCGGCGGCAGGTCGGCGCCGGCCTGGATGAAACCCTCCATCTCCTCCTCCAAAGCACGTTTGCGCACAGGGCTGAGCTTCTTCGCATTGTCGGTGGTGCTGTAGGTGACGAGCAGATCCCAGAGATGCTCGTTGAGCGGAATCTTGGCAAAGAAGGCGCTGACTTCCGGCAACATCTTGTTGTGCGCCTCGCGCAGGGCGGGGGAGTTGCACAACGAGTCGAGGTGCGTCACGAGGCCCCACGCCTCGTTCAGGCCGCGGGTAACCTCGTCAAGGCCGAGCACGACGGATTCAAAGCTCAGTTTGCCACGGTCCTGCTCGATGAGCGCGTCGAGATCCGCCTGCGCCTTTTCAAGGGCGGCGCGGATGTCGGCTTCGATGTGATCCGGGGTCAGCGTGGACCAGCGGATGTGGAAATCCTGGGTGAGAAAAGGGGCTGCCATGTTTGGGGGGAGGCGGGCGCGACTATGGAGGGTTTGAAGAGCGAGGCAAACGGCAACAACTCTGCCGTCATGGTTCAATCCGCCGCGTGCATTGACAAATCCGCCTTACTTCACACCATGCGCGGATCATGTCCGATCCCTCACCCCTTCGCCGCACCCCTTTGCACGCCGTGCATGTGGAAATGGGCGCACGCATGGTGCCCTTCGCGGGCTGGGACATGCCGGTGCAGTATTCAGGCATCGTCGAGGAGCACAAGGCCGTGCGGCAGAGCGTCGGAGTGTTCGACATCTCACACATGGGCCAGTTCATCGTGAGCGGCAGAGGCGCGGAGGCATTCCTCAACCGCGTCCTGACCAACAACATCGCCACGCTGCAACCCGGACAGGGCCAGTACACGCTGCTGCTGAACGCACACGGCGGCGTGATCGACGATTTGATCGCCTACCGCACCAGCGAGCGCGAATTCTTCCTCGTGGTGAACGCCTCGCGCATCGACGCCGACTGGGAGCATCTCGAATCACAGCTCACAAAGGACGATGACGTGATGATGGCGAATGCGAGCGACTTCACCGCCGGCCTCGCGATTCAAGGGCCGAAAGCTCGCGAGGTGGCCGCCGCAGTCTTTGGCAACCACGATTCCTTCCCCGCGCACAACACGATCCTCGTCACCATGACCGACACGGGGCCGATGTGGCTCTGCGGCACCGGTTACACAGGCGAGGAGGGCTTTGAGTTCTTCATGCCCGCCGAAACGGCTGAAGCCTGGTTCCGCAAAATCGTCGATGCGGTGAAAGCTGCCGGCGGCATGGCCTGCGGACTCGGCGCGCGTGACACGCTGCGTCTCGAAATGGGCTACCCACTCAATGGCAATGATCTTTCTGAAACGCGCACGCCGTTGCAGGCGGGCCTCGGTTTCTTCGTCGCTCTCGATAAAGGCGGTTTCACAGGCCGCGAGGTTTTGGTGGAGCAGAAAACCGCTGCTCTGCCGGACAAGCTGGCCGCCTTCCGCATGACGGGCACCACGCCGCCGCCGCGCCCGCATTATCCCGTCGCCGTCAACGGCCAGGTCGTCGGCGAAGTGTGCAGCGGCACGCAATCCCCGAGTCTAGGCGCCGGCATCGGCATGGCTTACCTGCCGGTGGATGCCGCGAAGATCGGCAATATGATCGAAATCGAGATCCGCGGCCGCCGTTTCCCTGCGGAAGTCGTGAAGAAGCCATTTTACCGCAAACCAGCCGTTTGATTCCCAACCAGCACTCCCATGAGCAACGTCCCTGACAATCTCCGCTACCGCGAATCCCACGAATGGATCGACCCGATGCAAAATCCCGCGCCGGTGGGTATCACGGACCATGCGCAGGCCGAGCTGACAGACGTCGTCTTTGTCGATCCACCCAAAGTAGGCACCCAGGTCAGCGCCGGGCAGCAGGTGTGCGTGATCGAGTCCGTGAAGGCGGCCAGCGACATCTACGCGCCGGTCTCCGGCGAGATCGCGGAGGTCAATGAGGCGCTCAGCAACGATCCCGGCCTGCTCAACCGCGATCCCTTTCTCGGCGGCTGGATTTTCAAGATCAAACCCTCGAACATCGCCGAGGCGGATGCGTTGATGAACGCGGACGCGTATCGCAAGCACATCGGTTGAGGTCCGGCTCGCCCCGAAAGTTCCCAACAACAGCACGATGCAGGTCCGGCCTGCCTCGGCCACGTCATCCGCGCCCTGCTCCGGGCCTGTGGCAGGCCGGGTGAGGACGGCAAACCGCCGCCGGACCACGAGGCGGGGCGGAAGTGACGCTTCACCGCGTCAGTTCCCACGTCATCAGCACCGTGTCTTCGCTGTCGATCTCCGCCGGGTTGAAGTCCATTTCCCGCGCAGGCGAGGCCAGCGCTGTGCTGAATGCCATTGGCTGGGAGCGCACGATGATCTCCGTGTGTCCATATTCGATTGCCTGAATGCTGCCGAGCTTCTGGCCGGACGCCGAGGCGATCACCTCCGCGCGGTCGCGGGCGTTGTGCACAGCCGCCTCCAGAACGCGACGTTTCACTGCTTCAGGATCGGACACGGTGAAGCTCAGCACCAGGCTGGCCCTGGCCTTGCATCCGGTCACCGCTGTGAGGACACGGCCCAGTTCCTTGCGGCCAAAAGGAAGCTCCAGACTCAGATGATGTTTCACGCTGTAGCCGCGGAAAGTGCGGCGTCCTTGGTTGTAGTCCTCAGTCACATGCACGCCAAACGATTCCGTCTTTAGCTGCTCCGTGTCCAGGCCGGCCTTCGGCAGCGCCTTGCGCAGCAGTTCCAGGCGCTCCGCCGCGTCCTCCATCGCCTTGTCGTATTCCTTGTGCTCGCTCTCCAGTTCCAGGCCGAGAACGATCGTGTCAGGGGCTGATGACACACTGCCGTGTCCTTGCACGCGGATGAGGGGTGGGGTTGGTTTCATGGAAATGGAGGTCTGGAGTTTGAAATCATGATTTGTTTCCAATTTCACGCGGCTCCTCCCGCAAAATCAGCGGGCCGTGATAATGAGCGGCTGCGGCGCGGGATCCGTCAGAGTCAGGCGCGTTCTTCACCTTCGCTTTCCGCTTCGGCTTGTCATACTTCACCAGTGGCGCGGTGAGCTTCTCGTAAAGAGCGAAGAGATGCTCCACGCGGGCGCGGTCGTCCGGAAACGGTTCCTTGCGGTAGCAACGGTCCACCGCGCGGTCCAGATCGGCATGCGCCTTCACCAGCGCGGGCGGCATCGTCACCGGATCGTAGAGATCGGCCAGCGTGGAGGTGGGGAACGCGGCCCGCGCATCCAGCACCGCCTGCGCTGCTTTCTCCACCGCCGCCTTCTGCGCGTCAGTAATGTCCTGCGGCCACGGGTAGTTGTTATAGACGAGTGTGTTGGAATAGCTGTAGCGGCTTTCGAGCCTGCCACAAACCTGCCGCATCCAAGCCATGTGCATCATCGAGGTGAGTATCCCGAAATGCCAAACGGTAGCCTCCGGCACGAACTGTATCTTGTTGCTGCATATGATGTTTTTGCTGGCAAACGCGATAGGAATGTATGTGCGGCGTTCTGACGACACCTCCGGGATCGCGAGGTAATCCGAGTCTGGCTGGGCGATCTGGCGAAACAAGGTGGGAAAGGCCGCATATTTGCGCGTGCTCTCCGCCTTGCTGGCGAGGCGCATCTGCTTCACCGCCTCCACGCGGGCGAGCACCAAGGGCAGCGTGCGCAGCTCACCGGGCGAAACATCCTTCAACCAAAGACAAAATCTCTCCACGCCATTGATGAAGTCTCCGCCACTCATGAAGGGCCGGATGTATTTCACAGCCGCAGGTTCCTTCGCGAGAAGCTCGTCACGTTCCTCCGGCGTGAGGATGAGATGCCCGCCATCGGTCGGTTTGTTGCCCCAGTTCATCTTCGGCACCTCACACAACGGTTCGGAACGGTTTGTCACCGCCCGGTCTGGTCCTTCCACGAGATACGGGCTGATGTTTTTCACCACGGTGATCGCCGGATTCTCGGGATCAGACTCGTAATCGTAAAGGCGCTTGTTCTCCGTGTCGTGTCCGCCAAAGCCGACGATGACACAATGCACATGCGCCTTGCCACGCGCCTCGCTCTCCCAGGCGAAGGTGCGGTGTGCGAAGTGAATTTTGATGTGCCAGCGGTTGAAGAGATGCGTCCAGACAAGTCCCGCCTGCTCGCCCTGGCAGATGGAGTTGGTGGAGACAAAGGCCGCCTTCGCCTGCGTGCAGTAAATATAAGCAGCGGCTTTGAAGTGCCAGTTGGCGACAAAATCAATCACGCCGGCCGCCGAGATGTCCTCCATCACCGCCTGCTGGTCTGCCTTCTGTTCGGCGCTTTGATAGTGATGACCCACAAACGGCGGATTGCCCAGAATGTAGCTGCATTGCTCCGGTGGCAGCACCTCGCGCCAGTCTTTGCGCAGCGCGTTCGCCACGTGGATGTGCGGGCTCTTGCGCAGCGGGATGCGGCGGTAGAACTGGCCGAAGGCCTCGCTCAAAAGCACGTTGGCCTGATGATCCGCCAGCCACAGTGCCACTTCGGCGATGCGCGCAGGGAATTCCTCGATCTCGATGCCATACATCTGATCGACGTTGATCTGGGAGAGCTGGTTCACGTCTTCGAGTGACAGCTCGTGCTGCCGTTCTTTATGCGTGATTTGTTCCCGGCTTGAATCCTGTCCCGTCTCAACCAGCGTGTGCAACTGGAGCAAAATCTCCAGCTCCAACTGCCGCAGCTCGCGGTAGGTGACGACAAGGAAGTTCCCGCAGCCGCAGGCCGGGTCCATGATCTTGAGGGAGGCGAGCTTCTTTTGCAGATCACGCAGGCGGTTAGGGCCGCGCCCGGACTTGTCCTTCCGTGCCGCCTCAAATTCGGCGCGCAGGTCGTCGAGAAAGAGGCTGCTCACGAGCTTCATGATGTTCTTCTCCGCCGTGTAGTGCGCGCCGAGCTGGCGGCGTTTCCGGTCATCCTCGTGGTCGAACACGGTCTGGAACAGGCTGCCGAAGACGGCGGGAGAAATCTTTTCCCATTTGAAGTCGGCGCATTCGATCAAGATCGAACGCATCTTCGAAGTGCAGTCCGCAAAGAAGGAAGGTTCTGCAAACAGATCACCATTCACATAGGGAAACTCTGCCAGGTCATCATCGAGGTTCTTGCTGCGCTTGTTCTCCGGCGTGTTGAGCACGTTGAAGAGATGCGCCAGCCGTGCGCCGAGATCACTGCCGTCTTCAGCAGTGTGTTCACGAACGAAGAGCTTGAATTGATCCGGCGGGAAAATCCCCGTGTCATCGGCGAAGAAGCAGAAGAGCAGGCGCACGAGGAACTGGCAGAGGTCGTGGCCGCGATAGCCGCCGTCCCACAGGGCGTCGTGCAGCTTCGCCATCAACTCGGTGGCCTCGAAGTTTGCTGGATCCTCAGGGTTGAGCTTGTGGCTCTTGTAGCCGGCGATGAAGGCGAAGTGGCGCGCGTTTTTGTGCAGCTCCTTCAGCGGGAATTCCACGCTGGGCGGCAGGCGCGTGAGCAGCGGCAGGTCCGGGTCCTGCTCCGGCTCCAGATCGTGGATGGCGATGCGCTGGAAGTCGGAGACGATGAGCCAGCGCGGGGCCTCTTTCTCCCGCCCCGTGTTGATGAGGCCGCGGATGTAGTCCATGCCCTGCGCATGCGCCTTGCCCAGGTCCTCGCCCGCGCTCTTGTGCTCCACGAGGCATGTGCCGGGCCAGAAGAGGTCGATGAAGCCCCAGTTCCCGGAGAGCTTTTTCACCGGCTCCTCAAAGGTGGCGAGCGTGCGGCGGCGCTTGCCGAACACCTCGAAAAACTCGTTCCAGAAGGTCTGCCGCTCGGACTTCTCGGAGCCCTCGCCCTTCCAGTCGCGGGAGAAGGCGATGGCGCGTTGTTTGATCTCGTTCCAGGAGAGCGGCATGCCGCATCATTAGCAATGTTTCCTCCGCCTGCTCAAGCTTTCCTCGAATGATCCTCCACCTGCCCGCTCACTGGACAGGATCGAGGCACAGCATCTCTTTCTCCTCCAAGGTTTCGCGTGGCACATCACGGCGGTACTTCTTGGGATTGAAGACCTCGCTGTGGGCGTGCTTGTAGCCGGCGGGGTCGAGGGTTTGCCAGAGCCTGTGGCGGCTTGCGCTGGTGCAGGCCGCGAGGGCCAGGGTCGTGAGGAGGAAAAGCAGTCTCATGCCTGGTTGTGCGCCGGGTGTGGTCATTTCTGTCCGTAATACGCGCCCGGCCCGTGCTTGCGCAGGTGATGTTTTTCCAAGATGTGCGCCGGGATGGCCTGCATGGCCGGATTCAGCGAAAACGACCCCAGCGCCATGTGCGCGCACATTTCGAGGGCGATGCTGTTGTGGAGCGAATCCATCGCGTATTTGCCGAAGGTGAACGGCGCGTGGTGCAGTTGCAGCACGGCGGGCATTTCGAGCGGGTCGAGCTTCAATTCGCGCAGACGTTCCACGATGGCAACGCCGGTGAAATGCTCGTAGTCCTGCGCCACTTCGTCGGGCGTCAGCGCACGCACGATGGGAACTGTGCCGTGAAAATGATCCGCATGCGTCGTGCCGAAACACGGCAGTTCACGCCCGGCCTGGGCGAACATCGTGGCATGCAGGCTGTGCGTGTGCGTGATACCGCCAATGTTTGGAAATTCGCGGTAGAGCACGAGATGCGTCTTCGTGTCGGAGGACGGCCGCAGATTGCCCTCCACGACCTTCCCATCGAGGTCGAGCACGACGATGTCGGCGGGATTCAACGCGGCGTAACTGATGCCGCTCGGTTTGATCGCCCACAGGCCGGATTCACGGTCGATGCCGCTCACATTGCCCCAGGTCAGGCGCACGAGACCGCTGGGTTCGAGGGCGCGGTTGGCTTCGCAGACTTGTTCGCGGAGGTCTTGAAGTGTCATTGCCGCGACAAAAGGCGGATTCACCGGCAATTCCAGCAACATAACGAGCCGTGCGCGGCGTTTAACCTCAAAGCCTTGAGAGTTGACGGGAGAAGCCGCCCCGTTGACCAGTACCCACCTTCACATGCCCGCCTCAGCCGCCCTCCCCGCCGTCCCTGATCAGGAAGCCATCGTCAAAGCCTCCGCCTGGGTGGCTCCGCTCCGAACCGAAATCTCGCGTGTGCTCGTGGGGCAGACGGTTCTCGTGGACCGTCTCCTTGTTGCCTTGCTGACGAACGGCCATGTGCTGCTCGAAGGCGTGCCGGGCATCGCCAAGACGCTGGCCGTGCGCACGCTGGCTGGCACGCTGCGCGCGAAATTCCAGCGCATCCAGTTCACGCCCGACCTGCTGCCGGCGGACGTGATCGGCACGATGGTTTACCATCCGAAGGACGGCACCTTCACGCCGCGCCTCGGCCCGGTGTTCGCGAATCTGGTGCTGGCGGACGAGATCAACCGCGCCCCGGCCAAGGTGCAGAGCGCGCTGCTGGAGGCGATGCAGGAACGCCAGGTCACCATCGGCGAGGCCACGCACAAGCTGCCCGATCCGTTCATGGTGCTCGCCACGCAGAATCCGATCGACCAGGAGGGCACCTACACGCTGCCGGAGGCGCAGCTCGACCGCTTCCTGCTCAAAGTCCGCGTCACCTACCCGACACCGGCCGAGGAGCGCAAGGTGCTCGACGCGATGGCCACCTCCGCGCCGAAGCTGGACGTGAACCAGATCACCGACGTGGCCACCATCAGCGCCAGCCGCCTGGTGGTGAACGACCTGTTCATGGATGAGAAGATCCGTGATTACATCGTCGCCATCATCAATGCCACGCGCCATCCCGAGACGCTCGCGCCGCATCTGAAGCTGCTCATCCGCTGCGGCGCCTCGCCACGCGGCACGATCAACCTCGCGCTGGCGGCCAAGGCGCTGGCCTTCCTCGCCGGGCGCAACTACGTCGTGCCGCAGGACATCAAGGACCTGGCCCCCGACATCCTGCGGCACCGCATCCTGCTCTCCTACGAGGCGGAGGCCGAGGGTGTGACGAGCGAGGACGTGGTCAAGGCGCTGCTGGACAAGCTGCCGGTCCCTTAAACCGCCATCCATCGTGAACCGGGACACCGTGCAGAACGACAACGACGCCCGCCTCACGCGCATCCTGAAGCGTGTGCGGCGCATCGAGCTGCTGACACGCGGCATGGTGAAGGAGATGCTCGGCGGGCAGTACCATTCACGCTTCAAAGGGCAGGGGATCGAGTTCGATGATTTTCGCGAGTACCAGCCCGGCGACGACGTGCGCTTCATCGACTGGAACGTCACCGCGCGCATGAACGACCCGTTCGTGCGCAAATACGTTGAGGAACGCGAGCTCACGGTGATGCTGTGTGTCGATGTGAGCGGCTCCGGCGACTACGGCAGCCAGGAGGACTCGAAACGCGAGCGCGCGGCGGAGATCGCGGCCGTTTTCGCCTTCAGCGCCGTGCAAAACCAGGACAAGGTGGGCCTGACGCTTTTTTCCAACGGCATCGAGCAGTACCTGCCCGCGCGCAAAGGCGCGCCGCACGCGCTGCGCATCCTGCGCGACATTTTGAACATCGAACCGAAGCAGCGCGGCACGGACATCAAGCCCGCGCTCGATCTCGCGCTCGAACGCATCGCGCACCGGGCGCTGGTGATCGTGGTCTCGGATTTCATCACGCCGGACAGCGCGTGGGAGAAAAGCCTGCGGGCCGTCGCGGCGAAGCATGACGTGGTGGCCGCGCAGATCATGGATCCGCGCGAACTGGTGCTGCCGGACGCGGGCCGCGTGTGCCTCGAAGATCCGGAGACGGGGGAGCAGTTCCTCGTCAACACCTCCAGCCCCGCCGTGCGCGAGGAGTATGGGCGCCGCGTGACGCGGCGTCAGGACGCGCTGGTGCAGTTGTTGCGCCGCAGTGGCGTGGAGCGCGTCGCCGTGCGCACGGACGAGGATTATGTGCCCGCCTTGAAGGCGTATTTCCGCTCACGCAAAAGGAGGCGGCGCGGATGATGCCCCCGTCGTTCAGCGCATGCTTGTTGCTGGCGCAGTTTCCGGGCGCGTCGCCGCTGCCGCATCCGGAGCTGCCGCCGCCGGGCGCTGTGGAGGCGCCGCTGCCGTGGTGGATTCCGTGGGCCGGCGGACTGGCGCTGCTGCTTTTGACCGGTTTGACCGTCTGGTTGCTGACAAGGCAGAAGCCGCTGCCGGTGACGCCGCCGCGCCAGCCGTGGAGCTCGGCCTTCCGCGCGCTGAGCGATCTGAGAACACGCCTCGCAGCCATCCCGCCACAGGAAATGAGCCACCGCGTGTCCCAGGTGCTCCGGCGTTACCTGCAGGAGCGCTACGCCGTTCCCGCCCCGGCGCGCACCACGCATGAGATTTTCGATGGCACGCGGGAGCGTCTGCCCGGTGTGCCGATCCCGCGGGCGCAGGGCGTCTGGCGCGAGCGCTTCGAGCCTGTGGCCCGGCTGTGCGACGACATCTCCTTCATGCCCGCGCCACACACGCAGGAGGAGTCGGCGGCGTTGATCGACCAGGCCCTGGCACGTTTGCAGGAGGAGAAGCCATGACCATTTCCGGCATCCCCAATTTTCAAATCCTGCACCCGCTGTGGCTTCTGCTGCTGCCGCTGGTGCCGCTGCTGGCCCTCCTGCGCGGCGCGCGCGGGAAACGTCCCGCGATCAAATTCCCCCCGACTTCCCTTTTGCGCGACCTGGGCCGTCCGGCGCGCAGTGGCGCGGGCGGTTTCGCCTTCGGTCTGGTGCTGACCAGCCTGGTTTCCGGCATCGCGGCGCTTTCGCGCCCGCAGAAGGTTCTGTCGTATGACGAGGAGAAGACGGAGGGCATCTCCATCATGCTGACCTTCGACGTGTCGCTTTCCATGTTGATCGAGGACATGTACATCGGCGGCCAGCCGGTGAACCGGCTCACAGCCGCGAAGCGTGTCGTCGCGGATTTCATCAGGGAGCGGCGCAATGACAAGATCGGCATCGTGGCCTTCGCCGGCGAGACTTACCTGCCGTGCCCGCTCACGCTCGACCGCGACTGGCTCGTGAACAACCTCGACCGTGTGCAGACCCAGCGTGTCGGTGACGGCACGGCCATCGGCTCCGGCATCGCCTCCGCCGCCAACCGCCTGCGCAAGGAAAAAACCGCCAGCAAAGTCATCGTGCTGCTCACTGACGGCGCGAACAACTCCGGCCGCCTCAGCCCGACCGACGCGGCGAAGCTCGCCGCCACGCTCGGGATCAAGATTTACGCCATCGCCTTCGGCACGCCGGGCATTCACAGCATCCCGGACCCGAAACGCGGCACGTTCACGCCGGTGGGGCAGCAGTTGTTCGATGAGAAAACGCTGCAGGAGGTCGCCCGCATCGGCGGCGGGCAGTTCTACATGGCGCAGAGCCTCAATTCGCTCGAGGACGTCTTCGGGGAGATCAACCGCCTCGAAAAAACCAAGATCGAGCGGCGCAAGATCACCGAGACGGAGGAGTTGTTCCCTTGGCCGCTCGCCGTGGCCGCGCTCGCGCTGTTCCTGGCTCTGCTGCTTTCGCTCACCGTCCTGCATTCGGCACCGGAGCCGTCCGCTGTTTGAGACCTCATGACTTTCGCCCACGAACATCTGCTCTGGTTCCTGCTCATCCTCCCCGCGCTCGTGGGATTGAAGCTGTGGGTGGACGCGCACGGCTCGCTGGCGGAAAAAATGTTCACCGCGGCCCGCCTGCGGCCCGCGCTCGTCATCGGCCGTTCGCGCTGGCGCTCGTGGCTGGTTTACACGCTTTACGCGCTGGCGATGGGCTGCCTCGTCCTCGCCGTCGCGCAGCCGCGCTGGGGGGAGGAGAAGCTGGAGATTCCCGACAAGGGCCGCAACGTCTTCATCGCCATCGACACCTCGCGCTCCATGCTCGCCCGTGACGTGCAGCCTGACCGCCTCACTCGCTCACGGCTCGCCGCGCATGACCTGGTGGTCGAACTTGGCGGTGAGCGCGTCGGGCTGCTCGCCTTCGCGGGCCGCGCCTACCTGCAAGCGCCGCTGACGACCGATCATGACGCCATCATCGAATCCCTGCTGGCCTTTGACCACACCATCATCGAATGGGGCGGCAGCAATATCGGCGATCTGCTCGATGTGACGCTGCGCGCGATCCAAAACCTGCCGAAGAGCAACTACGCGCTCGTCATTTTCAGCGACGGTGGCGACGCGGACCAGAATCTCACGCCTTACATCCAGCGCCTCACGGCGGCGGGCGTCATCGTCGTCACCGTCGGTGTCGGCATGGAGGGCGGCACGCTCATTCCGAATCCGGAGATGGAGGGCGACTACATCCGTGACGAGGAGGGCAATGTGGTGCGCTCCCGGCTCGAAAGCGGCGTGCTGCAGCAGCTTGCCTCGGCCACGGGAGGCCGTTTCTTGAAGCTCGGTGCCCAGCCGCTCAACCGCAGCACGCTCCAGCCCGTGCTCGACCGTCTGAGCGAGCAGCAGTCCGCCAACCGCCAGACTTCACGGCCGATTGAGCGCTTTGCCTGGCCGCTGGGTCTGGGTATGTTCTTCCTCATGTTTGCCTGGATCCTCAGCGCCCTGCCTCGTTCGTCCGCACGCCCGGCGGTGCTGGCGCTGGCCGTTGCCGCGTTCGCTCCGGTGCCCCCCGCGCAGGCGGCGGGCATTCACGGGACGCTGGCCTCCATTTTCCAGCCAAAGGGTCCGGTGCCGGAGGACGCCCGCGAAGCCCTGGAGGGGCGCGATTTCAAGCAGGCTCGCGCGCTTTACGAAAAACTGCTGAAGGAGAAAGGCTACAGCCCCGCCGCGCGCGAGGAGATGCTCTACGGTCTCGCGAGCGCCGAGCACGCGCTCACCAACTACGACGGCAGCGTGAAGAAATTCAGCGAGGCGCTCCACACCCAGGACAAGGCGCTGCGCGCGCGCGCCCACCGCGGCATCGGACACACACTTTATGACCAGGGCGCCCGCGGCCTGCAGCAGCCGAAGATCACCATCCAGCGCTGGACTGATTCGCTCCGCCATCTCGACGCCGCGCTCGAAATCGATCCGGATAACAAGGAGCTGCGTGAGAATCGTGATCATGTCGCCAGGATGCTCGACGAGCTGCGCAAGGTCATGGAGCAGATGATGGAACAGCAGCAGCAGGGTAATCAGGGAAACAAAGGCCAGAAGGGGCAGAAAGGTCAGAAAGGCCAGAAGGGCGAGGGGCAGGAAGGCGGGGAGGGCGACCAGGAAGGCGCTGGCAAGGAAGGCAGCGAGCCTGGCGACCAGAATAAGAAGGAGCAAGACGGCAAAGGCGAGAAGAAGGAGTCTGATGACGGCATCGGCGGCAAAGACGCCAAGGAGCTGCCCGAAGGCCGCATCCAGGCCGCCGGAGGGGACAAGGAAGGCGGGAAAGAAGGCCAGCAAGGCAAGCCCGGCCAGCAACCGGATGATGGCGAAGGCGGGGAGAAAAAACAGAACGCAAAAGGCGTGCAGCCCGATGATCAGCGCAATGCGCGCACCGGCTACACACCGGGCGAGGCCGAGGGCATCATCCGTCAATACATGGACGAGATCACGGCGCCTCCGACCAACCGCTACCACACGCCGCCGGTGAACAAAAAAGATTGGTGAAGCCGCTTCGCGGCAATGACGAATGACGAAACCAGAAGGACGAATGAAATCCCGAGCCCGAATGATTCAAAGCTCCCGACGGCAGGCTGAAGTACCCCGGCTTGCTGCCAGGGAAAATTTTCCGGGCATTCGTCATTCGTCATTCGGATCTCGTCATTTCGCCGCCCTTTTGTTTTGCTCTTTATTACATGCCGCCGCCCTGGCGGCGACGGTACGCGCCTACATCCAGCCGGAACGCGCCCACACCGGCCAGGTCGTCAACTACGTCATCACCGTGCAGAATGGCACCGTGCAGAGCCTGCCACAGTTGCGCCTGCCGGTGCAGGTCGGCATGAACTCCGGCGTCTCCACCTCGCAGAACATCGCATTGCGCGGCAACCAGCGCGTGTTCTCCACCCAGCTCGCCTGGGGTGTGGCGGGAACGGAGCCGGGTGAGTTTGTCATCGCGCCGCAGGAGGTGCTGGTGAACGGGGAGATCCTCAAAACGAACGAGGTTCGTCTCGTCGTCACCGAGCCGCCCACGCCCGCCACGCCGCCGGACGCTGCGGAGGATGCCAGCACGCCGCTCTTCCAGATCGAAGTCGGCAAAACGGAAGTCTATCAAGGCGAGGTGGTGCCCATCAGCGCCACGCTCTATGTGCCGCGCAGCATCACGTTGCGTCGTGTGGGGCTCATCGATGTGAGCAAGAGCGACTTCGCCATCGCCCGCTTCCCGCAGCAGGCCGACCAGGCGCCGACCTCGATCAACGGCATCGATTACATCACCGTCACCTACCGCAGCACGCTTTCCGCGCTGCATGCGGGTGATTTGAAGGTCGGACCCGCCACCTGCGAGCTGTTGTACGAGGTGTACAATGAGGACGATCAGCGCCAGATGCGCCGCGGACTGCCCTTCGGCCTGATGATGAGGGACTCGGAGACGCGCAAGCAGGTCGTCAAAAGCCAGGAGGTGAAGATGAAAGTCCTCCCCCTGCCAGCCGAGGGCAAGCCAGCCCACTTCTCAGGAGCCGTCGGAGATTTCACCCTGAGCGCCACCGCCACGCCGAATGAACTCGCCGTGGGCGATCCGCTGGCCGTGGACATCACCATCGACGGCGTGGGAAACTTCGACGCGCTCAATCCGCCCTCCCTCATGCCGCCGGACGGCTGGAAGGCCTACCCTCCGCGCCGCTACAACGTCGATGGCCCCGTCGATCCCAATCTCACGCCCACCGCGCAGCGCCGCATCGGCTACTCGATGGTGTTTGTGCCTGAAAAGGAGCACAAGGAGCTGCCGCCGTTTGAGCTGAGCTTCTTCAGTCCCACGGAGAAAAAATACATTGTCGCGAGCACACCGGCCATCCCGTTGCGCATCAAGCCAGGGGCCATGGCTGCGGCTGTCGGCGGCGTTGGCAGCACGGACACTGGCGTCGCCCCAAAACCGCCGGTCGTGCAGCAACCGAAGCCGGACATCAGCGACATTCTCATGACCTTGCCAGCGAAGGCGGACTGGCTCGCCTCCGCCACGACCGCCGGCGCACCGCTCACCACCAGCGCACGATTCTGGGCTGTACAGTCCGTCCCGGCGCTGCTGGTCATCCTGGCGATGTTTCTCGCATGGTTCCGTCGCCATCGTGAGGAGAGCTCCCGTGGTTTGCGCGGTGAATTGCAGCAACTGTGGCACGGGCTGCATCAGCAGGATCTCGACGACCGCGAATTCCTCCAACGCGCCGCCCATTTCATCCACCGCAGTCATCCTGGCGCGGTGGAGGACATGGAACTGAAGAACATCCTGCATCGTTACGAGACCCGGAGCTTCATGGCGGCGGCGGCGCAAGGTCAGGAGCTGGATTCCGGCGAGCGGGCGCGCATCCTGGGCTCGCTCTCTCCTTTGCTGAAACACGCGGCCCTGTTCGCTGCCGCGTTCGTTTTTCTCGGGGGGGGGGCCTTCGCCGCCGATGAATCACCGGATGAAATCTACCGCCAGGCCCGCGAGGCGCTGGAGAAGGGCAAGTTCACCCAGGCGCAATACCTCGGTGAATCGCTCACCAAAAAGAACCCGCCCGCGTTGAGTGCCGCGGTCTTCGCGCTCATCGGTCATGCACGTTACCGGCAGGAGGATTTCGGCCGCGCGGCCCTGTGGTACCAGCGCGCGCAATTGCTGGAGCCTGCGAATCCCGAGGTGCGGCAGAACCTGCGCCATCTCGACGAGAAGCTCCGCTTTTTCCGCTTCCAGGGAGATTCGCCGCTGGCAGAATGGAGCCTGATCGTTGGCAGAAACACCTGGATCATCGCCGCGTCCGCCGGGGTGTGGCTCGTCTTGTTCGCGGTCATGCGCTGCATCCTCGCCTCCTCGCGCAAATCCAGCGGCGGAACCTGCGCCCTCGTCCTCAGCATCGTCGGTGCGGTGATTTTCCTTCCGTCCGCCGCCTTTGCGGCCATCCGCCCCGATCCCGCCCGGCGAGTGAAGGACATGGTGGTTGTCACTGCGAAGGAGGTCAGCGCCTACACCGCTGCCACGCTCACCTCCGGCAGCGTCATCGATCTGCCGCCGGGCAGCCAGATGCGTCTGCTCGAAAAACGCGGTGCGTGGAGCTACATCGAAATCCCCGGCGCGGATGAACCCGTGCGCGGCTGGGTCGAGTCCGCCGTGTACACCCCGTTGTGGCCGTGGGAGGCGGGATTGCTGCCCTGACTTTCATCCGGAGACGCCGTCACGCGGCGAGTCTGCATGCCTTGATCGTGTTCGCAATGAGCATCGCGATGGTCATCGGGCCGACACCGCCGGGAACAGGCGTGATGGCGCGGCATTTCGGCGCGACTTCGTCGAAGGCGACATCACCGACGAGCTTGTAGCCTTTTTCGCTGGCAGGATCGTCCACGCGGTTGATGCCGACATCGATGACGACGGCGCCTTCCTTGACGTGCTCCGCCTTGATGAAATGCGGACGACCGATGGCAGCGATGATGATGTCGGCGGTTTTGGTGATCGCGGCGAGATCGCGCGTGCGTGAATGCGTCACGGTGACAGTGGCATCGCCACCCTTGCCTTTCGCCATGAGCAGCAGCGCCATCGGCTTGCCGACGATCATGCTGCGGCCGACGACAACGGCGTGCGCGCCTTTCGTCTCGATGCCCGCGTCAATGAGCAGGCGCTGACAGCCGAGGGGCGTGCAGGGGACGAAGCCGGTGAGATCTTCCAGCGCGAGCTTGGCGACGTTCGCAGGATGGAAGCCATCGACATCCTTCGCGGGATCAATCGCACGCACGATCGCGGCCTCGTCGATGTGTTTCGGCGGCGGACTTTGCACCAGAATGCCGTGAATCGCAGGGTCGTTGTTCAACGCATGCACATGCGCAAGCAGCTCGTCCTGCGTGGTGGTGGCCGGAAGCTCCAGTTTGACTGAGTGCAGGCCCAGATCGCGGCATTTTTTGTCCTTGGAGCGCACATAGGCTCGCGAAGCGGGATCATCGCCAACGAGAACGACAGCGAGCCCGGGTTTGCGCCCCTGGGCGGCGAGTCCGGCGATGTCGCGGCGGCATTCGGCGAGGACTTTTTCAGCGACGGCGGCTCCAGAGATGAGGGTCATGCGCTTTCGTTGGCGCAGGGCGTGCCGCTTTTCAAGCCGCCAGCATCTTCCGCTTGCCACCCTGGGCCAGCATGACGGCAAGTTCCGGCATGTAGCGGGCAATCTCATGCGAGAGCACTGAGAGGCGGGTCTCGGACTTCCAGTTGCCCTTCAGACTACGATCGGTGTCGGTCATCTCGACCTCCACGAGTGTCGAGAACACGGCGGAGTCGGCTTGAAGATCGAGTTGCAGAGTCATGATGATAGTGAAGGTTGATCCGGCGTGATCAGGACGAGCTCGCCGTCCTTGAGCGTCCATTTGCGTCTGTCCAAAGCCCCCGAGTTCAACATGGCATCAATCCCATTGCTCAAAAGCATCCGCGCCGCCTCGGCGGGACTGCTGCCGAACGTGCCCTTCAGGGTCATGTCTTCGAGATACTGCTTGATCTGCGGGGTGACCGCGATCGTCAGCGAAAGTGAGTCGAAGGTGTTTGAAGGGCGGGCCATCCAATAGAAATCAGGTAATAATTAGGTTTTAACTCCAACTTGGCCGGATGGTCAAGGTTGGTTTCGATTTATTTGGGGTTTTTACCCAATAAAAATCGCGGATTTATTTAACATTTATTAAACAATTGAGCTTTTCGATGGAAATCGAACCCGGCGGGCGTTCAAATCGCCCTGTTTTATGAAAACTCGTCTCATCGCCTCCCTCTCCACCGCTGCCCTGCTGTCCGTCACCTTGTTCAGTCTCCATGCCGAAGAAAAAGGCGGATGGCAGAAGTGGTTCGCTGACGGCACGCTTTCAGGCGGGCAGGTCATCAGCGGCCAGGCCTCTTACAAGGTGGAAGACGGGGTGCTCGTCGGCACCACCGTCGATGGCAGTCCGAACACCTTCCTTGCCATCGGACCGTTCAAGGACTTTGAACTCGAGTTCGAGGTGAAGGTGGACGATGAACTCAACTCCGGCGTCCAGGTGCGCAGCCATATCGCCAAGGAGGGTGATCCAGCACCCGAAGGCAGCAAGAACGGCAAACCGCTGCCTGCCGGCCGTCTCTACGGTCCGCAGTGCGAAATCGCCATCAACGGCACCGCCGGTGATTTTTACGACGAGGCCCGTCGCGGCACCTGGTGGAGCATCCTCACGAAGACCGAGTCCGTGCGCAGCGACGCGGCGAAGGCTGCCTTCAAGAAGGGCGAATGGAACCGCTACCGCATCGTGGTGAAGGGTGATCACTACCAGAGCTTTGTGAATGGCGTCCCTACTGCTGATTTCACCCAACCCGGCGACCCAGAAGGCCACATCGGCTTCCAGGTGCATGGCATCAAGAAAGGCGCCGGCCCCTACAGCGTGCGCTGGCGTAATGTGAAGTTCCGCGCGGCGAAGTAAGCGAACGCGAGCAGCAAAACGCACGAGGCCGTCACTGCCTGCGGGCGACGCCACCACGGTGTCAGGCGGACGGGGATGGCCTTTGACCGGTCACCCGCGAGCAGCAGCATCCATTTCGGCGGCGTGGCGGGATCGGCCCCGTCGTGTGTCCACAGCAGCACGTCGTGAAGTTTGCCCTTTGGCATCTCAAAGACGATTTCCGGTGTCTCACTGTGCCAGCGCCACGCCGAAGTGGTCAAGGCGTGTGGCTGCGATTCCGTCTCGGACGGCAGATAAGAAGCAGGAGCAAACTCCGCCCAGTTGTCATGCTGTGAGATGCTGGCACTGGCGATTTGCGCCAGCGGTACGAGGGCGTCATCACGACGCAGTCGGATGGGATCGAGCAATGCGTCCTTCGCCGCCGACTCATCCACGATCAGCGGATTGCCACCGTGGTCGGCGGTGATTTCGAGCAGCACCTCCGCGTCTGGCAGCAAGGTGAGCTTCGCGCTCAAAAACTCCGCGCCATGACCGAAAACACACAGAGGAGCGTTGAGAATGACGAATGATGAAATTCGAATGACGAATGAGCGGATGGCGTGCTGCATCGGCGATTCGTCATTCGGGAATTCGGAAATCGTCATTTCTTGAGGTTCCACCTCAAGACACGGCCCCACTGGTTCCATTCGGTTTCGAGGATGTTGCCATCGTTGTCGAAGGTGATTCCGTGCGGGCTGGTCACCACGCCTTGCTTCCAGTCTTTCGGCTCGATCTTCGGCGTGTTGGTTGTTTGCGGGCTGGTGCCGAGGTCGGCGACGCGCTTATTGTCCTTGTCCCAGACGCTGACATTGCCGGCGATCTCGGCCACGCACATCAGATCACCGTGGAAGCTGGCGGAGCTTGGATTGCGCATCCCGGTGGCGATTTCGCCGATGAAGGCGCCGTCGAGCCGGGTGTGCAGCATGCGCTTGTGGCCGCGGTCGCAGATCATCACGCGCGCGGGTTCAAAGCGGCGGTCGATGAAAATCTTGTGCGCGTTGGCGAGCTTCAGCGGCTCGCCCGGGCCGCCGAAAACGCTCTTGAACTTGCCTTCACGGCTGAAGACGAAGATGAAGCTCTGGCCGTAGCCATCGACGACATAAATGTCGCCGTTCGGGGCCACGTCGCAGTTCGTGAGCTTGAGACCCTTGCCGATCTTGTCGGCGGGGAACTCGCTCGTCGGGATGGTCATGAGCACCTTGCCTTCGAGGTCGCACTTGATGACCTTTTGCTCGCCGAGCACGGCGGCGAAGATGAACTCGTCCCCATTGTCCTTGCGGATGACAAAGCCGTGCAGCGACTGCGGCAGCGGCAGCGCCTTGATGAACTTGCCGTCTTTGCCATAGACCTGGATGCCGGCGTTCGCCTCCTGGACGCTCACATAGATGTTTCCGGCGGCATCGACGGCTATCTCGCCGTGGCCGTTGCCGATGGTTTCCTTGCCAGGCGGCGGCTGGATGAAGTTCGGGACGAATTCATAGGCCACCTCAGCGGCGGCGCTGCCGGCGAGGGCCATGACGGACAGGAGGGAGAGTGTGCGGTTTTTCATCAGGGCGATTCAAACGGGTGCCGGAGGCGGCGTCAATCTTCCCGTGAGCATTTTACTGGATGCTCCTGTCATACGGCGGGAAACTTCAGGCCACGCATCGCGTTTCAACGACACCCTTTCATGAAAAAACTCGGCTTCATCATCTTCGGCGGCGCTATTCTGGCCGTCTCCGTCATCGGCCTGCGCGCTCAATCGCAGCTCGCGGAATTCGACGCGAAGTTCAAGGCTTTCGACAAAAACAGCGACGGCGTCATCAGCGGTGACGAGATGAACAGCGCCGGGTATCTGAAAATGCTCGATGCCGACAAGAACGGCACGCTCACTCGTGACGAGGCGTTGCAAAGCGTGCGCAAGGCTCAAAATCTGGCCGGCGGCATCTCGGAAAGCGGCGCGTTGTTCAAGCGCATGGACAGGAACAACGACGGCAGGCTCACCGAGGACGAGCTGCCGAACAAGCGATGGTTCAACGGCCTCGACCTCGACAAAGATGGCGGCGTGAGCCAGGAAGAGGCTGCGAAGGCGCTCGCGAACCTGCGCAAACGCGGAAGCGGCAGCGATGAGACTCCCAGCGGCCCGATCAAGCCTGCGCATGAAGATCCTGCGTTCAAGGAAGCACCGTTGCGGCTCAAAGGCAGCGATCACGGTGTCGGCCGCATGGTGGATGACCTCGCACTCAAGACGCTGGACGGCAAAGACATCAAACTGAGCGCCGCCGCGGGCAAAAACGGCCTCGTGATCGCCCTGTTCAGCACCAGTTGCCCGATCAGTCGCAAACTGGCACCGGAGATGACACGCCTGGAGCAGGATTTGCAGAAACAGGGAGTCGCGATGCTGCTGGTGAACGCTCCTCCGGGGCAAAAAAGCGATGAGATCACGAAATTCGTCACTATCCACGGCCTGAAATCGCAGGTGGCGCTCGACGGCGACGCTGTGCTGGCGCGGTCTTTGACCGCGACGACGACCACGGAGGTGTTCCTGCTCGACGCGGCACGCACACTCGCCTATCGCGGTGCGCTGAACGACCAATATGGCCTCGGTTATTCGAAGGAGCAGCCGTCTCATCATTATCTGCGCGACGCGGTGGCCGCGATGCTGCGCGGCGAGCCCGCCGCCATCACTACGACCAGTGCGCCGGGCTGCGCGCTCGACCTGCCTGCGAAAGCCGCCGTGGCGGCCACGTCAGTGACCTACCACCGTGACGTCGCCCGCATCATCCAGGCGAATTGTGTCGAATGTCATCACAGCGGCGGCGTGGCACCGTTCGCGCTCGATTCGTATGACACGGTGATCGAGCACGCGGGCATGATCCGCAAGCAGGTCGAACGCGGTGCTATGCCGCCGTGGTTCGCCGCGCCGCTGGAGGGAGTGACGCATTCGCCTTGGGGCAATGACCGCTCGCTCTCCGGACGCGACCGCGCAGATTTGCTCGCCTGGCTGGCTTCGAATCGCCCGAAAGGCGATGTGGCCGACGCGCCGAAACCACGCCAGTTCCCCGTTGAATGGAGCATCGGCAAGCCTGATGCCATCGTCGCCGCGGCGAAGCCCGTTGCAGTCAAAGCCGAAGGCACCATGCCTTACCAGCACGTCATGGTGACCACGGATTTCCCGGAGGATCGCTGGGTGCGCGGCTACGAGATTCTGCCGACGGCGCGTGAGGTCGTGCATCATGTCATTGTCACCGTCTTTGAAAAAGGCCGCAAGGTGCGCGGCGGTGGCGATGAGGGCGCGGAAGGTTACTGGGCGGCCTACGTTCCCGGAAACACGAAGCAGATCTATCCCGAGGGCTTTGCGCGGAAGCTGCCCGCCGGCGCGACCGTCAGCTTCCAGATTCATTACACGCCGAACGGCAGGGCGGTGGAGGACACGATGCGCATGGGGCTGCTGTTTGCCAAGGAGCCGCCGGAATACGTCGTCCACACCTCCTCGCTGGCCAATCATCGCCTCAGCATCCCAGCCGGAGCCGCGAATCACGTCGAAACCGCGCAGCGCAAGCTGCCTGCGGACATCAATGCCCTGGCCTGGATGGCGCACATGCATGTGCGTGGCAAGGCGTTCAAGTTCGAGGCCATAACACCTGACGGGAAGACCGAGACGCTGCTCGACATCCCGCGCTACGACTTCAACTGGCAGCTCCGCTACGACTACGCCACGCCCCGTTTCCTCCCGCGCGGCACCACCATCAAAATCACCGCCATCTACGACAACAGCAGCACCAATCCCGCGAACCCCGATCCGACCAAAACGGTCCGCTGGGGCCAGCAGACCCACGATGAAATGATGATCGGCTACCTGGAGCACTACACGCCGCTGAACGCGGAGGTGGAGGGCGGGGAGTAAGCATGCAGAAGCTTTATGCAAATCCTCAGCGCGTGAGCGTTTGGAGTTTTTGCTCCTCAAGCCTCAGCTTCTTCAACTCAGATTCGAGCAAGGTGAGTTCGTTGCGCACCATGCCTGCGTTTCCTTCCGCCACATCGCGGAGTGTGCGCAGGGTGAAGGTGGAGCCGCCGAGACCGGATTCACGGATGATTTTCACGTCGAGATCACGGACTTCGTCCTCAAGCTTGTTTTTGTGGGCGGTGGTGCCGGTGATTCGTGATTCCAGCTCGGCGATGCGCCTGCGGACCATGTTAAGGCGGCCTTCCTGGCCGCTGGAGGAGGTTGATTGGACGGGCTGGACTGCCAGTCCCAGCTCGACTTCCAATTGTTTCAACCGGGTGGCAATGCCGGCAGGACCGGCGTCAATGCGTTCCAGCAAGTCGGCGGGCAGTTCGGAGAGGGGCGCGGTGCCGATGCCGTCCGAGTGAACGAAGGAGCATTTGCCCTCATCGAGCTTTCTGAGCCGGACATTTTTGAAAACGCGTCCCGTGGAGAGGCGGACTTCGGGAAACTCTGTCTCCATCATGCGCGACATGGCTGTTTCCGCCTGCTTTTTGACCGCCTCGCTCAGATGGCGCAAGTCCCCCTCGATCAGCCTGCGCTTGCTCTCTGCGGCGTCGTGCTTTTTTTCAGCTTCTACAAGACGCGACTCGGCGGACTGGATCTGCTGCCGCACTCCTTTGCTTTGTTCCAACTGGCTGGTGCGCGCGGACTGAAGCCGCTGCTGTGTCTCCAGCACCGCCCTGGCTTGCTGCAACTGGAGCTTGGACACGTCCAGTTCAGCGGCCGCCTTGTCAACCTTGTCGAAGTAGAACAACACGAAGGCTCCCAAGACAATCAGCAGCAGCACGATGATGGGAGCCCATGCCTTGTTTTCGTCCATGTGATATTCGTTGAGACAACACCTACCTGGATTGCCTGGCGCTCAGAACATCAAGTTCCACCAGTATCTTTCGAAGTTCAGCCTCAAAGGTGAGAACTGCGGCAGCATTGGCTTGGGACTGTGCTTGGGCCTTTTGATAATCCTCCCTGAGCCTGGTCGTGGGAACGCCACGGGATTTGCTGTCGCTGATCTGGCTCGAAATTCGGGAAGCCTGGTCGTCCCAGTTGTTCTTATTCTGGCGGGAGGCGGAGATTTTTGACTGCAAGTCGGCCTGTCGGAACTTCAAGTCTTTAAATCTGACCTCATCCATGGCGGACATGCCGGAGGCTGAAGGTGCGGTGGCAGGAGCAGCCTGTGCAACCGGAGCGGCGTTTTTTGGCTTTTCTGCGAGGCTTTCCTGGAACTGTTCAAACTGCCGGACCAGCGAGTTGTCCCCAAGATCAAAGCGGGCGATGAGATCTTTCGGCAGGTCGTCGAAGGGGATGGTGCCGATGCCTTCGGAGTGGATGATGGAGATGGACTTTTCCTCCACCTTGCGAATCACGGCATTTTTCAGACTTTTGCCGCTTTGCAAGGTGATGTCTCCGAGCTTCGCGCCTGAGGCAGCCTGCCAGATTTTCTGGCGGATGGAAGGCATGGCTCCGATCCAGTATTTAAGGTCTCCTTCGACGGAACGTTGTTTCTTGTCCGCGTCAGCCTGGGTCTGCTCCAGCGTTTTCTGGCGGGTCTCGGCGACCTGGATTTTTTGCAGCATGGCATTGTGGTCGGCGGCAAGTTTTTTGCGCGACTCCAGCATCTCATGGCGCACGCGGAGGCTTTCATGGGCCTGCTCGGTGATGAGCTTGGCGTTTTGGAAGTCAGCGTTCGCCTTGTCCACTTTTTCCAGGTAATAGAAGGCGAACACGCCCGACATGATGAAGAGGAGGACAAGGATGGGAGCCCAGGCTTTGTTTTCCATGAGAAATATCGTGTGGGGGATTAGAGGTTGTTTTTCTCCCGGAATGCCTCGGCCTGCTTTTTGAGGGGAAGGAACCGCGCCTCAATATCCTCCCACTTCTTCATTTTAGCGGATGCCTCGGCCTCGACGGAGGCGGTTTTCTTCTCCACCTCCTCCAGTCTGCGCTGCAGGGCGACCAGGTTGAAGGCGTCGGGCATGGTCTGGATGGTCCGGTCCAACTCCGCGATCTGCGCCTGCACCGCCTCACGCTCGGCGTCGAGCTTCTCCCGCTCCTGCCTGAGGATGTTGTGCTTGTTGCATCCCGGGAGGGAGAAGGAGAGAAGCGAAAGCAGCAGCAGGAGGATGGATGAATGCTTCATTCTTGAATTCATGCGGTTTTTTTATGGGGGGCAGTAAAAAAATCGGGGTCTTCTAACTGCGCATGCCGTACCTCGTCAAGAATCTTTGCTGTCTGAGCAACCTTCTTGCCAATCCATAAACTCACCCTAGCATCGTCGCGTGATCGCGATTGCAACGGCCAGTCAAAAAGGAGGCGTGGGGAAAACCACGTTGTGCATCAATCTTGCCTACTCGCTGGCGCGGCGTGGCTGGCGGGTGCTGCTGGTGGACACCGATCCGCAAGGCGGCGTCGGCCTGTCGCTGGCGAAGAGTGCGAAGGCGCGGGAGGGTTTTCATGAGTTCCTCGTGCGTGGCGGTGATTTGAACAAAATCGTGGTGCCGACGCGGCTGCCGGAGCTGGAGATCATCCCCGCCGGGCAGTATGACACCTGCGCGCGGCAGGGCTGGCCGGTGCATGAGGTGCCCGCGCGGCTGGCGGACCTGCTGCGCGGCGCGGAGCTGCACGGGGTGGACATCGTGCTGATGGACACGGCGGCAGGACTGAGCAGCACGACGGAGGCGGTGGTGAAGGCATGTGATTTCGTGGTGCTGCCGCAGCAGGCGGAGCCGCTGGCGATCCGCAGCGTGCCGCATCTGCTGGAGACGCTGGCGCGTTTCCGCGCGGAGGGCGCGGGGGTGCGTGTGGCGGGGATTTTGCTGACGATGGTGATGCGCGAGCAGGAGATGAGCCTGAAGGTGGCGCGCGAGCTGCGGGAGATGCTGCCGGTGAATTTGATGTTCCCGCAGAGCATTCCGAGGCTCGCGTCGTTTTTGGAGGCGAGCGCCCTCGGCGTGCCGGTGGCGCTGACGAAACGCAATCCGCCGCCGGAGGCGTTGATTTTCGACCAGATCGCCGCGGAGCTGGAGCAGCGCACGGGATTGATGAAGGAACGGGAAAAGGAGCACGGCCATGCAAGTCTCCTGGATTGATGCTGACAGGCTCCGGGAGCTCGTGGCGCAGATCGCTCCGCAGGATGAGCGCGCAGCCGCCACGCCTTCATTGACGGAGATCGAGACGGCGCCGGGTGGTGGTGCCGCATGGGAGCCTGCGACTGGTTTTGCGCAGGTGATGGATGAGCCGGACGAAAGTGCGGAGCGAAGCGCGGCTGAAACGCCCTGGCTGCCGGAGACATGCGCAGAGCAGATCGTCGTGACAGAGATCGCGGCTGAAACGCCTGCAACTGCTGACATTTCTGACGGGGAGGAACATGATTCCCACGGCCATGTGCTGCACAATCCCGCCGCGGCGTTGCCCCTGAGCCGCATTCGTGACAAGCTGCGCGCGATCCGCCAGAGCGCGGTGGAGTCGGGCATTCTCACGCGTCCTGCCGAGCCGCCGCCGAGTACGGAGATGACTGTGGAAGCCGCCGGAGCGTCATTGAATGACGGAGACTGCCGCCCGGAGGTGGAGCGCGCTTCTCAGGCGACGGAAGCGAATGCCGGGAACATGGCCGTGCAACAGAGCGTGCCATCCTTTGAAATTCCCCGCGGGTCACGGGATGAGCGCCTGTCGGCCTTTGCAGACTGGGCGAGGCAGGTGCTGCGGGAGGACGGCGGTCATGTGCTGGTGATGAGTGATGACGGGGAGGTGCTCTGGGGCGGCGAGGCGAAGGCTGGCCTGGTGCTTTCCACGATGATGGCGTGGGGAGCCGCGATGCGCGCCGGTGCCGCCGTCGCTTGCGCGCCGCCGCCGGTCATGCGGCAGCCGCTGGCGTCCGGGCATGTGCTCACGGTCATCCCGTGCGAGACGGGCGCCGGAGTGGTGCATGCCGCCGTGGCGGCTCCTGAAGGACTGGCGGATGATGTGGCGCTGGTGCTGCGCGGCGCCTTGTGCGCGGCGATGGCGGCGGAACAGCGCTGGTGATCACCGTTTGAGGAGCGCCAGCTCGCTGATGCCCCAGAGGCTGCCGCCGGAGCCAGTCTGGGTGATGCGGACGAAGCGGCCTTTCTGCGGCGCTTTGAAAGTGATCACCGAGAGGGCGCTGCCGCTGCCTTCGGCGGCAGTGGTCCACCGGGCACCGTCGGCTGACACCTCGATCTTGTATTTGCGCGCGTAGTCCTGGTAGTTGGACAGGGTGTCCAGCACGACGGCCGCGATGTTCTCATCCGCAGGCAGCTCGACGGTGAACCACTCGCCGCCTTTAATGGCCGCCCCGCTGGTCCAGCGGGAGGTGGTGTTGCCATCGACAGCCTTCGCGCAGTCCTGCTGCTTGTGGCTGGCGCTGAGTTTCCACGCGCCGCGCGGTTCGATCCAGGCCAGGCTGGTTTTGACACGTTCCTTGAGCGGGAGCGGAGGCGCGGGCAGGAAGTAGTAATCCCGCCAGCGTCCTTCGATGAGCTGGAGCTGGTCCGTCTTCAACGGGGCGGCGTAGATGATGCATTCCGCGAGGAAGCCGCTGAACTGGTCGGGCGCGCCTGCTTTCACGCGGCCGAATTGAAGGTTGTCGAGAGGCTTGGAGGGCGCCGCGGCCTTCGCGCCCGCCGCGGAGATGAAGGCCCTGCCGTCTGTGTCGCGTACGCGCAGTTCCAGCGCGCCGCTGGCGGCGTTCCAGGTGAGCATGACCACGCAGGCGGCGCTGCCATTGACGCCGGTGGAGGCGAGGCTGGAACTGGCTTTGCCGCTTTTGATCTCGGCAACGACATTCTTCTTCCCGTCCACGCGCAGCGAGACGCTGGCCCCCTCCTCGTTGGAGAGGGTGAGCAGCCGTGTCGGCAATCGCGCGGCCTCGGGCTGGAAAACGGTGATGAGGGTGAGTCCCTTTTCGCCGCCCGGCACGACGTCGGCGCCAAATGGCATGTTCTGCAGTTCCTTGCCGGCAGGGGCGAGTTCCAGCGCGCAGGGCTTGCCGTTGCGCGGCCGGAAGTCCAGCACCGCCCGTCCGCTTCTAGGGCCGACTCCGCTGGCGTTGGTGGGCCAGTTCACGCTTTTCGGAGCATTTTCCGCGCTCGCGGCGCGCAGGATGTTGTCGCCCCCGCGCTCGGAGAGGTCATGCCATTCGAGCACGGCCTCGTTCACGCCGGCTGGAGCCGGTTTGCCGTCCGCGCCTTTGCGCCCGCTCAAGACGCCGGTGTTTCCGACATGAAACAGGACGATGCCGCGGTCCGCCGGCGGATAGGTGCGGTCTTGCGGCAGTTGGAAGCTGACTTTCGGCGGATCGGTTGAGATGCCGACGGCGGAAAGCACGGCGGAGGCACCTCCCTGGCCGCGGGCGTCATCGGACGGCTTGCCGCCAAGGAAAAAGCATCCGCCGGTGATCAAAAGCACAACGCCGCCTCCGATCACAGCCAGCTTTTTGACCGGCAGGCCGCCCGATTTGGCTGATGTTGGCGCGGAGGCTGGTTGAATGACGGAGGAGGAGCTTCGCGGCTGGGTCGTCGTGCGTCCTGTGCCGGGTCTGCGCGGAGCGGGGGCCAGCGGGGTGGTGATCGCGGCTATTTCGATGACTGGCTGCGCCTCCGGGATGATTTCCACCGGCACGGCCACAGCCTCGACCTCGGCCACTGGCACCGCGCCTGTGCCGGGATGATGCGCTGGCGGAAAATAGCCCGTCAGGGGCACCGTGCCTGTTCCAGGCGGCGCATACCCCGGCTGTGCGGGCGGCATGTAAACCGGCGGCGGTGCGTACATGCCCATCCACGGTCCATAAGGCACCATGGCCGGCATTTTTTCCCACGCGCGGAATTCCTCGATGGCCTGCTGGGCATTGGCGGGCCGGTCGTCCGGCTTCTGCGCCATGAGGCGTGCGCACCATGCCCCCAGCCACTGCGGCACATGGGGCGCGATGACATGCAAAGGCGTGAGCTCATGGTCGATGTGCTTGTCGATGACATCCGACATGGATTCGCCGTCGAATGCCTTCCTTCCTGACAGCGCCTCGTAAAACACGCAGCCCAGCGAGTAGAGGTCCGTGCGTTCGTCCACCGGCTCGCGGGTGAGCTGCTCGGGGGCCATGTAATAAATGGAACCCATCACCGTGCCTTCCTGGTCCTCCGTCTGCTTGCGCGCGCGCAAACCGGCGCGTGCCAGGCCGAAGTCGATGATCTTTGCCTGCATGCGGCCGCCGGGCAGGCGCTCCACCTTGATGTTCTCCGGTTTGATGTCGCGGTGCAGGATGTGGTGCTGGTGCGCGGCCAGCAGGCCTTCGAGCGTCTGCGAGGCCAGCTCCTTGAAGTCGTCGTAGGGCAGGGGGCCGCGGGCGACGACGTCCGCCAGATCCTCGCCTTGCAGCAGCTCCATGACCATGAACAGCCCCTCGTCATCGCTCGCCACGTCGAAAATGGTCACGATGTTCGGATTGCGCATGGAGGCCAGCGCGTCGGCCTCGCGGCGCAGCTCGGAGGCGATGTCCTTGTCAGCGCTGGCCTCGTTGGCGCTCAGCAGCCTCTTCACGGCCACCCAGCGTTTGAGCTGGCTGTCATAAGCACGGAAAACGGCTCCGACGCCGCCCGCGCCGAGTTTTTCATAGATTTTGTATCGCTCTGCCATCCCTGTTCGAATGCTTGAAGATCAAGCCCGGAGCAAAACCCATGAGCCAGTGGTTTGGCAAGCGCGATGTTCCATGAAAACATCTTTCCCGCGTTGATGCGGCTCATGCTTTGACAAGACCGCCTGTCCCGCCACACTGCGCGCCCCTTGAAACGCGTTCTTTTTGTCTGCACCGGAAACACCTGCCGCAGCCCCATGGCAGAGGCGCTTTTTCGTGACCTAGTGAAGGGCCGTTCTGACTATGAGGTGGACAGCGCCGGTGTCGCCGCCGCCGCCGGCATGCCCACCAGCAAGCACGCCGTCGCCATTTTGCGTGAGAAAGGACTGCCTTGCGCCGGCTCCGCCAGCCGCAGGCTCAGCGCGGAAATGCTCCGTGCCGCGACCCATGTGTTCGTCATGTCCGATCATCACATCACCGCCATCGAGGGGGCGTTCCCCGGACATGCGGGCAAAGTTTACCTCGTGTCTGAATTCGCCGCTGATGACGCGCTGCGCGGCAGGGATGTCTCCGACCCCTTCGGTCAGGGGCGTGCCGCGTATGAGGAGACACTGGGCGATCTGGAAAAAATGCTTCCCAGCCTGCTTGCCTTCATCGACAAAACCTGGAAAGACACCGCTTCTTGAATCATGTCCCATCCTGATCTTCCACGCACTCTCGCCATCGGTTCCGATCACGGCGGCCTCGTGCTCAAAAATGCCGTCGCCGCGCATTTGAAGGCCGCAGGATTTGCAGTCGAGGACGTCGGCACGCACACGATGGACAGCGTGGACTACCCGGACTTCGCGGAGATGGTCAGCGAGCGTGTTTTGGACGGCCGCGCGGACGCGGGCATCCTCGTTTGCACCACCGGCATCGGCGTCAGCATCGCCGCGAACCGCCACGCCGGCATCCAGGCCTCCCTCGTGCACGATGTGGCGACCGCCAGGATCACCCGCGAGCACAATGCCTCGAACATTCTCTGCCTCGCAGGCAAAACCACGCCCGAAGCCACCGCGAACGCCATCGCGGACGCCTGGCTCGTCACCCCCTTTGCTGGAGGCCGTCATGGCCGCCGCGTCGATAAAATGAACACCCAAGCCCACCCCCTCAGCATCCTCGCCTCCGCCGATCCCGCCGTCGCCCACATCATCCAGGGCGAGCAGCACCGCCAGCAGGACCACATCGAGCTCATCGCGAGCGAAAATTTCACTTCTCGCGCCGTGATGGCGGCTCAAGGCAGCTGCCTCACGAACAAATACGCCGAAGGTTACCCAGCGAAGCGCTGGTATGGCGGCTGCGAAGAGGTCGATAAGGTCGAGCAGCTCGCCATCGACCGCGCGTGCGAGCTCTTTGGCGCGAAATTCGCCAACGTGCAGCCGCATTCCGGCTCGCAGGCGAATGCGGCGGTCTATTTCAGCGTGCTCCAGCCCGGCGACAAAGTGCTCGGCATGAACCTCGCCCACGGCGGTCATCTCACCCATGGCAACCCCGCCAACTTCAGCGGCCGTTTTTACCAGTTCTGTCAATACGGCGTCAGCGCCAGCGACGAGCGCATCAACTACGACGAGCTCGCCGAAGTCGCCCTGCGTGAAAAACCAAAGATGATCACCGCCGGTGCCAGCGCCTATCCGCGCATCATCGACTTCAAAAAGATGAGCGAGATCGCCAAGAGCGTCGGCGCGTATCTGTTCGTCGATATGGCCCACATCGCCGGCCTCGTCGCCGGTGGCGCGCATCCCTCGCCGATGGAATACGCCGACTTCGTCACCACCACGACGCACAAAAGCCTGCGCGGCCCTCGTGGCGGCATGATCCTCACCAACAACGAAGACCTCTTCAAAAAGATTCAGAGCCAGGTCTTCCCCGGCGTGCAGGGCGGCCCGCTCATGCACGTCATCGCCGCCAAGGCCGTCTGCCTCGGCGAGTGCCTCAAGCCTGACTTCAAAGCCTACACCGCCCAGGTCGTCAAAAACGCCCAGGCGCTCGCTGCGGCGCTCATGGCCCTCGGCTACCGCATCACCAGCGGCGGCACGGACAATCACCTCATGCTCGTCGATCTCCGCCCGCAGGGCCTCAACGGCAAAATCGCCAGCGAGACTCTCGATAAAGCCGCCATCACCGTGAACAAAAACGGTATCCCCTTCGACACTGAGAAGATCACCCTCGGCGGTGGCATCCGCGTCGGCACCCCCGCCGTGACCACTCGCGGCATGAAAGAAGCCGAGATGAGCCAAATCGCCGCCTGGATCGACCGCGCCCTCAAGAACCGCGAAAACGACACCGTGCTCGCGGAGATCCGCAAAGAAGTCAGCGAGACGAACCAGCGTTTCCCGCTGCCTTGATCAGCTTTTCCGTTCGGACGGCTTCCAATCTCCCGCCTTCGTCTCGCGAATGTCCAGCGCCGCGATGCCGGGACGTGTGAATTCGATGCGGCGCTGCTTGTAGAGCGCGCCGAGCGCCTGTTTGAATGCCTTCTTGCTCGCATCAAAGGCGCTGCGGATTTTTTCAGGTGGTGTGTCGTCGTCAAAGTCGAGCCGACCGCCGTTGTTTTTGAGCGCTTCGAGAATCCGATCCGTCAGGGAGGCGACACGTTGATAGCCGGAGGCATCCAGGCTGAGGTCGATCTTCCCGCCAGGATGAATCGCGCCGATGAAGCCTTTCACCTGCTGTCCGATTTGCAATAGCGCGCCGACATTCGAGTGATACAGCAGGCCAGGGTGAGTGCCTTCGATGATCGCATTGTAACCCAGCGGCGTCCGGGCGGTGATCAGAAGCGAGACGGCCTGCGCCGGTTTGAACGGCGGTCGTTCGCGGCTCAGATGGCGGTTCAGTCGTGTCGTTGCGATGATGCGGTCGGTTTTTTCATCCAGCAGGATGTAGGCGACCACTTTGTCGCCCACCGCGACCTGGTCTGCCTGTTCGCGAAATGGCAGCAGCAGGTCCTTCAGCAGGCCCCAATGCAGGAATGCGCCGATGTTGCGGTTCACACTGACGACTTCCAGCGTCGCAAACTCGCCCACCGTGGCAAATGGCTTCTCCGTGGTGGCGACCAGGCGGTCTTCCGAATCGCGATACACGAAAACGTCCAGCGCATCGCCGATGCTCGTGCCTTTCGGGATGTAGCGGTTCGGCAGCAGGATTTCCCCATGCTCGCCACCATCCAGATAAACACCATGCGGTGTGCTGTGAAGGACGGTGAGGGAGTTCTGTCTGCCGATCTGCGCCATGATCCGCAGACTAGGCTGTGTTTGGACCAAGGCGAGCACGTTGTTCACGCTAAAGTGTGAACAACGCACCTCAACGCGGCTGCTGCATCTTCATCACGACCAGTTTCTCCGCATCTCGCGCGTACAACAGGCCGTTGGAGAACGCCGCGTGGCTGCGATGCCCGGCGCGGGTGATCTGGCTGCGACGCAGCAGATCGAATTTCTCCGGCGTGGCCTGGAAGATCCACAGCTCGCCGGATTCGGCGTGCAGCAGCAGTTTGTCGCCGACGAGGATCAGCGTGCCGCCGGGGATGCGATCGGGCGCTTCCCACATGACTTTGCCATCCGCCACGCGGACGCAACGCAGATTCATGCCGCTCTCCTGCCTGCCATGCAGGCCATAGACGTGGCCGTCGTGATGAACCGGCGTGGTGTAGTGACAGTCGAGCGTGTCGGGCTTCTTCCACACGTTGACCAGCTTGCTCCCGGCCTTGTTCCATTGCCAGAGGCCGACTCCAACATCGTAGGCGGCGGAGAACAGCAGTTTTCCACCGCCGCAGGCCACTGGAGCGGCCGCGTTGACCGAGGCGTCGATTCCGGCGCGGAAGGATTCCGCTGCCAGGAGCCGACCGGTGCTGTTTTGCATGATCGCAACGCCGGCGCGCGTGAAAAAAACGCCGGTGTCAGGATCATCAGGCATCACAATGGGCGAGGAGTAGCCGGCTTCGTCATCCGAGGCTTTCCAGAGGAGTTTTCCCCTCACCACATCGAGGGCGATGATGCCAGCCCCGTCTTTGCCGCCGACATTGAGCAGCACTTTGCCTTCGGAAACGAGCGGGGAACAGGCGCGGCCGAAAAACCCCTGCGGTGACTCAATCTCGGCCACGGTGTCGTAGCTCCACAGCAACTTGCCTGATTCAAAATCGAGCGCCTGCATGATGCCTTCCGGGCCGTGCGTGATGATTTTGCCGTCCGTGACGCAGGGCGTTGCGCGCGGGCCGTTGTCGAAGCCGAAGCTGTCGCGGTAGTCCGTCTTGTAACTCTGCTTCCACAGCGGCCTGCCATCGGCGGCGTCGAGCGCCTCGGTGATCATTTCGTCGTTCTGGCGATGAAACACGATGACATGCTTCTTCACCACGACCGGCCCGGCGTGGCCGCTGCCGAGCTTGCGGTTCCAGAGGATTTCCGGATCCGTGGCGCCGGTGAGAGCCGCCTCGCCCTGCGCGGTGCAGTTGCGTTGGGGGCCGAGGAACTGCGGCCAGTCGCCGGCGTGAAGCATTCCTGTGATGAGAAGAACCAGAACGAACGTGCGCATGAGAATGGGGGGATTCAGCCGGCCAGCGGGAGATTGGGATCCACATCCGCCTCCAGTGGCGAGGTGTGGCCGGCATTGAAGCGTTGCACGGCTGCGAAGGCGATCATGCCCGCATTGTCGGTGCAAAGATCGGGCCGTGCGAGCAGCAGTTGCAGTCCTTCTCTGGCGCAGCGCGCAGTCAGGGCGTCGCGCAGGCCGCGGTTGCAGCTCACGCCACCGCTGACGGTGACGAGCGGCTCGTCGCTGCGTTTCGCCGAGAGCACGAGCTTTTCCACCAGCACCTCGATGATCGCAGTCTGCACGCTGGCACTGAGGTCAGCGAGCGTTTGCGCGTTCTTCAAATCGAGCTTTGGCAGTTCGTAGAGTACAGCCGTCTTCAGTCCGCTGAAGCTGAACTCCAGGCTCCTGCCATCGAGGAAGCTGCGTGGAAACGCGAACGCCTGCGGATCGCCCTGTCGCGCGAGTTTGTCGATCTCCGGGCCGCCGGGGTAGGGGAGGCCGATCATTTTTGCCACTTTGTCGAAGGCCTCCCCAGCCGCGTCATCGCGTGTGCGTCCGAGCAATTCATACCGCCCGATGCCATGCACGCGCACGAGCATGGTGTGGCCGCCGCTGACGATGAGGGCGACGCAAGGGCGCACGGGGCCGGTGCCATTCATGAAAGGCGAGAGCAGATGGCCCTCCATGTGATTCACGGCGAGAAACGGCTTGTTCTCCGCCAGGGCGAGAGCCTTGGCCAGCGACGTGCCAATCAGCAGCGAGCTGACGAGACCCGGGCCGCTCGTGGCTGCGAATGCGGCCATGTCGCCCAGTGTTTTGCCCGCATCCGCCAGAACCTGCCGCACCAACGGCCGCGCATGCAGGATGTGGTTTCTCGAGGCCACTTCCGGGACGACGCCGCCATACTGGCGGTGAATGTCGATTTGCGAGGCGATGCGGCTGGCGATCAACTCGCCTTCCAGTGTACAGATCGCGGCGGCGGTCTCGTCGCAGGAGGATTCGAGGGCGAGCAGGCACGACTGGCCGCTGGATGCTGGATGCTGGATGCTGGACATCGAATGGATAACGGGGACCACCATGATGAGAGCAGATCAAGTATCCAGCGGCCAACAAAAAAGCCGCCGTCCCCCGGTTGGGCGGGGAACGGCGGCGTGGATTCAGTTTCCTGGCCGACTAGTGCTTGTGCCCGTCCTTGCAGCAGGCCTTGCTGTCTTTCGAGCAGCAGGCTTTTGCCTTGGAGTCGCACGTCGCGCAGTCCTTCTTCGTCGCGCAGGATGCGAGAAGCATCGAGGACGCGGCGAGGAGGATGGTGGCAAGACGGATCATGTCAGTGAGCAATGGTAAGGTTGGATGCCGCCCGCATGTGGCGGCTGGTCACTTACTTGCCGACGACCGGGGGCGGCGGGGGCGGAGGAGGGGTCTGCTGGCAGGAGCTGAGCACGGCGGAGGCCGCGATGAGGGTGAGGATAGCGATTTTCATGTGTGTGGGTGTTAACCAGTTTGTGTTAGGTTCCCATCCACCAGACTCCTGGCAGCGGGATTTTTCGAGAGTAACGACAACTTCTGTTTTTGCAAACATCCAAATGCAATCTCTGCGAAAACCCGTAAATGACGCGGACATGCTGAAAAACTTGAGATTGCCAGAATGTCAGGCGGTCAAGCGTGCCGGCACTCACCCCAGCGGGCCTCCATCACCGAGTCCGTAAGCCGTCCCCGTCACCGCCCCATCCGTCTCCTCGAAATAGATGCGCAACGGACGGCAGCACACCTCGCAGTCGTAGTCCACGTCACATGGAACTTCGTCAAGCGACGGCGCGGGAACCGTGAATTCCTGGAAACAACTCGGACAGGTGACGGGTGTCGTGTGCATGAGTGGGGGAAGTAGTCCAGTTGCTTCGCAACTGGATCATGGAGCTTGTTGCGAAGCAACAAGACTACTTCAAGGCGCTCAAAAACGCGATCACATCGGCCGCCTCCTGCCCGGTCATGGCTTGCAGCAGGCCTTCGGGCATCAGGGACACCGGCTCGACTTTCTGGCTTTTGATCTGGGCGCGGTTGAAGGTTTGAGCCTGTCCGGCGGGCAGTTTGAGCGTCACGGCCGTGTCTCCTGGGCTGACAACGAAGCCGGTTTGCACACCGCCGTCTTTCAGCGTGAGCGTCCACGTCTCGTAACCTTTTGCGATGGCCTTGGAAGGCTGATGCAGGCTTTGGAGAATCTGCTCGCGGGTGAGCCGTGCGCCGACCTTGCTCAAGTCCGGGCCGAAATCCCGGCCTGCGCCGTTGATGATGTGGCAGGCGAGGCAGGCGGCCATTTTGCCGGTCATGCTGACGAGTTCGGAGCCGCGCCTCGCGTCACCTCTCGCGGCGAGGAGCTTCTTCACGTCGAAATTCATGCCGAGGGTCTTCACACGCTGCTCGTGTGGCAGGAAGCATTCGAAGTAGCAGGCGATCTCGGGATTGGCGTGCCTCGCAAGCGCGGCGTCAAACTTTGCCTCGTTCTTGCGGATCGCGTTCGCGAGCAGCAAGGCGTCAGAGGGGGACTCTGCTCTGGAGGGGCGACGATTCGTCGCCTCCCCGGCGATCCAATCCCACAGCAGTCTGAAACCGTGCGGATCGACCTCGCGGGCTCCAATCATCGGCATGTGACCGCTGCCGCTGCGCGCGATGCGGGCCAGCAGGACGCTCTGTTGCGGGTGGCCGGGGGAGATGACACGGGCATCAGCCAGCGCCAGATCACCACGCACCGGCTTTTCATCAAACATCATCGTCTCTGCCGTTGGCAGATCGGCGTTCACCATGAGCTGCACGCTGCCGCCGCCGTGGCGCCGATGGCAATGAGCGCAGTTCGCGTGCAGCCACGAGCGGGCGCGGTCTTCGAGCGCTGCTTGTTCATCATGGCTGGGGACGAGGCGGTTTTTGAGCCGCTCGAAGAACGGGCCGTCGAAGATCCCGGAGGCTTCATCTGCCCGTCTGCCGCCGATGCTGACAAGCTGGTCCGGCTGGAAGCCAAGCGCGAAGCCGCTCCAGTTGTTGTGGCAGCGAGCGCATTCGGCGCGGCCGTGGGCGCGCCAGGGCTGCCTGTCGATGGTGAATTCCTCACCATCCGCGCCGATGAGTTGCGCGTCCGTTCCGGCGTCGTTCCAGCGGTAGGAGCAACCGTTCCAGGTCTCGCCATCGAAATGCAGCACCTGGGTTTCGACACGTTTTTGGCGAAGGGTGATCGTGCGGGCCAGCACGGCATCGGCAGGCCAGGCCACCGTGAAGTTGGGCTTCGCGGGATTGCCGCTGAGGATGGTTTTGATTCGCTCTCCGTCTGGCAGCGCCACAAAACGGCTCGCGCCAGCTCCATCCTGCCACATCGGTTCCGCGATCTCGAAGGGCAAAACGCCTGCGGCGGGTGTTTGCTTTGTCGTGTCGGTGAAAAGGCCGGTTTCGCTGAGTTTGCGCGGAAACTGGCTTGGTTTGCCGACGGCGGGATTTCTGCCAAGGCGGTAAACGCGAGTGTCTTTCTCCCAGTTCATCCAATAAATCTCCCCATCCCCGCTGAGGCCGAAGGTGACGATCTTGTGCGGCGTGTCGGCGATCTCCTCGCGGCGTGTGAACTGACCCCCGTCGTGCCACAGCGCCCAGATCTTGCCGGTTTCGTAGTCACCGTAGATGTAGGCGTCGTGCAATTCAGGAAAACGGCTGCCGTGATAAACATAACCGCCGGTGATGCTCGCGGCTTCGGTGTGCGGATGCGCCGCGACGGGCGGGATGATGTCACCGGGGCCTTTTGTCTCCGGCATGATGGGCTGGCTGGCTTCCATCGCGCTCCAGCCGTGGTTGCCGCCTTTCGGCACGAGATGAATCATCTCCCACAGCTCCCAGCCCACGTCGCCGCACCAGAGGCGGCCTTTTTTGTCGAAGCTGATCTTCCATGGATTGCGGAAGCCGAAGGCGTAAATCTCCGGGCGGGCATCCGGTGTGGTGAGGAATGGATTGTCCTGCGGATTGGCATACGCCCTGCCGTCTTCCCCGTGATCCACGTCGATGCGGAGGATGGAGGAAAGCAAGTCGCTCAAATCCTGGCCCGTCTTGAGGGAATCAGGAGGAGAAGGGGCTTCTGCGTCGCCGGTGGAGCAGTAGAGCATGCCGTCGGGGCCGAACTGGATCGAGGCGCCGTTGTGTCCGCCGCTCAGCCAGGTGAGAAGCACGGTTTCAGATTTCGGGTCGAGCACGGGCGGTTCCTGCCGGCTGAGCTTGAAGCGCGAGAGCTTGCTGCCGTCGGGGATTTTGTCCCCGTTCACATAAGTGACGAAGACGAGGCCGTTCTCCCGCCACTTCGGATGAAAGGCGATGCCGTAGGCGTGACTGAACTCCGGATGACCGGGCTTGAGGTCGATGAGCAGGTCTTTCGTGGTGGCGTCCGGCGTGTCCGCGAAGGTCCATATCTTCCCGTTGTTCTCCACGGCGGCAAAGCGCCCTGCGCCCGGCACCGCGATCATTTCCAGCGCGTCGTTCAACGTGATCCGCGTGAACACCTGCTCCGGCACGAAGGGTTTCGGCGTCTCCGGCGAACCGTGGACGCGGGAGGTGGTCCACTGCGCGTGTGCCGTGGCGAGAGACGCGATGAAAATCAAGGCGCGGAGCATGCGGCATGATGCGGTGATGTTTCTCACGCTGGCAAGCCTGGAATTGGCGGCGCGCTCAAAGATCCAGCATCGCATCCATCATGCGCTGATGGAGCTCGGAGACGGCTTTGCCAGCGGCGTAATGATTCACCATGAAGGCGAAGCAGAACTCCACACCAGATTTGCCCGTGACGAAGCCGGTGACCGTGCGCACGCCGGACATCGCACCACCTTTCCATTTCAAGCCGCCCTCGGTGAGCAGCGATTCCTTGTAGGCGGCGCCCTGCGGCCCCTTTCCTGCGAGAAACTGCAATCGCGCGAGATCGAGCGGGCGGATGAAGTCGGCGCGGGCCAGTCCGCAGCCGTCTTCCATGCGCAGGCCGGTGAAATCGAGGCCACGAGGTTTCCAGTGTTCGCGAATGACGACATCGGGCGCTTTGCCGGCCTTCACGCCGAGCATGCGGAAGACGCATTCGGTCTCGTGATTGTCGGAAGACGCGTGGATGCTCGTGACAATGTCGATCAGAGGTGGTGATTCGTGTTTCAGCAGTTCGCGCTTGGGTTCTGCATGGTCGATTTTGGTTTTGCCGATCCGGATGCCTTGGGCCGCAAGCATCTTGGTCAAGCAATGGGTGGCGAAGCGCGCGGGATCAGGCGCCGCGCCGCTGACACTGAATTTCTCCGCGCCGAGGGGCACGGTGCCGCGCAGATGGATCACGTTTGTCATTTCACCGCCGTGGATGACCACTCCGTCGCCGGAATCTTTTGAGCCGGTCGTGACTTCGTTGCTCCAATCGACATCGGGCACGTCAACACTGATGCCCAGCAGTGTGGCTGGCGCGCCCACGCTCCCGCCGGCACGAAAGGCGAGCGTGTAACGGTTGTGATTGAGGTTCAGGCCGCACACGCCGCTGCCGTAGCCGTTGCCGATGTCGCCCCAGTTCCAGAAGTCGCCGTAAAGGCTGCCTGGGAAAATGCGCGCATCAGCGCGAACCCGCCCGGTGATCATGCTCAGGCCGAGTTTTTTCAATTCATCCGCCCACGCCTGCAAGTCGGCCATCGCCAGCATCGGATCACCGCCGCCGATGATGACGAGATCTCCGCGAATAACGCCTGCTTCAATGGGGGCGGTGGATTTCAGCGTCGTGGTGAAGCGGAAATCGGGGCCGAGAACTTCGAGCGCGGTGGCCGTGGTGAGCGTTTTGAGGCTGGAGGCGGGGATGAAGGCGGTCTGCGCGTTGTCCTCCATCACGCTGTCACCTTGCGAGTCAATGAGGCAGAAGCCGATGGCCGCGCCCGCGAGCGCGGGTTTGGCACGGGCTTCGCCGAGCAATGCGCGCAGCGCCTGGAAGCGCGGCGGAGGCGGGGTGACGACGGGGGGAGGGGGCGTGATGACGGGCAGAGGCGCGGCGACGGCGGGATGTGGTGGTGGAGGCTCCGCGCGGCGCGGGATGAGCAGCGCCGCCAGCGCGGAGGCGAGAACCAGGATGATGATGTTCTTCAGCATGCGCCGATGGTAGCGCGAAACGGCTTTCCGCCAAGAGGGGCGCTTGCGGTTCCGCCATGCGCGGGCAGTTTTGCCGCCATGAAGCCCGAAAAAGTGAAGTTCATGTTGATGGCGGCCGACATGCGGCGCGCCGTGGCCTTTTACCGCGATGTGATCGGCCTCGAAGAGGTGTTTGTGAGCGATTTCTGGACCGAGCTGCGTCATGGCGACGCCATCATCGCGCTGCACGGCGGCCACGACGGCTCGCGCAATCCCACGGGCCTGAGTTTTCAATACGAGGACGTGCTGGTGATGGCGGAGAGGATCGCGGAGGCCGGAGCGAGGATCCTGCAACCGCCCCGGCAGCGCGAGGGAGATCCCGTCCTGCTGGGCATCTTCCGTGACGCGGAGGGGAACGAGGTGTTCATCACGCAGTATGTGGGGTGATTGCGCGTTGCAGACGCCGGATTGCGGATTATCCAGGGCAGCCCAGATGCAAACCTCCTTCATTTCCACGCTCGATGCCCTCCCGGCGCGCAAAACGCCGTTGATGGAGCGCTTTGCGGCGTTGCTGGAGCCGAAGGCACCGGCGCAGGTCGAGGCGATGGCGCGCGAGTCGCAGATCATCACACGGCGGAATTTTGGCAGGACGATGCGGCTGTTCGCGCCCCTGTATGTCTCGAATGAATGCGTGAACAACTGCAGCTACTGCGGCTTTTCCAGGGACAACAACGCGATCCTGCGCGTGACGCTGACCGTCGAACACGTCGTGCGCGAGGCGCGGCATCTGGTGGCGCAGGGCTTTCGCAGCATTCTTCTCGTGGCGGGCGAGCATCCCAGGTTCGTCAGCGACGGCTACCTTGAGGAGTGCATTCGCGCGTTGCGCGATTTTGTCCCCTCGATCAGCATCGAGGTCGGGCCGATGGAGGCGCCGGAATATGCGCGCATGGTCAGGGCGGGCGCGGAAGGTCTCGTGGTGTATCAGGAGACGTATGACCGCGCCGTTTACGAGCAAATGCACACGGCGGGGCCGAAGAAGGACTTCGACTGGCGTCTGGCATGCCCGGAGCGCGGTTATGAAGGCGGTTTCCGCAGGATCGGCGTCGGCGCGTTGTTTGGTTTGGGGGACTGGCGACTGGAGGCGCTGCGCCTGGCCGCGCATCTGGAGCATCTGTACAAACACTGCTGGAAATCGACCTTCACCGTGTCGTTCCCACGTCTGCGGCCTGCGGCGGGCGGGTTCGCACCGATGACAGATTTCCCGGACTGGGCGCTGGTGCAGACGATCTGCGCGTTCCGCATCACGTTCCCCGAGGTGGGCGTCGTTTTGAGCACGCGCGAGTCCGCGCCGTTGCGCGACGCGCTCGCCCCGCTGGGGGTGACGACGATGAGCGCTGGCAGCCACACCGAGCCCGGCGGCTATACCGGCGCCGGGAACGACGATCTGCACCTCACCGTGCGCGGGCGGCGTGTGGAAATTGAATCCAAGGAGGAAGCCGGCCGCGCCGAAGGCCAGTTCGGCGTCGCGGACGAACGTTCTGCACATGGCGTGGCGGAGATGCTGCGCGAACGCGGCCTTGATCCTGTTTGGAAGGACTGGGATGCTTCGATCCTGGCGACGATGATGGCGTAATTTTTCAATCACGATCCAACGACATGACGATCACTTTGAATGGAGAAAAACGGGAGCTGACAGCGCCTCAGTCCGTGCGTTCGCTGCTGGAGGCCGCCGGCCTGGCCGGCAAACCCGTGGTGGTGGAGCAGAATCAGACCGCCCTGCTGCCGCGTGAGATCGATTCAGCGGCGGTGAATGATGGTGACGTGATCGAGATCGTGCAGATCACGGCGGGAGGATAGGCGTCTCTCCGGTTTCTCAGACGGAGCCGGGCATGGGAGTCCGCAACTCCACGCCGCCGCAGTCTTTGCAGAGGGTGATGCCGGTTTGATACTCGGCATTGCAGCGCGGGCAGACGGGCAGCTTCGCGCCCGGAGGCGGGTCATAATCGCTTCCGACGACACCTTCGAGGCAGAAGAACGCCTTCAATGCCTCCGCTTCGGGTGTCAGAGAGTTGTCCCGAGTCCAGCCGGGATGATAGCGTGTCTCACGCCAGAAGCGGCGGGCATGCCGGAGCCAGGATTCGCCGCCCAGCAGGCCGCGCCAGGCGAGCGGGTGCGGCGGCTCCTCATTGCCGGCGAGGCTGATGGCGTCTGCGGCGCGCATGGCGAGCTGGGGCAGGAGGGCGATGCCCAGCGCGCGCCAGCGACGGTGCGGGATGAGTGATTTGACGGGCAGTGTGGCGCGGAGGAACAGCCACGCCTGCGCGATTTGCAGCAGAAACAACACGCCTGCGGAAGCCAACACGACGAGGCTGTCGCCAAAGCGGTGGTATGCCGCGCTGATGACGCCGAAGCACCAGATGAAATGCGTGGTGGCGATGATGCGCGGCATTCGTGTGCGTTGCGCGGCATCAGCGGCAGTCCTGGCGGCGGCCTTGGTGTCGAGTGATGCACGGGCATGCTTGAGGAAGGCCGCGCGGCGTTCGTCGGCTGGCAGCTCGCGCCATTCGGCAAGGCGTCGCCTCCAGATTTCCGCCAGCGCTTCCGACGGCATGCGGAGGTGTGTGCCGGGATCAAGGTGAAGACCGGCGCCTTCAACGCGCGGGCCGAGCCTGTCCCACGCAATGCGCGCGGTCATCCCGTCGCCCAGGCGCACCTTCAAAAAATCCTGTTCCGGCACAAAGAGCCACGGCAGCGCCGTCACATGCGCCTGCATGGGTGGCAGGGCCGACAGCAACAGCGGCGAACCGCCACCGACGTGCAGCCGTGACCATGGACGAATCACAGTCCATCCCCGCCCGCCCGGCCCTGCGGCCATCCAGGTGGTGGACGACACGAGGCGCAGGCACTCGGCGAGGTAGAGCAGCGCGAAGACTGCGAACAGCGTCTGGCCGTCGGTCATGCGCTATTCGCGGGGAGGCTGGCGGGCGCCGAAAAGACTGCCGAAGAGTTTTTTGATCGCGGCGAGGACGCCGATGACGAGCAGGATCGCCGCCTTGCCCAGTTTGGCGATGAAACCGCTGAGCTTGGCAAACAGCCCCATCTTCGCGGCGGCAAAGGCCCCCGTGCCGGCGATGAGCGCGGTGAGGCCGTATTTGGCCACCTTGTCCCCTTCGCGAAATTCGGCGTAGCGCTGGCCCTCGGTGTAGGAGAAGCCTTCGAGGATTTTCTGGTAGCCTGGCAACAGGGGCTCCAGCTCCTCCGGGGAGCAAAGCAGGGTGACTTCCATCACGCCGTTGCGGCCAAGGACACGGGTGTTGTGATTGATGGTCACTCCTCCGGTGGCTTTTGACCTGAGCTTCAAGGCCCATTCGAGATTTTTGGTCCGGTCGTTGAAGTGCGGCGGCACGGCCCAGCCGGTGATCTCGAGCTCGTCGAGACCCATTTGCTTCCGGCGTTCATTGTCAGCCACCTGCCCTTCCTGCATGGACGCCAGCAGCTCGTCGGCTTTCAAATCGTTCTTTTCGTCGTCCTTCACATAGCCCACGTCATCGAATTCAAAGATGATGCTGTGCTCCTGGAAATTTTCCGTCGCCAGCAGTCCCAGATAGCGGTCGGAGGGAGGGTTGCCGTAAAATTCCAGCATCCTGCCGGCTCCCTTGCCGTCGGTGAAACGATAGCCTGGCGGGATGAGGATCTGGGCGAGGGAGCCGATCTTGCCAGATCCCTGGCGGGTCCAGCCGAACTTTTCGATCTCCTCGCTGATTTTCTTGATCCGGGCCGCCTTCTGTTCCGGCGTGGGCGGCGCGTCGGCGGCGGGGCCGCTTTCAGCGGGTTGCTGGGAGAGGACGGAAGGGGCGGCCGCAAGGCAGGCCAGCAGGGCGACGGTGAGCGCGAAAGATGTTTTCATCGCGGCGGAGTCTGACAGGTTTTGTGACAAAACGTCAAGAGGGGCTTTCACGGATTAGTGTTTGGCAGCGGCAAAGCGCGGCGCATGTTGCCCGCACTGCCGCAGATGACGCATGACTGAAACGAACACAGCCTCCGGCCACGCTCCGCGTCGCGGACCTGGTTGTCTTGCCGTGATGTCTCTGACACTGCTGGCGGTGGCGGCCATCGCCGGAATCGTGGTGTGGAAGATGATGGATTCCGGTTTCGGCCTGAAGTGGCTGATGGAGCATTTCCAGCAGCGCAGCATCACGGAGGTCTTCCGCGAGAGCGTGCGGCGCATCGCCTCCACGAACGGGGATGTGCTGGAGCTGGCGACGCTGGAGTCGGAGGAGACGGTGACGAAGTTCGACTCGAAGACGCTCTTTGACGTGGTTTATCTCGGCACCACGGAGTCGGAGATCCGTGCGATGGTGGTGTTCCGCTACCATTTGAAACTGTCGGATGACTGGAGCCTGAACGTGAAGGACGGGCGCTGTGTGGTGGTCGCGCCGGGAATCAGGCCGTCCCTGCCGCCGGCGATCCGCACGGAGACGATGGAGAAAAAATCGGCGGCGGGCTGGCTGCGCTTCAACGCGGCGGAGAACCTCTCCGAGCTGGAGAAGGGGCTGACGGCCCTGCTGGAAAAACGCGCCGCGACTCCGGGCAAGATCAAAAGCGTGCGTGAGGCGGCGCGGCTCTCCGTGGCGAAATTTGTCCGGGCGTGGGTGCTCAAGGAGCAGCAAGACCTCGAGCAGGGCGGCATCCGCGAGATCGTGGTGCTTTTTCCCGATGAGCCGGGGGCGGAGGATGGCAGCGCGGCTTTGAAGCAGCCCGCCACTTTGCAGCTTGAGGTCAAAGCGGACTGAAGCGGCTCAAAGCTGGCCGCCGGCCGGTTCGTAGAGCAGCAGCCCGGCCTCGAACTTCACAAAGGCGAGCGCGCCCGGCAGGCGATGCTCGTCGATGCCGCCGAGGCGGAAGGTTTTGCCCTTCCAGATGCCGTCCTGGCCCACCGTGCCGGCAATGAGCTTGTCCACCGTGGCCCGCTTGTCCCCCTCCACCACGAAATCCGCGCCTGCCATCGTGGCGCTTACGCCGAGTGAGACGATCTCCTGCGCATTGCGCTGATCGACCACGCGCCGCATCGCCTCGCGGTGCCCGCCGCCGTGGCTGGCAATGACCAGGCCGCACATGATGGCGATGATGGTGACGACCACGAGCAGCTCCAGTAGCGAAAAGCCGCGCGCGCCCCGTGCGGAGGCGGCGGGCGGGCCGGAACGGTGTGGAAGGCGTGACATCAGCGGAAAATGTCCTCCATCGTGACGCCGGTGCAATCTCTCGTTTTGAATCCGGCGTATTCCACGGCTAGGACACACCCGAAAATGATCCCTGATGATCTTCTGCCAGCCTTGTCGCATGCCGCGGTCGAGTCGGCGGGCTACCGTGTCGCGCGGTGGGCCGCAGCCCGCGAGGTGTTGCACGCACGCGTCACGAAAGGACGTGTCGCGGGGGATTTGGGGCGGTTTTTGACGCGCTGGATGCCCGCCGGGCCGCTGGACGTCGTCGCCGGAACCTTCGGACTCGACTTTGACCTCACGCCAGAGGGGATGAGGCTGCGGGGCGGGGAGCCGGCCTTTGTGGCCGTTTCGCAGGAGCACGCGTTGCTGCATTTGCCGGCGCTGCGCTCGTTCTGGCGCAATGAACTGCGGCAGGCGCATTTCGAGGAGTTGACGCGCATCGTGCCGCAGGCATGGTTCATGGATGACGGGGAGGTGCCGCCCGGAGCGGTCATCCACGGTCTCGGCATCACGTCGTTCGAGCGGTTGGACAGGGTGGATTCAGACGCGTGGGCGGCGCGGGAGGGTGTTTTGAGCCGGAAAATGCCCGCCGGAACGCGGATCCGCGCCACATACGGTCGTGATGACAGGGGCCGTGTTGTTTTGCGTTCCCTTGAAGCGGCACCTTGACGCGCGGCACGCCTCCGTGCGACATTCAACCACCTCCAAACAACATGGCTCGCGGCTCCAACGTCACCCTCTGCTCCTTCTGCGGCAAAAGCCACGCGGAAGTGAAGAAGCTCATCGCCGGGCCGGGGGTGTACATCTGCGACAACTGCATCCACGTCTGCAAAAACATCCTCGACAAGGAGTCCGCGCAGGAGACGGACAGCGGCGGAGGCTCGCTGCTCGTGCCGCGCCCGGCGGACATCGCGGCGCTGCTCGACCAGCATGTCATCGGCCAGCCGCAGGCGAAGAAGGTGCTCAGCGTCGCGGTGCATAATCATTACAAGCGCATCCTCCATGCGCAGCAGCGGGCCGCGCGCGGCGGCGCGCAGAAAAAAATCGCCGCCACGCTGCCGGATCCGCACGATGTCGAGATCGAGAAGAGCAACGTGCTGCTCATCGGCCCCACCGGCTGCGGCAAGACGCTGCTGGCCAAGACCCTCGCGAAAATCCTCAACGTGCCCTTCAGCATCGCTGATGCCACCACGCTCACCGAGGCCGGCTATGTGGGCGAGGACGTGGAGAACATCATCCTGCGCCTGCTCCAGGCCGCGGATTACGATGTCGCGCGTGCCGAGGTCGGCATCGTTTACATCGACGAGATCGACAAGATCGGCCGCAAGACCGAGAACGTCAGCATCACGCGTGATGTCTCCGGCGAAGGCGTGCAGCAGGCGCTGCTGAAAATCATCGAGGGCACGGTCTGCAATGTGCCGCCGCAGGGCGGGCGCAAGCATCCGCAGCAGGAATACATCCAGGTGAACACGGAGAACATCCTCTTCATCTGCGGCGGAGCCTTCGTCGGCCTCGAAAAAATCATCGAACGCCGCCTCGGGCGGAAAACGATGGGCTTTGCCGTCTCCCGTGAGACGGCAGCCGCGGAATCCGCCAGGGCGAAGCCCGGCGTGGAGCCGGAGGATTTGCTGGCCTTTGGTTTGATTCCTGAATTCATCGGCCGTCTGCCGGTCGTCTGCGCGCTGGAGGCGCTGACCGAGCAGGAGCTCATGCGTGTGCTCACGGAGCCGAAAAACGCGCTCACCAAGCAGTTCTCCAAACTCCTGCACATGGACGGGGTCGAGCTTTCCATCACCCGCGACGCCATGCTCGCCATGGCAAAGGAGGCCGTCGAGCGTGGCACCGGCGCGCGCGGCCTGCGCAGCATTTTTGAGCGCATCATGCTCGACGTCATGTATGACGTGCCCAGCCGCATGGACGTGCGCGGCGTCACCATCAACGAAGGTGTCGTCAAAGGAGAGCGCGCCCCGCTCATGCGCAAGCGCATTGACCGCAAGGCGGCGTAGGTCATGGGCTGGAAAAGCCTTCCTTGCCTGAGAGATGGCCGAAAAAGAGACAAGAGAAGAAAAGAGATCTCTTTTCCTTCTTTTCTCCTTTTCGGCCAATCCTGCTCTGACCAACCGGCTCAGCGCCCCTTATCGATCATCGCGGCGAATTCGGCGAAGAAGTACTTCGCGTCGTGCGGGCCGGGGGCGGCCTCGGGATGGTATTGCACGCTGAGCACAGGGGCTTCGCGGTGGCGCATGCCCTCGACAGTGCCGTCATTGAGGTTGATGTGCGTGACCTCGACGTTGCCGGGCAGCGATGACGGGTCGATGGCGAAGCCGTGGTTCTGGCTGGTGATGGCGACCTGGCCGTTGCGCAGGTCTTTCACCGGCTGGTTGCCGCCACGGTGGCCGAATTTCAGTTTGAAGGTCTTCCCGCCATACGCGTGGCCGAGAATCTGATGGCCGAGGCAGATGGCGAAGATCGGCTTCACACCGATGAGCTGCTTCACCTCCTTGTGGATGTAATCGAGCGCGGCGGGGTCGCCGGGGCCGTTGGAGAGGAAGATGCCGTCGGGATTTTTGGCGAGCACATCCTTCGCGCTGGTCGTCGCGGGAACGACATCGACACGGAAGCCGGCCTGACGCAGGCGGCGCAGGATGTTGCGTTTCACGCCGAAGTCGTAGGCCACGATGTGATGCTTCGCGGGCTTCAGTGCGTGAAACGCACCAGTGGGGCCACCTTCGCGATGTTGTGAGGGGCTGGGGATGTCCCAGTCGCGGCTTTCCTGGTCCTCGGGGTCCCAGAGATAAGGCTTCGGCGTGGTGACTTCCTTCACGAAGTCGCTGCCTTCCATCGGCGCGCTGCTGGCGGCGAGCTTCACCGACTCTTCATGATTGAGCACCTCGGAGGTGATGATGGCGCGCATCGCGCCGCGGGTGCGCAGATGCTTGGTCAGCGCACGCGTGTCGATGCCCTGGATGCCGGGGATGTTCCATTCCTTGAGCCACGAGCTGAGATCCTGCGTGCTGCGCCAGTTGCTCGGCACGTTGCACAGTTCCTCGATGACGAAGCCGCGCACCTGCGGGCGGTCGCTCTCGAAGTCGAGCGGGTTCACGCCGTAGTTGCCGATCTGCGTGTAAGTCATCGTCACGATCTGGCCGCGGTAGGACGGATCGGTGAGCACCTCCTGGTAGCCGGTCATGGAGGTGTTAAAGCAGATTTCGCCGGTGTGCGTGGCCTCGGCGCCGAACGCCGTGCCTTCAAACACCCGGCCGTCTTCGAGGGCGAGGAGGGCTTTCTTCATCAAGTTGCGCCGCTGGTCATAGCCAGAAGGGCGGGGGGCGCAAGGAATGACAAAGGCTGAATTTTAAGTTCCTCTCTCCGTTCTACCGCGCTCACGGAACCTCCTCTTTCACCGCCTCCACCACGCTCGTTTTGCCATCTTTCGTCTCCAGCCGCAGTTTCAGCCGGCCAAACTCCTTCTTGTAACTCCAGCCGACCTCCGCCTGCCACGTCGTGGCGCTGGTTTGCCGGAGCTTGCGCAGTTGCAGGACAAAAGCGGCGAGCCGGGTCTCGGAATCGGCGATGATGTGATCCGGCGGAACATCCTTCAAGTTCATCGCATTGATGAATTTCAGCTTCAGATCAGCAAAACGGGCGGTGAAGCCGTCGGAGGCGGGAGTCATGCCGTCGCGGTTGATCTCGCCGAGCACGATGGAGTGACTTTTCGCCACGCCGGGATTCAGGCCGGGCAGTTGGGCGATGAGATGCCGCAGCGCGGCCTCCCCGGCGTCGCATTCATAAAGGTTCAGCGGCAGCGCGGTCGTGTCGGACGAGTCGCAGGCGGCGAGGCCGAGGCAGAGGGTGGCAAAAAGGGCGTGTCGGCGGGTCATGACCACGTTCATGGCATGGAATACGCGGCTTGGCAACGTGCCGCCGCTCGCCATGCTCCGCCCCACATGTTCGACATCCGTGAAAAGCCCAACATGGTCGAGCGCGCCTTCCTCATCGGCGCGTACTTCGACCGTCGTGAGAAACAGCATGCGGCAGACCTGCTCGAAGAGCTGCGGGAGCTGGTGGGCACGCTCGGCATCGAAGTCATCGGCTGCGAGCTCGTCTATGCGCGCGAGCACACCGCCCGCCACCTCATCGGCAGCGGCAAGTCGGCGGAGCTGATGAAACAGGCGAAGGAAATCGGCGCTGACTGCATCATCTGGGACAACGAACTCAGCCCCGCCCAGCAACGCGCATGGGAAAGCGAGGGCGACATCTGTGTGATCGACCGCCACGAGGTCATCCTCGACATCTTCAACATGCGCGCGAAGACGCGCGAGGCGCGTTTGCAGGTCGAGCTGGCACGGTTGGAGTATTCGATTCCACGTCTGACGCGCATGTGGGCGCACTTGGACCGCCAGGGCGGTGGCGCGGGTGGCGGCCAGGGCGGCGCGGGCGCGGCGCGTGGTGAAGGGGAGACCCAGCTCGAAGTGGACCGCCGCCTCGCCGGCAAACGGCTCGACAAGCTGCGCGCCGATCTTGAGGAGGTGAAGAAGCAGCGCGACACGATGCGCAAGGAGCGCAGCCGCGTCCCCGTGCCGCACGCGGCCATCGTCGGCTACACCAACGCCGGCAAATCATCGCTGCTCAACAAGCTCACCGCCGCGGATGCCTATGTGGAGAACAAACTCTTCGCCACGCTCGATACCACGACGCGGCGCATGGAGCTGCCGGATGGCCAGCCGTTGCTCGTCACCGACACCGTCGGTTTCATCCGCAATCTGCCGCACGATCTGGTGCAGTCCTTCCGCGCCACGCTGGAAGAGGCGAACCAGGCTGACTTCCTCATCCACGTCATCGACGCCAGCTCACCCCAGGCGCAGGAGTTTCACCAGACCACGACCCAGGTGCTCTCCGAACTCGGCGCGGGTGAAAAAAAAGTCCTGCTGGTGCTCAACAAGGTCGATTTGATCGATGACACGCGGCTGCTGGAGCTGAAACGCGCTTTTCCAGCGGCGGTGACGATCTCCGTCAAGACCGGCCAGGGCATGGACGACCTGCTGCACCGCCTGCACGACTTCATGATCGACCGCGTCGTGCGCCTGACGCTCAGCCTGCCGTTGGATCGCATGGACCTCGTCGCCCTGGCCCACCAGGAGGGCAAGGTGCTCAGCGAGGACTATGAAACCGGCCGCGCGGAGATTCAGTGTGTGATTCCAAAGCGCTTTGAAAGCAGGTTCGCCAAGTTCGCCGTTTGATCTGTGAGCGTGGCGCGGGGCAAAGTTCCAAGTTTCAGGTTTAAAGTTTTCAAGTTGCCGTTTCGTCGCTCAATACTTCCTCTTTTGACCGTTCTTCTTCGGCTTCCCAACTTTGAACCTTCAACCTTGAACTTGTAACTGCTTCCATGTTCTCGCTCGCAAACAAAACCGTCATCATCACCGGCGCCGGATCAGGCATCGGCCAGGCCATCGCCGTTCTCTTTGCCAGACAGGGCGCGCATGTCGAGGTTTTCGACCTCAAGCAGGAATCCGCGCAGGAAACCGCTGATCAGATCAAGGCCGCGGGCGGCAGCGCGAACGCCACCGCCTGTGATGTGGGCGATTTCGCCGGCGTGAAGGCGCTTTTTGACGCCGTGGCGGCGAAGCACGGCAAGATCGACATCCTCGTGAACAACGCCGGCATCGCCCACATCGGCACCGCACTCACCACGACCGAGGAGGACATGGACCGCCTGCACCGTGTGAACATCAAAGGCGTGCATGCCTGCGCGCAGGCGGCGTTGACGCACATGGTGACGCGGAAAAACGGCGTGATCCTCAACATGTGCTCCATCGCGGCGCAGATGGGGCTGGCTGACCGCTTCGCCTATTCGATGACGAAAGGCGCCGTGCTGATGATGACCTACTCGATCGCCAAGGATTTCATCAAGGACGGCATCCGCTGCAATTGCATCGCCCCCGCGCGCGTCCACACGCCGTTCGTGGACGGCTACCTCGCCAAAACCTATCCGGGCCGCGAGGAGGAGATGTTCCAGAAGCTCAGTGAAGCCCAGCCCATCGGCCGCATGGCGAAGCCTGACGAGGTCGCCGCCCTCGCGCTTTACCTGTGCAGCGACGAGGCATCCTTCGCCACCGGCACGAGTTACGCGCTCGACGGCGGCGCGGTGAATTTGCGCTGACGAGGCATCGTTGTTGAATCTCGCGGTTGAAACTGCCCGTTTCCGGTGGGAATGACCGTCTCCCCGCGTCCCGGTAGTTCAATGGATAGAACGAGGGTTTCCTAAATCGGGAAGCGGGTGTTGCATGGGTTTGCAGAGCGTTGCAAAGCATTGTGCCACAAGGAAAAACGGGGGTTCCCCCTTTGCATCGTGTTGCGTGCCGCAGCATGGTTTTGCCCAAATTTGAGGCTCAACCGTATAATTTTCCGTATAATGGTCCGGCGCTGTTTTGCGCCGAAAATCAGAGCATGTAGCCGTGTTTGCGGAGCCAGTCGGAAAGTGCTTCGGCAACGATGTCCTGCTGAGTGAACGGGTTCTGCCGCTGCAATTTTCGCTGCATGGAAGCAGTCAAAAGCGCGGTGCTGATCTCTGCTGAAATCCTCGTGTTGAGAGCCATGACGCCTGACATGGCGACCTGCGGGTTGAAGATGGGCGTTGTGGGTTGGAATGCTGGCTGCGGAGCTGCTTCCTGTTTGAGTGCTGTTCTGGGCATAGGGGCGTCCTCCTTCCTCTGGGTTGTTTTCTTGGGTTTCTCTTTGGGCTTTGGTGTTTCTGGATTGAGGAACGCTTCCTCCTCTGGAGTCAGTCCATCGCCAAGTGTTCTGCGCTTAACCACGGGTCATCTCCTTCATGAGCTGCTGCATTTCATGGGACGCGAGCAAGGCTGACGCTCCCATTTGCCAGACAACTTTCGCCTGCCCCGCTGCATCCGCGAAACTCTGACGTTGGGAAAGTCCGCCAAGAACATCAATCCCCAGCTTCTTCGCAGCACCTAGCATTTCGCGACTGAGACGGCCTCGCTTCTGAAGCTTGTTTGGAATGAGCACGCCGGTTGGCTTTCCCCTTCTGGCCTTCTGCGCTTCGCGGAGCAACTGCACTGCTTTTGAAGCAGCGCGAAGATCCAGGATGGAAGGACCGCAAGGTAGAAAGACGCGGTCGGAACGGAGCATGACTGCCCTTGTTGTTGAGGAAAGACCTGCCGGTCCATCAATGACTACATCATCTGCGTTTTCCGCGAGTTTTGCCACTCGTTGAACGATGTCCTCCGGCTCTGAAATCAGTTCCAGCCGGATGGGAAGGCCAAGCTCCCGAATCCATTGCGATGCCGAATTTTGCGGATCAGCGTCGATGAAAGTGACGCTGCGTTTCTTTTTGGCGAGCCATGCAGCAAGGTGAACCGCGATTGTGGTTTTGCCGACGCCGCCCTTTGAATTTGTAAGTCCATAAATCATGTATGGGCACATGATAGTGCCTGTTCACGAACACTGAACTGTTCGTCAGCCAGCAGACTGCGCATCGGCTCTTTTTATGGAACATGGTGGCAGACTTGCAACACAGCCAGCTTGCAAGATTGCTAGCTTGCTCGCAGCTCATAGCGATCTGCTCTTCCCTCAAATGCCTGACGGCAGGCGAGCCTCTCCAAAAGGCTCGTCGCCTGCCGACGGGTTTAAGTGTTTTAATTCTTTGTTTAAGTAAGGTTTATGGATGCCGAAAGCCTTGCGCTACTTGGCTTGCAGAGGTGTTCTGGTCGCTGGAGCCACGATAGAAGGTCGCTGACCCCACGATAGCAAAGTCGCCAGCCCCCCGATACCCGGTCGCTGGCCCCGCGATAGGGTCGCTAACCCCCCGATATTTCAAGGTTGTTGGCACCACGAGGGGTGTTCGTCCCAAAGGCCGAAATCATCCAGAAGGTCGCTGGCACCACGATATTGTTATTTAACATCGAATCTGGTATGCCCATTGAATGGGCAGGAAGATCGAGGGTGGCATCATAGAAAATCAAGACCTTGCGCGGTTTACCGCCTCCCCTGCAAACGTGGCTCCCAAAGACCAGATTGATCTGATGGCCCGAAACTGGTTCAGCCTGACTCCAGGCCGCACGGAGCCAATTCAGCATCAGTATGTGGATGCCAAAACCGGCCTTACGGAGACCGTCCGTATCACAGGAAGTGCTGAATACGGAATAGCCACAATCTTCGACCAGGATTTGCTCATCTTCGCAATCTCGCAGTGGATTGATGCGAAACGCTCCGGGCTGGAGCCTTCACGAAGAATTCACTTCACTCCTTATCAGTTCTTTTCCTGGCTGGGCATTGCTCCACATGGGACGGCGTATGCGCGACTCAAGGAAGTGCTTCATAGACTCAAAATGACGAGCATCCAGACGACGATTCGGTCTGAGACCGGGAAACGTAATCGTAACCGCATCAGGCAGTTCTCATGGATTTCAGAATGGGAAATCACAGAAGAGCAAGGCGAGGTGCGCGGAATTGAGGTCGTGCTGGCGGAGTGGCTGTTTGAAAGCATCCAGGATTTTCACGTCCTCACGCTGGACAAGCGCTATTTTGAGATTCCGGGAACCGTGGAGCGCTGGCTGTATCTTTATGCTCGCAAGGCCACCGGCGGGCCGAGCGGCATCTGGAAGGAGAGCTTCAAAAACCTCTACCAAAAGTCGGCATCACAGCAGGAATACAAGCATTTTGCGAGCACCCTCCGAAAGTTGGCAAAGAAGGACAATCTTCCCGGAATGCGCCTCGAAAAGGTCTGTTCCGTAGCGGGCAAAGACATGCTGTTGATGGAACGCATGGACAAGCGTTCCTCAACTGAGGCGGTTGCGGCACCGGCCAAGGCTGAGATTCAGCTTTCGCTCATTGAACGAACGCCACTTGAGGAAGCCTGGGAGAACGTCCTTGAAATCATGCGCAAGCGCGAGGGCGCTGAGCAGGTGCGGGCTTGGTTGGAGAAACTTCATCTGGTTAGTCTCCAGGATGAAACGCTCAAATTCCGCGCTCCAACCAAGTTCATCGCTGAGTGGGTCTCGAACAATTTCAAGCACAAGCTCGAATCTGCCTGGGAATCAATCGGGCAACCGTTAAAGGGCATCTGCATCGAGTCCGGTTCAAAAAAGGCTGCTTAGAAAAGCGCTCATGTCCTCTGGCGAAAGAAATCGATCGCTTCGTTGAGCATCGCTGCCTTCTCATTGTTCTCGGCTGCTGAAGAGTTCGGGTCGGGATGGAAAGCCTTGATGAGATCGCGATAATTGCGTTCAGCCTGCTCAACATCGTAGGGCGGATGGGGTGGCATCAGCCTGAGCAATTCCGCGTATCGCTGCTCTCTGGCTCTTTCATTCTCGTCTGGAGCCGTGTTCGGAGCGCGTTTGGCGCGTGGTTTCCGGCCACCTGCGTTTGGCAGAGGGGCATCAGTAAAGGTGCCGCCAGCGGGCATTTTCTCCTCCGCGTCCTCGATGATGTCGCCGTGCTTCTTCTCTGATCTGATCCCGTACCAGTAGTTGATGAATTCCTTCAGCCACATGCCTGCCATGACAAAGATCAGCCAAGTGGAGAGTCGTTGCTCGCCCATGAATGCCCGAAGTGCTGTGGCAGCAACGAATACGAATGCCGGTTCAAACCATAGATGAAGCAGGGTTTCAAAACGCGCATTGCCCCGATTCTGCGAGAAGCCCGGAAGCCTCAAAAGATGCGAGGTGCCGGAATAGAAATCGTGGCGCCCTTGTTTTCTGGTTTCGCGGAGGACAGCCACCGCAAGGTGAAGGATGTAGAGCAAGGAAGCGCCGATGGCGAACATTGCCACGGCCCAATATTTCGTCCAAGCGCCCTGCTCATTCCATGCGTAGATGACGAACAAAAGAGTAGCCCAGATGAAGGAGAGAAAAACGCTTTTGGGGCTGAGGAAGGAGAATCCAAAACCGGATCGCAGGAAGACGATGGCCGGTATGGCAAGCCAATGCAGAATCGGACTGATGAGAGGAACGCTCGGAAGCGGGCCTGAAGTTTGGATCTGCCTGTCTTTCATTGTGGAACTCAGTAGCGTTGGGGGAATGAATGGCGGATGTGGTTCTGTGCGACCGGCTCGCCTTTCTTCATGCCAAGCCAGCGTCTCCCTCCCTGAAAAATGATTGCATCTGCCAGGAAGTTCGATTCCGCGCCTCCGGTGCGAAGCATGGTGAACTCCTGTGGTTGCACAACGTATTCAACGACCATGCTGCCCCCGGCGCTCTGATTCATTGCCCCGCCCTTTGCCAGTGCCTCGGAAAGCCCGCCGTAGAATTGCGCTTGCCGGGTTTTGCCGATTGAGTCGGAAGCCCAGTTGTTGGTATTGGGATCGCCGTTCGCGTGGAAAATCTTGGTCTGGAGGTTGCCCAAAAAGCTCTCGGCGTCCGACCGCGCATTCTGTCCGCCAAAGGCGGAAAAGTAGCTGGGGAGGTTCTGGGTCAAATAGACGGTGCAGGCGCGAGAACTGCGAGCGGTGCTTTGGAAAAGCGCATCGTAGGAATTGACGAAAAACTGAGATTCGTCCGCCCAAAGAAAGACGGGGCGAGCCGCAGCCTGTGCCGCTTCGCGGGACGTGCCTGCGGAAATCCTCCGTTCGACGGCTCGCTGCCAGATGAATTTGAAGAGCACCTGGGCGAACTGTCCCAGCTCGTTGAACTCCTTCACCGGGAGGTTGAGAAGGATCACCCTGCCCTTGAAACAATCCTCAGGGCCGAATGTGAGGTCAGTGCAAAAAAGATCCCGCAGCAGGCCCCGCAGGAAGCAGTCGGCCATACTGGTGAAGGTGGAGACGATCACGGACCGGGTTTCTGGGGCCAGCGAGGGAAATTCCCGCATCCAAAAGTCGCGGGTCAGCTCAAAATCACTGCTCCGCCCCTTTTCATGCGCCCTGCCCGCCGCCACCTCCAGGAGGGCGGCGCAGGCAGATACCTTTTTCCAGTCGGGATTTTCTGCCTCTTCGACCGAACGCGGGGCGGAAGTGATGATGCGGTAAAGGGAAGGAAGATCAATGTCATCGAGGGCGAGGACGGCAAGGTCAATGGCGTTACGGAGGAGCTGTTTGAGGGTCCGCTGCCAGTAGGCGTCCTGCCCGCCTCCCTGCCCTTGCTTTCGTTCGGCGGCTTCGAGCACGCTGCAAAAGAGGTTCACCAGATTCTCGGTATGCCCTGCCCCCGTTCCGGGCCGCTTGAACTCGTAGCGAAGGAAGTTGAAGCGGTGGGGGCCGCCCGGCTCGACAATGAGCAAATCTGACTCACGTCCGGCAGCCTGGGCGTAGCGCCGCCATGACAGCACTTCATCGCTTTTGGCGGTCAGGACCAGTCCGCCAAGGTTGGATTCCATGAATGCCCTTGCGATGGCCTGCCCGCTCCCGGAAGACTTTCCAGAACCCGTTGCCCCGAAAATCTGCACTCCTTCAAACGCATCCTTGAGACACCAGTAGTTTTCGGGCGGGCAGTTTTTGCCGTCATGGCTCAACTCCAAAAGTGCCTCATCATCGTCCGGCCAATTCGGTTTTGGGGTGGATTGGGAGGCGTCCAGGGGACGCTTGGCGAGAGTGAAATCATCCATGCGGTAGGAGTGGGAGGCGGCTGAAAGCCTAGCCGTTCAGCCGACCTGGGGCGAGCGGAAAAGACAGCCTAAGCACTGCTTAGGGGAGATGTCTGAAGACACTGTTGCAATATTGCTAGCAAGCTAGCACGCACGCAAGAACGCCAGCTTTCAAGGTGGCAAGGAGGCCAGCAATCAGGCTCGCTGGCTTGCATTGCTGCTGGCTGGCAAGCATTCAAACAAGGTGGCAATCTCGCGAGGTAGAAGGCATACTTGCTGGAGAGCGAGAATGCCCGCTTGCGAGGTTGCAAGTAGGCAAGTTCTGCCTACCGGGCAGCAAAATGGATTTGGCGGGCAAATTATGGTAATCTGAAACAATGCTAAGAGTCGTGGCCCATACCAGCGCGGCGGCAGCTCGCAAATACTATGCGGACGGCCTGAAACGCGAAGACTACTACTCGGAAGGCCAGGAGATCGTTGGCAAATGGCATGGCAAAGCCGCTGCGAGGCTTGGCATTGAGGGGCAGGTGGACCGCGAGCAGTTCGCGGCGTTGGTTGAGAACCGGCATCCGGTGACAGGGCAGAAGCTGACGCCGCGCACAAAGGACAGGCGCCGGGTCGGCTATGACCTCAATTTCCATGCGCCAAAAAGTCTCTCGGTGCTCTATGCCCTGACACAGGATAAAGAGGTTCTGGCCGCGTTCCGGCAGGCAGTGGCCGAGACCATGGCGGAACTGGAGGAGAGGGCGGAAACTCGGGTCCGCAAGAAAGGGGCGGAGGAAAACCGTGTCACAGGCAATCTGGCTTGGGCAGAGTTCGTGCATTTCACGTCGCGGCCCGTCGGGGGTATTCCAGACCCGCACCTGCACGCGCACTGCTTCACCTTCAACGCCACCTTTGATGGGGTGGAAGGCCGCTGGAAAGCGGCCCAGTTTGGGGCCATCAAACGGGAGGCGCACTATGCTGAGGCTGCGTTTCATGCACGGCTGGCGGCCTCGCTTTCCAAAATGGGCTATGGCATTGAACGCCGAAAAGGCGGCTGGGAGATTCAAGACATGCCTGCCAGTGTCCTTGCCAAATTCTCGCGGCGCACCGCTCAGATTGAGCGGCTGGCGGATGAAATGGGGATCAAGGACGCAAAGGCCAAGGATGGTCTGGGGGCGGCCAGCCGCGAGGGAAAGCGGCACGGGATGAGCTTTTCTGACCTCCTGGCAGCGTGGAGCGTCCGGCTGACGGATGATGAAAAGGTCCAGATTTCAAAGGTCTGCTATAATAGAGGGGCGGGCAGGGCGGTGCGAGTATCAGCTGCGGAGGCCGTCGATCACGCACTCTCAAAGCTCTTTGAAAGGCAGTCGGTTGCGGAGCGCGGCCACATTCTGGCGGCAGCGCTTCGGTTCGGTGCCGGTGATGTGACGCCACAGCAAATTAAGGCAGAATTTGAGCGCAGGGCGTTGATTGGCCGGAAGGTCGGTGATCAGCACCTATGCACCATGCGAGAGGTTTTAGCGGAGGAAATTGCTCTTGTGGGCTTTGTCCGCACGGGGCGCAATTCGGCGATGCCGCTCGGCGGCAGGGGAAGAGTGGTGCTCTCCGAAAAGCTTTCGGAAGAGCAGCGGGCAGCCGTGAAGCATCTTCTTTCCAGCCGTGACCAGGTGATGGCGATTCGGGGTGGGGCGGGGGTCGGCAAAACGACGCTCATGCAGGAGGCGGCAAAAGCTATCGAAGCAAGAGGGCTCAAATTCTTCGCCTTTGCTCCGTCGGCGGCGGCATCCCGAGAAACCCTGCGGGAGGCAGGGTTCGCAGGTGCCGATACGGTCGCGCATCTTCTTCTGAATCAGAAGCTGCAAAAGCAGGTACAGGGGCAGGTCATTTGGGTGGATGAGGCTGGCCTCCTCGGGGTGCGCGATTTGTGGCACATCATGGAAGTGGCAGGGCCTTCGACCCGCATCATCTTGACCGGCGATACCGCGCAGCACGCACCGGTGGCAAGGGGCGATGCCTTCCGCCTGCTGCAAAAGCATGCGGGCCTCCGGGTTGCGGAAGTCACACAGATCCGAAGGCAGGAGATCGAGGACTACAAGAAAGCGATTGAAGCTCTCGCAAAGGGTGACATCAGAACCGGTTTTCGGAGGCTGGAAGCACTCGGAGCATTCATCGAAATCGAGAGTGAGGCAGAGCGCCACCGCGAATTGGCGGCCGATTATCTCGCCCTCGGGAAAAAGGGAACACCTCCGCTGGTCGTGTCTCCCACGCACGCGGAAAGTGGAAAGGTGACGGCGGCGATTCGTGAAGCGCGGCGAGCGGCGGGACAGCTCGGCCCGGAGCGCCGATTGGTCCAGTATCACAATCTGGCCTGGGAAGAGGCGGAAAGGCGCCTGCCGGAGAATTATCGGGCGGGACTCGTGGTGCAATTTCACCAGAATTCAAAAGGCATCATGCGGGGTGCGAGCTTCCGGGTAGCGGGACGCCGGGAGGATGGCAGTGTGAAACTGGTCACACCATCAGGAGAAGAAGCCACCTTGCCTTTGAGCGAAGCTGCCAAGTTCCTCGTGTACGAAGAACGCGAAATCGCTTTGGCAAAGGGAGACCGCATTCGCATCACGCGAAACGGCGAGAGCCAGAATGGAAAGCGCCTCAGCAATGGCAATCTCTTGACAGTGGAGAAGTTCGGAAAAAGGGGCGAGATCGTGCTCAGCAACGGCGCGGTGCTCGCGGCAAACCATGGGCATTTTGCGTATGGCTACTGCCAGACCTCACATTCCAGCCAGAGCAAGAGCGTCCGGGATGTGCTCATTGCCCAAAGCTCAGATTCGTTCGTTGCGAGTTCCCGCGAACAATTTTATGTGTCGTGCAGTCGTGGGAAGCAAACTGTTCGCATTTACACAGACAACCGCCAGGAACTCCAGCAGGCGGTTGGAATCTCGTCTTCCCGAATGGCTGGGGTGGAACTTGCGGACCTTTCCGCAGCAGACCTTGCCGCATTCATGAGCACCGAACTTGGCGCAAGACAGTGGCGCGATACCATCCAGAGCCGCAGAGGGGTGGACGGCTCCAGAACCTTCGTGGAGAAGCTTGTGGAGCAGCGCAAAACCGACCCCACTTTGCAAAAGCCAAACGACATGTCGTGGAAGGGCTATATTGAGATGCGCCGCAACCTCGCCGGGGCGGATGGCAAAAGCCGCTCCAAGGGGCATCCTGCGGCGATGACGAAGGGGGCGAGTGTTAAAGGCAAGACCTTGCCGAAGCGAAGCGAGCATTCGGCGTCCCGAGTTGCAGAATTGAAAGCCACCCGAGAAGCAAAGCGGCAGGATGCCGCCAAGGAAAAGCCGAAAGCGTCTGAGGCGCAAAAGGTCCGACAGAAAAGCCGCATGGCAAAAGCATACGATTCCGCGGCAAGCCACTTCAAAAAAGTGGCGGACAAGGTGCGCGGAAGGTCAGCGCCGCCACCCGAAGGCAAGGTGGTCAAGATGGGGTCAACCAACGTAAAGCCGTTGCACAATAACAACGCAGAGCGAGCGGCTGCGCACGCGAAGCGGGAAAAAGCAGCAAGCGCTAGGAAAAGCGGTGAACAACAGGCTAAAAAGATGAGTGAAGCAAAGGCGAAACAGACCGCGCCGCGTCCGGTCATCACCAGAAAATGAGGCACTATGGCGGACAAAATTGATGAAATTCTGAAGGCAAGGCAGGCGGCTGAGAAGCCGCTTCCTCAAACCGAGGGCAGCGACAAATTCTTCTCCATCCTGGTCGGAGAGGGAATCCAGGAGCATTTCCTCGAACTGCAATTCCAGAACGGCCTGCAAACCTGCTTCAGCTATTCTGATCTGCTTTGGTTTAACCACGATCCTGAATCGGGGTGCATCGACATGGAGTTTGGCGGATTCCTTGTCACCGTGAAAGGACGTGGCCTGCGTCCGCTCTTCAATGGCATCAAGGGCAAGCGTGTGGCATGGGTGAAGGAAGCGGACAGCGAACTTCAAGACCATCAGGAAAATGAATCTTTCGTGGAATCGATCAGCATCACGCCTCCCAAAGGCTTCTCGGAAGAGGAAACAGCCGAATAAATCTCAATGAATTGGCGCTTCGTCAAAGCCTTCCCCAAATACGCGGTGGTTGTCGCCGTGCTGGTTGTGAGCACCAGTCTCTTTGCCTTTTGGTGGTTCTTCGGGCGAAAGCAAACGCAGCGCTGGGAATTCGCTAAACCGGACCCGGCCAAGGTGGAGGAAGTTCGAAAAACTGCTGCGTCACTCCCAAATCGTCTTGGCTGGCTGGCGCTGGTGGGAAGCGATCTCTATGACATGAGCAGCGGCGAATTGCTGTTTAGGAACTGGCTGCGCGGCATCCCTTTGCGCATATTCTACTACCCGGACTCGAACTGCCTGATGGTGCAGGCGGAGCGCGGCATCATGAGGTTTGGCATGGATGGCAAGCAGGATGGCGCGATGGGTGTTGAATCGCCCCCAGCGTTCACCAACAACGGGAGCATCGCGATGCACATCAAAGACGGCGACATTTGGGTCGCTGACGTGGATTGGACGGCCTTCAAATTCGTGAATGAGCGACAGGCCACCAAATACGGCCAGTTCTTCGCTCCGTATTTTTCCGCGAATGTTTACCTGGCTTCGGACAATGCCTGTCTGGTCAATCATCAGAACAAACTGCTGCGCGTGGATTTGAAAACTGGCGATTTGCAGCAAATGAGCCTGCCGATTCATCGGAGCATGAGGCCAAGAGCGCCGGACTGTAAAATGCTGGTGGGAGAGGAGGGGGAGAAGTTCCTCGCATACGACATCGACAAGGGAGAACCGGTTCTTCTTCCGAAGACAGGAAGGATTTCGGATTTTCAGTGGCTAAACAATGATGCTTGCGCGTTCATCGTCGAAGGCAAGCATGTGGCGGTCTTTGACCGCAAGGACAGCAAGATTGAGGTCGCGGCGACGCTGCCGTTTGACTGCCAGAAAATTTCCTCGCCGTCCCTTGGTGGGCGTTATGTGCTGTGTCATGGCCGGGATGACTATGCGCTTGTAGATGTGGAAGAGAAGAAGGCGGAGGCGCTGGGGATTGATGCCGACAATCTGAGTTGGGTGAGTAATGACACTTTGCTGTATTCGCGGGAACTCCCGGACATGAAGCTCCGGGGCACCTGGATAAAAAAGGTTGGACGAGAGCCTGAGCGCATCCTCGCGGAGCCTTATGTGGTCGGCTATGACAAATCCGCGCCGGTAGCTTTGCTGAGGGAGCTTGGCGTCGTTGCCTTCGCGACACGAAACGCTCTTTTCAAAATGAAACCAGATGGTTCCGAACTCACGGAGGTTGCCAAGCTCGCGCAGCCGGTCGGAAGGATTCAAGGGGTTGAGCTTTGGGGTCGGTGATTATGAGCGTTCGCGCTATGTTCAAGGTTGCCCGTCCGATGGTGTTCGACAATCGGTGCGAGGGTTTCGAATACTCGACGGGCGGTTCATGTGTCGTGGTTGCACTGCATGAACGGTTCTATGCGGTCACGGCTCTCCATGTTCCAAACGATGTGCATCGCCAGTATAAGCCAAGTCAAATGCTTGTACCCTATGAAGAGGGCTCAGAGAGGTTTCTGCCGATTCGGGAGGCATTCGTCATGCAAACGGACGAGCATGATGATACTGATCACAAGGACATCCTGATTCTCGAAATCTGGAAGGATAAGCTAGATATGTCCCGGTGGAACGCAGATTACTGTTTCAATCTCGCATGGAATGACGCCGCAAAGCCACCAACTCAACAAACGCAGTACTGGCTTTCCGGGTACCCAGACGAAATAAATCCCGTAGATTACGATGGCTCGGTCATTCACACACTAGCGGCGCATTGTCCGGGCGAGATCTGCGTGAAAAACCGTTTCATTGGAGTGGATGAATGGACACTCGATCCCAAGAACGATTTGAAGAGTTATCAGGGGCTTAGCGGCGGCGGAGCGTTCTCTTTTACACCTGTAACTGAAGGACAGGCGCATGTTCGTTTGGAAGGAATTGTACTGCGCGCCACAGTAGAGAGCCAAAAGGCTTTTATCCTACAGAGCCGTTTAATACGCGAGTATATCAGGACACAACAATCCTCCAGCACGTGAACCAAAACCCAAAAAATGTTTCTCTGGCGATAAGTAGGTTTTGTGGAATATAAAACCTCAAAACGAAACAGCCGGAGAAAGTCCGGGAAACAACCAAAACATGAAGACCGCCGCGAAGCGGCCTTGATTAAAATAAACGCACTGGTGTCAGTTGCCAGAGTGGCGAAATTCCTTTGGGATTTGGCTAAAGATCACCTGGAAGACTGGTTCTAAGCAGGGGCATTCAGCTCCGTCAGCCGCTGCGACCACCATCAGGGACGGGCAGGGCGGGGACTATTGGCCATTTAGTTGCGAAGAGAGCACAGCGAACGTCGCCTTTGGCTCATGGATTGGCTCGAGAGGATTCAGGCAGTCGAGATTGGGGGCCGGTGATTTGCCGGTGGGAAATTGTCGAGGTGTATTATGGAGATGCGTGGGAAATGCCGAACATCTTGATATGAAGGCCACAGTAAGGCCTTGACTGTGAAGTAAGATACACGCCTCCGCTAGCACATGAGGTATGAGCATCCCCACCCGGGATGCTACCAGCAAGCACAATGCCAAGATCTGGATTCCCATCGTCCAGTTTTAAGTCGAGAGCCGACGCATCGCTCGCTAGTAGCGATGTGTCATATGAATACTGGCCGGAAATTCCACCGCAGAATCTCGAGTTACCATGAGGGATGCTTCTGTAACATAACACCCACCAATCTCCGATATGATCCTGTGCATAGCCGTTGCTTCTAATAGAAGTTCCAACCACTACAGTTCCACGGATTCCAATCTTTGCCTTAGGAATGCTCAAATCCGGAACCACCCCGACAGAAGGGTCGACCGCTGAAAAAGTCGTGGGGATCACTCTGGAATCTGACATGTGTTTCCAAAAGTTCCCAGCCTCAGTAGCTACGAGCCAAGGAAATATTGCTACGCCACCCCACCAATCTCCACCGTCAATGATTCGATTATTGTTTCCTGCCGGAGAAAACAAGGAACTATCTCCAGGTAACTGTTGGAATTTTTCCCTGAACTGTGTGACGGCGATGTCAAACTGCTGTAATTGTTGAATCTGTGCATTAATTTTCGCGGTCCTGACCATGCTCTTGGCGACAAGGATGCCGCCGATAAGCAGACCAATGATCACCAGGACTATTGACACCTCGACGAGTGTGAAGCCTTTGCGCATGAGCGCCTCCTGAACTGACTTTATAGCTGAAGGCTTAACAAAGCGTCAAGAACTGCCGCATTTATGCGGCAACCATCAGGGATGGGCAGGGCGGGGACTATTCCGAAGTTTACCGCATGCGAGCCTTCGCGAGCGATGCGTCAGAGGCACGGAAAGGCTGCCCCTAGCGGGGCAGCGCTTCCAGGTGGAGATGCAATTTGCGGTCATGCGCCATGTTGCAGGAAAGCGACACTGCACGGGCGTAGCTGAGGCAGTGGTAAACCGTGCCGAGCGGAGCGCGTGTCGCGGATTCAACCACGGTCACGCGCCAGGCGGCGCGGGCCTTCCCTTCGACTCTGACGGCCCCCGCGTGGGGGCCGGTCATTCTGACAAATGCATTCATGGTGTGCGCTTTAGTGGGTGCGTTTTGCGATGATGCCGCGCACGATGGCGGCGACGGTTTCAAGCGGTTGGCGCATCGGATCGCCAGTCCAGCCAAGGCAGGCGGCCCGGATAGCGAGCTGGTTTTCCAGCTCATCAAACTCCGAATTCGTGAGGTCTGCCGTCTCGATGAGTTCGGCGTCAGAGAGAGAAAGGAGCGCATTCATCAGGCAACCTCCTCCCGTTCGATGTCCAGAATGTAGTTTGCGGCCTTCTGCGCCTGAGAAGCGGCGCGTATAACCCAGCCTTTGGCGTCCTTGGATTTCAGGGCTTCGATCCAGCTTTGCAGGTAGGAGGCGGAATTGCCGAGTTCGCTTTCCATGATGCCCGCATGAGCGTTCAGGAATGAAGCGGACATTTCCGCAACAAGCTCTTCCTCTGCGTAGGTCTTGCGGGCGGTGTCGCCTTCCGCATGTATGCCCTTGTTCTCAAGCAATGACTTCCGGGCGAGGCGGTCAGCGTGGCCCGTGCTGTGGCTCAGTTCGTGAAACAGCGTGGAATAATAGGCTTCCTCACTGCCAAAGAACCGACGCTCCGGCATGTGAACGCTGTCAGTGGAAGGACGGTAACAAGGAACGGCGCTGCCCTCTCTGATTTCAGGGGCCTTTGGCATCCCGGAAACAATCTCGCGTGCGCGTGCGGTCTTCTCCGTGATGGAAAGCTCCGGCAAGTTTTCGGGTTTCGGAAACTCGATGCCTTCGATCTGCGAGGCATGAAACACGGTGTAAGCTTTCAGAAAACGACGTGTCTCTCCTTCTTCATCCTGCGCGGGCGCGTTGTCGTCTTGCTTCGTGTAGGTGCCATACTTCACCACCAGCGAGCCGCGTTCCCCTATTCTCACGTGTCCGCCCAGCTCTTTGGCTTGAAGGAAGGTCAGAAAGTAGGGTGACGTGAAGCGGAGGCTTCCCAGCAAAAAGACGTTTATGCCCTGATAGCATCTCCCGCTGGCGAAGTTCCTCGGGAACCCAACCTTTGAAAAGTAGGGGGATTTCCAAGGCACAACGCCCTGTTCAAGCTGCTCAATAATGCGGTCTGTGACCTGCTGATAGATGTCTGGTTTCATGTTAGTTCCTCCTGTTTCGGTTTTGCGAAAAGCACTCGGGCGCGCGCAAAACATGCGTGACCAAAGCCGGAGGAACGGGCGGGCAGTCACAGGGAGGCTCCGAAGGAGGGAGCCCTTTAGGGACAGCCTTTGGATGCCCTTGACGGCCCGAACGTCCGTGAGGCATCAAAGCCGTTCGCTACGGAACAAGCGGGCGGCGCAAAACGAGCCGTCAGGCGGAATTGCTATGCACGGAAGGATGTGACTGCGGCAGCGAAAGGCTTGCCGGTAGCGAAGCAGGCAGCTTCCTTTGGTGCTGATCCCTGGTGGCTTGAAGTGCCGTGGTGCGGCCCGCTGCGCCTTGAATCTTCAAGGCTGCTGAAGGCGGGACGAATGGCGGCACATGGCAGGGGCATTGTCTTCGGAGGGCGTTACGGGACACTTCCCGTTAGAATGGGTAGCGCCCCACAACGTAGGCGCGAGGGAAAGACCTTTCCCACCGAGAAATCAGGAAATTCGGCTAAATTTAGGAAGAGATAATCACCCTGATCTTGGCCTGTGTGGTCTTACTCACATAAAGTTCCGTGGTCGCCAAAAGACGAAGAGCATCATCAGTAATCGTCGCAATGGAAGCACCCGGTTGAACCAGCAGCATCTCGAACTCCAGCGCAGAGCGTCGAGACTTTTCTTTGAAAAACGTGAGATCCTTCATATCACCCTTGAGGAACCGTGAATACCCCTCGCGCCTCCATCGTTCTTCGCGATTCTTGAGGTCGAAATAGAGAGACTGCACGCCGGCATGTTTCGCAACTATGCTCTTCTGAGCCTGACCGCACAGGGTATAAAAATTTCGAATGTCCTGAGAGACCCGGCCTTCATGCGCTCCCTTGCAGTGAACCAAGGTCAGGCGGATTTTGCTCTCATCAACGTCCTTGATACAGACAAGGTCGGCGGCTTCACCGCTTCCGTCATCGTTGAAAATCAGGTCGTGTTCTGCTTCGATCTGCTGGAGCGTGAAATACTGGATCGTCTCCTTGTCCCGTGCCTTGTGCATGGACTCTCTGGTCAAATCGATAGCGCCCCAATTCCACGACTCAAGCCTTCCCTTGTCGAACAAGCCAGCGTTGAGGTTGGTCGGAATGTGGTAGCAGTTGTAAGAGTATGTGCCGTCTGCGTATCGAATGATGAATGGGTCGCGCTGCAAATACTCGGGGAGATCAATTGGCGCGTTATTACCGAAACGGAAGCGCACCAGCGGTCCTGAAAGATGATCGTGGCTGTAGCCGCCCGGAAGTTTGCCATCAATCGCAAGCCCATATTCTGATGAAAGAAGGTCGCTGGAAATGCGGATGGCAATTCTCCCATCAGACGCAACGCCGGAGATTGAGAGATCGACAGAGAAGACTGGAACTTCGGTCTGTCCGAAGACGACGAACTGGCGGTCATTGAAGCGTGTTTGAGCTTGCTCACCCCATTGTGCCGCAATTGGAAAGGAGTCGTGTGGCTTTGAGATTTTCTGCGGGCGCAAGAAATCTTTGGTGATGTTTCTTTCATTGTCAGTGCGAGATGTCACCTTCGCCCAGGTGCTATTCGTCCATTCGATCCATTCGGATACAGGCGCAGATTTGTGTTGCCAGATTTTTCCCTTTCGTGCCGCGCATCCCCAGACGACTCGCTCTCCATTCTCATAGCCGAGGCAGGCGATGTTGCTCAAATGAGATTCGGACTTCTCGATGCTGGCCAAGCCGTCGGTGACGTTGGGTCCGAAGTATGACGTGAAACTGATTGCCCCGACTCGCGATGATCCAAGACTCTTGACGAGCGGCATCTCCACATTGTTGAGGATGTTGAAGATGGGTTCGCCAGCATGCAGGCTGGTGTTGGCGCCCGTAACGATCTGGGCCATTTTCTCAGAACGAAGCCGCTTGAAGTCGCTGGCGTAAAGACACAGCATGCCCTTCTGCTTGTCCCATCGCAGGATGAGAAGGTCGTAGATGGTATCAAAGACGTTCTGGTAGTTTCCCCAGGAAATGCCGTTTGAACTGCAAATGACGGCAACGAGAACGCTTTCTGCTTCATTGTAGGCGTACCAGCTTTCGGCTTTGCTGGGCAGGACTTCGGTGAACCGCAATGGCTGCCAATCTTCACAGTCTGTCTTGAAGAACTGAGCAGAGAGGGCGGGTTTCAGATTCCACAGGGACAGGTGAGTATGGAGGTCGCCTTGCTCACGAAGGCCAAAAACGACCTCTTGTAAGCGCAGCTCCTTTGCAACGCGCTCTTCGCTGAGCCGCTTGATTAGCTTGTCCCAGTCGGCTCCTTCCGCATAAAGATCCCTCAGTTTATCTTCGGCGTCCGGGTCGGCGACGTTCACAATGGCAGTGGCTTCTCCGACGTTTTTCGGGCCTTTCCGCGTGAATCGCCCGATGAACTGGAGAGTGATAGCGAGTGATTTGTGATTGTCGTGCAGTGCCGCAATTTTCAAATTGGGCAGGTCAAATCCCTCTCCAAGCATATCAACGCAGATCACGATTCTGGAACCGTCAGGTCCGCGATCAAGCAGCTTTGACAATGCTGCCTTGTTGGCCGTCTGCCGCCCTGGCCCGGAATAGATCACAACTGGCCGGTATTCCGGCGCAAGCTGTTGGTAGATTTGGAAAACTTCATCTGCCCGTTGCTGCTTCCATGTGCGGGCCATGAGCAAGTGATCAAGCTTGAGTTCATCACGATCCCGCCTCAAGGCTTTCACGGCCTCGGTCGCAATGGCAAAATCGCGTGCGCCTTGATCTCCATACTCTTCCACGGTCTTGAGGTGAATCGGCTGGTAGTAACCGGCGGCCTGTGCATCGCCCAGCTTGTAGTTGAAAATGATTTTGCCGTCTATGCGCTTGCCGTCTCGCCGAAATGGGGTGGCCGTAAATTGCAAGATGCGCTTCTTGAGAAACTGATCCCGAATCTTCTGCCAGGTCCTCGCCGTGATGTGATGTGCCTCATCGACAATCAAGTCTGAGCAGTTCTGCACGATGTAGGCAATTGCATCTGGAGCAGACGCTTCAAGTGAATGGGGCAGTGCGACGAGGACATTCGACTGTTCAACCAACTGCCTTGCTTCTTCGATGGTCTTTATGCCATTCGAGATGATAGCAACCCTTGGGCGCGAGATGTCAGGCGGAAGAACTTTGGCCTGAGAGAGCACCCCCAGGGAAATGAATTTGTTCGCGATTTGGCCCCGTAGAGCATCGCTTGGAACAACCACCAAAGCCTTCGTCAAACGAAGATAGACCAAGGCCGCCAGCATGGTTTCAGTCTTTCCTGTGCCGGTAGGCAGCACGACAGTGGAGGGTTCAAACTCAACCCCCACCGCGAAATGAGCAGCGATGGCATGGAGTGCCCCGATTTGTGGTGTTCTCAAACCCGGCAGTCCCAGCTCTTCGTCCTCGGTGCGAAAATCAAATTTGTTTATCCAGCCATTACGGACTGACTCTGGGGTTCCGGCATGGGCGGCGAGCAGGCCAAGGGATTGCCACTTCAGGGAGAAGCTGGTTGGCAGCTCATCGCGATCTGCGATGTCCGCACTGGTCACAACCGGGAGGTTGGTCTTGACGCGCTTTGCGCCCTTATACTTCAAAAGGATCTGGTTGAACGGCGCTGGGAGGTCCAGAGAGATCAGGTCATGGTCTTTGAAGTCCGAAGCGCAAACCCGTGCAGCGATTTTGGCCCCACCAAACACTTGCTGAACAATGGAGTTCCCTCCAATCTTCATCCTGCGTTCGGGCAGGGCGGGCAGTTCCAAAAGGCCACTCCATTTGGTGAACAGGTCCATTCGTGGTTTTTAAATGATTTTGTGAATGTGCGCAAGGTGTGGTAGCACCATCCGCATTGCAAAGGCTGGGGAAGGCGGTTCACGCGAGGCGTCGCCTGCGGATGGGCGGGCACGATGAAGCGGCGAGAGAAAGACCTTTCCCGCCAGAAGCCCTTGTTCAAAAACAGGAACACGTTTACAACCAGAAGAGAAAACAGCGCCACGAGAAAAGACGGCATCAACATCAGGAGAAAGTCGAAAATGAGCTACATCCCCAAAACCATCAGCGAAGTCGTATCGGAATTTTTGAACCGGACCACGTTCCTGCCAGCCATCCAGCGAGAATATGTGTGGGGAACCTACGCCATCGAAAAGCTCTTTGACTCGATCATGGGAGACTTTCCCATCAGCACCTTTCTGTTCTGGAAGATCAAGGAAGAAAACAAAAGCGAATGGGTTGCTTATGAATTCATCCGGGATTACGACGCCGAAGCTCCGCACAACAAGGAAGCCAGCGTCAAGGGCATCAATCAAGACATCTATTTTGTGCTCGACGGGCAGCAACGGCTGACCTCGCTATTCATCGGACTGAAAGGCTCCTACCGGTATTTCTATTACCGGTGGCACAAGACCCGGCTTTACCTGAACCTCCTCAAGGAACCCATAAAGGACGACAATCCCGAAGAACTGACCTATCAGTTCAAATTCAGGGCAGACGCGCAGCCTGATCCCAGAGACTCCAGCCCGCAATATTGGTATCTGGTGGGCGACATCCTGAACTTCGACGACGCAGAAGATGCAAAGCGGAGCATCAAACAGCAGTTGGCCGGGTTCTCGGACCATGAACGCGACATCGCCAATTCCCACATCGGACGCTTGCACTCCCGCATCAGCACGGCGCGGCTGCTGAACTACTACGAGGAGAAATCGCAGGACTACGACAAGGTCGTGGAAGCATTCATCCGGGCGAACACCGGAGGCGTGAAGCTGGAATATAGCGACATCCTGCTTTCCACCGCTACGGCCAAGTGGGCGAACCTCAATGCGCGTGAGGAGATCCATTCATTCACCGACGACCTCAACGCCATCGGGAACGGTTATTCCTTCGGCAAGGACTTTGTTCTGAAAGGCTGCCTGTATCTCACCGAGGGTCTGCCCATTCAATACAAGGTTAAGAACTTCAACCGGACGAATTTGGAAAAGATCGAAAACGCCTGGCCGAAGATCAAGGACAACCTCGAAGAGGCCATTCAGCTTGCGAGCCGGTTTGGCTTCAGTGACAAGAACATCGTGTCGAAGATCGCTCTGCTTCCTATTGCCTATTACCTCGGCAAGCTTGGGGCGAAGCACTTCGTCACGTCCTCCAACAAGGAGGATGTGAGAAACCAGCTCATCATGCAGAAATGGCTGGCGCTGGTGCTGCTCAAAAATGCGTTCGGCGGGTCATCCGATACCACGCTGACCAATCTTCAGCAGGTCATCAATGAACAGCCTGACTTCAAGAGCTTCCCTTACGAAGCCATGAACAAGCGGCTGAACATCGAGGCATCCTTTACCGACAGCGAGATTGAGAACCTGCTGGCGACGAACTACAGCACGAAATACAGCTATCTGATCCTGGCGCTTTTGTATCCTGAGCGTGACTGGAAGGACAAAAACTACCATGAGGACCATGTGTTTCCAAAATCAGAATTCACGAATGCCAAGCTGAAAGCGCGGGGCTATGATGACGCGAAGATCGCGGAGTATCAGAAATGGTTCAACTGCATCCTCAACCTGGAGCTTCTGACTGACAGGGAGAATCTTGAAAAGAGCGCGGAAGATTTCGGCGACTGGTTTGCCAGCCGGGATGCGAACTTCAAAGACCGGCACGCGATCCCGACGCTTGAGTCCTATGATTTCGACAGTTTTCTGGAGTTCATCGAAAAGAGGCGGACAATCCTGGCCCGGAAGCTAAAGGCGTTTAGCATCTGATCCGTGGCAAGCCGGGGGCGAATCACGGTTACTTGTCAGGGAAGCCGTCTTTGTTTTCCTCCCACCATGATTTCCATTTCGTTACGCCTTCTGGCGTGGCGGCGGCTTTCAGCTCCGTTTTTGCAAAAGGAGCGGAGGGAATCCCCATCTTTGCAAGCGCTACAGCAAAGTCACCGGGAGGCACCTCCAGATTGGACTCGTCCATCAGTTCGATGAGCAGATTGGCTGCAAACTTGTTGTTGGCCGTGGTGAGGCTGTCGAGCGTGGTCTGCCGGTAATTCATGAGCATTCCCGATTTGGGCCTTCCCTCCTCCTTCTTGAAGAGCCGTTTGATGTAATCGGCAGCGGACGGGCATTCGGTGATGTACCCAGCGGCCTTGGCGGCAATGGCTTTTTTCTCGGTCTCCTTGGAATAGACGTAGAAGTTCTGTTTGAAAAACATCAGGAGACCGGCCACCGAATCGTCTCCTGGAAGTGCCTTCACATCATCGAGCGCCGTAATGTCTCCGCGCATCAGACGTTCGCTTGCGCCTTTAAGAATTGCCATCGTCTGTCGCTGCTGCTCGGTCTGAGCGGATGCGGAAAGGAGCAGCAGGAGGCAGGCAGCAGAGGCAAGTAGGGCAGCGCGAAGTGTCAGCATGGGAATGATTGGAGAAGTTGAGAAGGAAGTCTTTGAAGCGGAGATGAAACGGCACGATTCCCGCATTCCATGCGGAGAATCTGGCGCTGACGCGGGGAGAGCAAGCAAAGGAGAAGCGGCTCAGCGATGGGCTTCGCCTGCGAAGCTCAATGGATTCAAGCCTTGCGCAGAAAACGTGCTTCCCCGTTGGCTGGAAATGGATTGGAAAGCGGACGGAACCGCAGCCGCTAAAGACTGGCGACAGATTGGGGGGGCGAAGGCGGACAATTTCAGTCGCCGTCTTGTGGCGAGGTTTGGTCCAAGAGGAATGCGGGGAGCAAGCTGGCCGTTTGGCGGTGCCGTGGAGGGCTTGTCCCGATCAAGCCGACGAATGGCGGGATTGCTCGCGGAAGCGGGGCGGGGTCCGTTGAGGGCGTTACGGGACACCTCCCGTTAGAATGGGTAGCGCCCCACAACGTAGGCGCGAGGGAAAGGCCTTTCCCAACACCTGCAATGGGAGTTGAGGGACAATTTTCAGACTTGGATTTTCTCCTTGTCGTGCCTACGGTCGTGAATGGCTGTCAGTTCTTCCACCATCAAGCGGCTGTTTGTGAAAGCCGGGAATAAATGCGCAATGCCCAAATGCCAGAGCCCTCTTTTGAAAGGAGAACAGGTGCTCGCGGAGATTTGCCACATTCGTGCGAGGCGAAAGGGAGGGGCGCGTTATGATCCAACGCTGACAGCCGTTGAAAAAGATGACTTCAAGAATTTGATCCTACTCTGTCCGACCTGTCACACGCTGGTAGATAAGGACCGGAAGACGTTCGACGTGGAGACATTGCAAGACATACAGCGCTATAGTGAAAGTGGAGGAGAGGTGGAGATCAGTGCCGAAGCCTCGCGCCAGGCTATGGTGATTTTCAACAAGATCGTTGGCCCTGGAAGCACGAGGGCGGATGCTAAAGGTAATGCGGTTGCTGTGGCAATCGGAGGCGACAACCACGGTCCGATCACCATTCACCCGCCCCGGAAGGCGCGGAGCGAAACGCGAGGGTATCCCGCAAACAGCATTGGGGCGGATGCGAACCTGACGAACTACATCGAGTATCTATGCGGTCTGTATGTCGAGTACATGTCTCAGCTAGAAGATGAGGGAACAAGCTGGGCAAAGCTCGGCAGGCACATCAAAACAAAGTTCCGTCTGCAAAAGCGCACGCGCCATCATCTGTCGGCGGAACGGTTTTATGATCTGGTGGATTATCTGGTGAACGACAAGCTGGCAAACACGCCTGTCGGGAAGAAGCATCGGAGGGCTGGAACAAAACTATGCCGAACGTATGAAGAATTCAGGTTCGGCGAAATGTGAAAGCGCTCTTGTTCCAGGGAGCACTTCGGCTTGTTCGGTATTGCGATGGGGAAAGCCCGTCCAAGTTGCCTTGGACGGGCGAGCTGCCAGGCTAGTATTCGCTGGGCAGCATGATCACGCTGCCTGTGAAGTAGAAGGCAATCTCGTCGAGGGGGAAATCCGTGAAGGGGATTTCCTTTGAGAACACCACGTTGGAGTTGCCGTCTTCACAGGCGAGAGTTGCTGTGTGGTCAGGACTGACCTTCAGCCGCCAGAGTTGGAAGCCTTCTCCAGCGACAACGCGCATTGATTGTGCGAGCGCGATTTCATCGAGGAGCCAGTATGCTCCTCCGCATTCGGCTACGTGCTTTGCGCCATCGGTGTAAAGCACCTTCCGGGCGAGGCTGTGGCGATGCCATTCTTCAGTTCCGGTGAACTGGTTGAGGTCGCCTTTGGTGAGTGTCTTCTGTGTCATAGTTTGCTCCTTGTTTTGGTATCAGCCCACTTGCGGGGCGAGGGTGCAAGGGGCGGAGGCTATGAGGCTGATTGTCATGCCCCCAACACGGGAGCTAAGCGAATGGAGCGGGCCGGGGGTTGACTTCAGACTGCCTCTGCCAGAACCAAGCCAGACCGCGAGTGGCACCAAAACTGGAGCGGCACAGGAGATCCAAACGGCGTACTGTGCGCCGGAAGCGATGGCGGTGAGAAGACTCGACAGTCGGGAGCGGAGCCGGGGCGTTGCGGGGTGTCCCCGCTAGAATGGGTAGCGCCGCACAGAATGTAGAAGCGAAGGGAAAGACTTTTCCCTTTAGATGTGATAGAGAAGACCGAAGGGAAGGTGCAAATGAAGGGATTGGTTCACTCGGTATTGCTAACAATCGTGTTGCTCGCAGGTTTCCCTTTGCAGGGCCACGCCATATCCATCACGGGAAAGGTGGTTGCAGTCCAGGACGGTGATACGCTGACTGTTCTGACTGACGCGAAGGAACAGAACAAGGTGAGACTGGATGGCATTGATGCCCCTGAATCGAAACAACCATTCGGCAGCGTGTCGAAGCAATCATTGTCAGAAATGACGTTCGGGAAGATCGTAAGGGTTGAAGTGAGCGGGAAGGACCGATACCAAAGGACTCTCGGCCATGTTTATGCAGAAGAAGTTTGGGTGAACCTGGAACAGGTGCGAAAAGGCTATGCCTGGCACTACAAAAAGTACAACAGGGACCCGCGTATCGACGATGCGGAGCAGATGGCTCGTCAGGCGAAGCGGGGGCTGTGGTCGGAGGCTTCACCGGTAGCGCCGTGGGAGTGGCGTGTGAGGAGCAAAAAGAAAGCCGCGCCATAAGACGCGGCTTCCTTCAATGAACGCGATCATGTGGCAACCGCGGCGGGGGACTGCTCTCGCTGCGCGATCCACTGTCCGGCTGCGGTGAGGACATCGGCAAGTCGCGGCAGGTCTCCGGGGAAGAAACTTGTGGTCTGACGCCATTCGTCTCCCAGCTTGTAGCTGCGGCTGATTGAGATGCTGTGATGATCGCTTTTGCCGTCTTTGCCGGCATTGAGCCAGATGGATGCTTTGATGCCGCCGTTTCTGATTTCGTGGACTGGTTTCTGTTTCATTTTGATCTCCTTGTTTTGGTTTCTCCCTCCTGGGATTGGGAGCGTTAAGGGCAGCCGAAGAAGCAGGGTGTTGTCATGCCCAACACGGGAGCGAAGCGAATGGAGCGGGCCGGGCGTTGACTGCCCTGCGCGGCTGCTACGACTCCAACAAGCCGAGAGCGGGAGAACCCGAGGAGATCCCCAGAAACCCAAGAACAGGAGCAGAAGGCGGATAAAAACGGCTTAATGCCGGTTTAATGACGGATTGCTCGTGGTGGAGGGGCGGAGCGAGCGGCGAGGGCGTTACGGGACACTTCCCGTTGGAATGGGTAGCGCCCCACGCAGTAGGCGCGGGGGAAAGACTTTTCCCCACACAGCAAATCAAAGTTCAGAAGGGGACTTGTTTAATGGATGTGAAATGGCTATAATTGGATATTGAATGGATAGAACATGCTGCAAAAGCTCGCACCAGAACCGGTAATCACCGCTGAAATGCTCAAGCTCATCGCCTCGCTCGATGAGTTCAAAGGGCAGTGGCGTGTCTTCAAGCGTCTCTCGCGGGATCAGCTCTCGCAGCTCAAAAAGATTGCCACCATCGAAAGCATCGGCTCCTCCACCCGCATTGAGGGGAGCAAGCTCACCGACCAGGAAGTGGCAAAGCTGCTGTCGGGACTCAAGATTCAGGAATTCAAGAGCCGGGACGAGGAAGAAGTGGCGGGCTACGCAACGGCGATGGACACGGTGTTCGAGTCGTTCGAGCACATTCCGGTGACGGAGAACCACATTCGCCAGCTTCACAGGACGCTGCTGCAATTCTCGACCAAGGACGAGCGGCATCGCGGCGATTACAAGACGCTGGACAATCACGTTGCTGCCTTTGATGCGAGAGGGAATCAGCTTGGCATTGTGTTTGAGACGGCCACGCCGTTTGAGACCCCGTTCTGCATGAAGCGGCTGGTGGAATGGACCTTCGAGGCGGAGCGCGATGGGGTATTGCATCCCCTGCTCATCACTGGTGTGTTCGTGGTGTGGTTCCTTGCCATCCATCCGTTCCAGGATGGAAATGGCAGGCTTTCGCGGGTGCTGACCACGCTGCTGTTGCTGCGCCACGGCTACAGCTATGTGCCGTATGCCTCGCTGGAATCGGTGATTGAGGAGAACAAGGAGTTCTACTACAAGGCGCTGCGCAAGACACAGGCGACGATGCGGAAAGAGCGCGTGGAGTGGGAGCCGTGGTTGCTGTTCTTCCTGCGCTGTCTGGTGCGGCAGAAAGACAATCTGAATGCGAAGATCCAAATCGAGCAGCAGCGGGTGGAATCGAGTTCCCCCCTGGCCGCAGCGGTGCTACGGTTGCTGGATGATGCGGACCGCATCACGCTCGCGGAGGTGGTGAAGGCCACCGGCGCGAACCGCAACACGCTCAAGGTGAAAATGAACGAGTTGGTGGACAACGGGTTGCTGCACCGTCATGGACGAGGAAGGGGGGTGTTCTACACCAGAGGGAACACCGAGACCAAGTTTTGAGTTGCATAAACAAAAGGAAATTCGATGTCGAAGAATCTTCACCTCAACATTACGAAAGCGGCTTTGCCGGATGTGAAAATCACGGCTGGCGTCATTCCTTTTAAGTCGAAAGAAGAGCTTCAGGCACTTCGCTCAGAACATCGAAACACGCACGTCTTCAAACGTCGTGTCACAGAGACCGCAGACGAAATCCTGGCGATAGCCTTGGACGGCTCAAAAACTACGCTTGCCGTAAATCATGAGGAAATTCAGCTTCGTGAAAATCTCAGCCTCGCAGCAACTCTTGTGTCGGAAGGGATCGTTCGCAAATTCACCAGCCACAATTATGCGGTCTTGGATTTCCGTCCGATCAAAGTCATCACCCAATATGATGAAGGCAATCTCTTGCGAGATGCCTGCATGAAACTGGGATTGGGCAATCTTGCGGTTCCTGATTGGCTGAGTGCGCGGCAGATGCTCGAATTTGACGTGCGCATTTTTGAGTTCAAAAGCTCCGGGGCATTCGTGGGTGTCGCTTGCGGTGCAAGAACTCATAGGGCGATTCATAGAAGTGCGGCCGAACTGATTGCAGCAGGAATCGACATCAAAGGCGTGTATATCAGTCATCGGGTTGAACGGAGCGACCACAGGCTTCGCTATCGCGATGAGTTGCTTGGCAAGGTTGCGAGTGTGAATGGAAATGTTCTGAGTCTCGAAGACTGCAAGACGGAGACAAGTGAGGTTGCGGCTGATGAGGTTTGGGTTGAGGCAAAACCAGAGGTGTTTCGTCGATGCCTTGATAAACAGTTCGGTCGTGATGGCGACAGGATTGCAAAACATCTGCATACTCAGCAGTCACAAATGCGCGGTGGACAATCCCGCTTCGACCTGATGAAAAAGACAGTTGGGGCGCTGTCTAAAATGAAGATTGAGTTGCTAGCGGGGATCACCGTTTCCTTTGGGCCGATCTTTTCAGCATCGGGCGGCGGCACATTTCCTGAGCGGGAATGGATGCCAGAAACGCTGTTTATTTTTGATCCTGCTGGGCAGCCGCAGAAATACAAAGCACCGGGCATGGACAGGCAAGGCCCGTATCTGTGGTCAAAGTTCACACCAAACTCGCCTCGCCTTTGTGTAGTGTGCCAAAAACGCCGCAAGGGAGAGGTGGAACAGTTTGTGCAGAAATTGCTAAACGGCGCTCCGGCAAGCGCGAATGGGAAGAACTACTTTGAAAAAGGGTTCTGGAATCTGTATCGGCTCAAGCAGAGCAAACCTGAGTTTTTCTGCGCAGACAACGATACTCCATTTGCGTATCGCAAAGCTGTTCAAAGCGCGCTTGAAGCTCAGGACGAATCGAATCCCTGGCACCTTGCGTTTGTCCAGATGGAGCAAGGCACACACGTCTTGAAAGGAGAGCATAATCCCTATCTGGTCACAAAGGCGTCGTTCTTGTCACAACAGATACCGGTTCAAGGGTTCGACGTGGACACGATGGCGTATCGTGGCGGCGACCTTCAATTTGCACTGAGCGATATGGCGTTGGCGAGCTATGCCAAGCTCGGGGGAACTCCTTGGGTTCTTCAGTATGATGACACTGTGGCACATGAATTGGTGATTGGCCTTGGAAGTGCGATCATTAGCAATTCCCGCCTCTCTGGAGAAAAGCGTCGGATCGTAGGTATCACGACGGTATTTACTGGTGGTGGGCACTATTTGCTTGGCAACACTTCGCGAGCCGTGCCCTTCGCGGAGTATCAAGCAACTCTGTGCGAGACTCTGAAAACGACCATTGATCGGGTCAGACAAGATCGTAACTGGCAGAAGGGGGAGCATGTGCGTTTGGTCTTTCACGCCGGTTTCAAACGTTTCAACGACGATGAAGTGGAGGCGGTGAAGGCGGCGACAGGTTCGCTAACAGATTTTCAGGTGGAGTTCGCGTTCCTGGAAGTGGTTGATCAGCACCCGCTTCTGCTCGTGGACCCGGATCAAAAGGGAGTTCCAGATTACCGTTCATATTCCAAAGAATTGAAGGGCGTCATGGCTCCTTCCAGGTCACTTTGCCTGCACCTCAACGGCAAAGAATCACTACTGGTTCTGACGGGACCGAAAGAAGTCAAGAAGGCCTCCGATGGCCTTCCGCAGCCAGTTCTTCTGCGGCTTCACAGAGGCTCAACATTTCACGACATGACGTACCTGGCACGACAGGTGTATGCATTCTCCGACCATTCGTGGCGCACTTTCGGTGCTTCCTCAATGCCAGTAACGATTTCATATTCCTCGACCATCGCAAGGCTGCTTGGTAACATGGATGGGCTTTGGAACCCGGATTCAATTCTGGGCAAGCTGCGGAGGTCCCGTTGGTTCCTATGAGCGCAACAATCGCAGAAATGTTACTCTCCGATGCCCAGCAGGCCCATTTGCGGATGCTTGCGGGGGTGAAGATATCACCCTTGAATCAAGCGTTCCTGACTTGGCTGCTGCCGTCGCGGTGCCCTGCCCGTGAAATTGACGGGCAGATCAAGACTGCCTGCACCAAGCGTGGGGGCGCACGCTCATACAGGGATGTTGCGCTTGCCGGATTTGCTACGGCGAAGATTGCCGAGTTGGGTTTGACGAGCGAGCGGGATGCCCTTGTTGACTGGATCCAAGGTACAAACGTGCGTTCAGCCAGCGGGTATGACCCGATTGTGGATGATCCCGCGGGGCTTCTCGGGGTGATGCTTGCGTTTGCTGGAGCTGGGGGCGGCATCTCGCCCAAAGGAAAAAACTGGCTGGCTGTCGTGTGCAGTGAGGCCGCGACTGGAGAGTCAAAAGAGACGCATAGTTCTACCTTTCGAGCCATCGGGCATCTGCTGGCGGAGACACCGGTTAAGGCCGATGTATCAGCGGATATTGCTGTCGCGTTGCAAAGCAAGGGACTCCTGCGTGTTGATCCTGCATCATACAGCGCCGCCTTTACCAAGGCAAAGGTCCCGGCTGAGGAAGGTGACATTTACACCGCTGCTGTGCGTCTGGCGGCGCTTGACTGGATACAGTCACAGACCGCCATCAGCATTGATCGCCCGGATATTTCACAGGTCAGGCGAGTTTTGGAAGGAGTGCAAAGTTCGCTCTATCGATGGGTTTGGGAGGAGAAACCGAGAACGTCCAGACGCGGGGCACAGCCGCGCAAATGGCACATCGAGAATGAATACCATTTCCAGTCTCTTTTGTATGCCGTACTGCGTCCCATTTTCGCTGACCTAAGGGAGGAGGAATACACCCCTTCTGTTGGCACCACACAGCCAAGAGCAGACCTTTATATCCCATCACTCAAACTGGTCATCGAAGTGAAGTTCTGGTATGGACGGGACAATTCACGCGAACTCATCAATCAGTTGGCTGCAGATGCCAGCCTCTACAGGGCGAAAGGTTCGGAAGTTCAGTCTGTGATTCCGATCATTTGGGATGAGGGCAGGCGAACCGAAGAACATTCGGTGATTCAAGATGGCGTGGCGGTGCTTGAGGGGCTTGGAAAGGCGATTTTTGTGAACCGACCCAGCACTTGGTTATAATGAGCGCCGGCGTGTGCGTGCATTAAGAGGACAAGTCCCCCAAGAACTCCGATGCTGGTTCGATGCCGGTAATCAAGAGCTGGTCGCGGGCGCGGGTGCAGGCGACGTAAAGGAGATGGCGCTCGGTGTTGTAAACCTCCTCCAGGTCGGCGTCATCAGCGATGGATTCGATGCGCTCCTGCAAGGGCAGAACTTCGTCATCGCAGGCCATTACTGCCACGGCGCGGAACTCAAGACCTTTGGCAAGGTGCATTGTGCAGATGGAGACAAAGCCGGTCGTGGTCTCGACATTCTCGTCCAGAATCTTGTGTTCAAGTCCTGCCTGCTTCACCGCTTCGCGGGCGCGTGGAATTTCGGCATCGGAACGAACAAACACGCCGAACTCGTGAGGCGCGACACCCTCCTTGGTGCGTGCTGAAAGCCACTCGGCAACCGCTTTGACTTCTTCCTCGTTGGAGTTGAAAACCTGAATGGCAGGAGGCGGACCGTTGAACACGGAAACCGTGTCGCCGCGCTGCTCGGTGTTGCCATCAATATCCGAGACTTCGGGGCCAAGCAGCCGGTCGGCCTGGGTGCGAATCTGGTGTGAAGTGCGGTAGTTGACGCGGAGGTTGCGGGAGCGCCCGCGAATGTCCACGCCCAAGGCGAGCCATGAGAAGGGCTGCTGGAAGATGCGCTGCCCAAGATCACCGGCAAAAAACAGGGCATCCGGTCGGCGTTCGCCGATGGCTGCGAGGAACCGCAGGTGGGCAATTCCGATGTCTTGTGCTTCGTCCACGACAGCAAACTCAAAGGGCGGATTATTATCCTTCTGGATCGCCGCTGCGAGTTTGGTAAACATTTCCGCATGGGTGATGAGCTTGCGGCTGGAAAGGCTGGCACGGGTGCGCTCAAAGATTTGCCAGAGGATGGCGCGTTGTGCTTCGGGAAGGCGTGTTTTGCGGCCAAGCCTCACGACATCGCGGTAGGATTCCCATGAGTTCAACTGCCATGCGTCCACGATCTGTTCCCATTCAGTGAAAAGGAACTGATTGCTGAACTTGTGTCCGCCGACTTCTTTCGAGGCAGCAGCAATGCACTGTGCGATGTCATCACGGCTGGCGAGATTGACTGCGCCAAAGTGCGACTTGTAGAGGCGGGTTCCTGTCGCGTTAATGGAATGGACTTCGAGCCTTTCAGCAAGACGCGGCTCATTGCTGATGAGCCTGCGGAGCTTGAGGCGAAGTGAGTTGGCGAGGATGTGAGAGAAGGTCGTCAGCAGCACCCTTGTGTTTGGATTCTGCTTGGCGAGATGCACGGCGCGATGCACGGCGACAATCGTCTTGCCAGTTCCAGCGGAGCCGGAGACACGGGCCGGGCCGTTGTAGTTGCGTTCAACGGACTGCCGTTGGTCGGGATGCAGGAAGACGGACCACTTGTCCCACGGGAATTCGAGGGCACGTTCCAGTTCTTCCACATTCGACATGACGCGGAAGCGGCGCTGCGCGTCGGGATGCTCGAATGGGTCTATCGTGGCCGGCACGGGCTGCGGCACACGGGGCTTTCCACCCGTTGCCAGCTCCAGAAGCGCTTCTGCGGCTTCACTTGGCAAACGGTCAGCCAGCGCTAGCAGGCTGTCTTCGTCGGCCTGTCGGACATCGGCCAGCCATTCGGGGGGCACGCCATACCCAAGCAACTCATCATCTGTGATGTGGCTGAAAAGCACCTTCCGGGGCTTTGGCTGGGCAGGCAGTTCAAGCTGAACGTAGTTGGGAACGATGATGTCCTGAACCGTCTCGCGTATTTCCACAAGCTGGGCAGCGCCGGTTTTTGGATGCGTTTCCAGCTTGCGGCGTTCGGCCCAACTATAGGCTTTGTCGTGGTGGTCAACGTAGCAGAGCAGCAGGCTTGATTCGCTACGGTGAACAATGAGCCGGATGTCGCGATTCACCCGCACAGACCAGAATTTCTTGTCCTTCGCGCCGTCAAGCTTGTGAAAGCTCATTCCGGAACTGACCGGGTTGAGTTGCAAGTCGAATGCCGTCGTCTTCACGGCCTTCTGCTCATCGCCCGTCAATCGGGCGAGGCTGTCGGTGAAGGTGTCGGCGATTCTGAATTCCATGCTGCTATACCTTGAACACTTTCATCACTTCGTCACCGAGATGATTGATGACCTTCACTGCGATGCGGCCTTTCTTGGGCTTGTCGAAGGGACGCGAAGTGTCGCGGTTCAGGGTGGCCCACGCATCGGCATCAATCTCTGCTTTCAGCGTGGTCTTGAGTGAGTTGTAGGGGTCATTGGCACCAAGGAAATAGGCATGGCGCACGAAGAAGCTCTCTTCGTTGTAGTCGGTATCAATGAACCAGCACGCGATGCCGTCTGCGCCATCGCTGCGGACTTCGCCGGTGTTGGGGTGGAACACGTCAACGCCGTTCACCTTGACACGGATTCTGCCGTCTTTCTCCGGCAGGATGGTGATGTCAGGTTCACCGAAGATGACGAACAAGTTGCCCTTGCCGGTGTTCTTGAGGTCATCGGACATGTGAAGATCCGCGTTCATGCGGGCCTTCAACACGGGGATTCTGCCCAGCTTGTTGAACTCAGTAGTGTGCGCCTCGAAGTTAAAGGCGCAGGCTATCAGGACATCAAAGTCTGCATCCCCTGCTTCTCGTGCGGCAAGCACGAGGTCTTGGCGTTGCACTGTTCCGAATTCAGGGCCGATGAAGATGGCGGCGCGTTTTTCGGTGTCCCCTTCCATGTATCGTCCTTCACCACAAACCAGTTCGCCGGGCCAAGGCACAAGAGCGGTAAAGACGATCTTGTCCTCCTTGTGGGCCTGCTGCACGCCAGCGGCTTTCAAGTTCTCCATAACCATCTGCGGGAAGGACTGCTTTGCACCATATTCAGCTTCGCCTTCCTTCAGGGTGTCAATCAGTTCATCGTCTTCATCAACGCCAAGCACGCGATGCGGCGAGAGGCTTTCGACAGTGAATGGCCCGGCCACGCGCACCTTCTTTTTGTCTTCGTAGGGCTTGTCGTAGAGGTATTCGAATTCGGCTTTGGCAGCAATGGATGAATCAATCTCCTTCTGGCGAGCAATTCGAGCCTGCCACCAATCGGCGTGCAGCTTCTTCGCCGCGTCCGGCCATTTAGAATCGGCCTCGCGTGGAAGCTCCCACTCCTGCCAGGTCTGCTTGAGTGCAGCGTTTAGCTTCTCACGCAACGGCTCCAACTTCGCCTGCCAGTGCTCCCAGATGACATCAATCTCCGCGTTGTTGGCAATGGATTTGAGGGTGATATGCGGCACGCGCTCATAAACGAAGCCGTGGCGAATATTCCCCTGCACCGGCTGCGAACTCGGCGCGGTGCGGGTGATTTCTGCTTCCTTGAGCTGGCCCTCGCGTGAATCGGCCAGTAGGTAAAAGGGATAACGTGCGCCCATGATGCGGGCACGAGCCAGTGCCAGCGCCACGCGAGAGGTGTCAATCGTGATCCAGCGGCGGCCCCATTGCTCGGCGACGGTGGCGGTAGTGCCGGAACCGCAAGTCGGGTCGAGCACGAGGTCGCCGGGGTCAGTGGCCATTAGCAGGCAGCGTTGGATGACCTTGGTAGAAGTCTGCACGACGTAAACTTTTGGGTCGGCGTACCCGGATACGATTGTGTCGTCCCAGGAATTGGAGAACGTCACGACTGGATAATCGTCCGCGTATCGCCTATATCGAAGGCGCTGCCCGATCCCGATCAATCGTCCTGACATCGCGAGTCGAGGCATTCCTGCTCGGGATGCTTTCCAATGAGTGTTGGGCGGAAGGCTGAATGCTTGGCCCTGATACGAGAACGGATAAGTCCCGGCTTCACTTGCCCCTTGGGAACTCATGTCTCCCGCCATAAAGCGCGGGTCTTTATGCTTAGCAACTTCCCGAAGCTCGTCGGTGCCTGTGTATTGCGTTTCAAGGAGAGCGGTGCCTTTCTCAGCGAGAGGCTGTCTGTATTTCAAGCGCGAGATGTCCTTCGCATACCAAAGCGCGTAGTCGTAAATATTTTCCAGGAAATTGGAGCCGGTTCCCGAGGTCTTTTTGAATGCGATGGAAGACACCAGGTTCGTTTCCCCGAACACCTCATCCATAACAGCCCGCACGCGATGGACATTTTCATCGCCGATCTGCACGAAAATGGAGCCGGAATCGGTGAGGAGGTCGCGGGCGACGGTCAGGCGGTCACGCAGGTAGGTGAGATAGCTGTGGATGCCGTCGCGCCAGGTGTCGCGGAAAGCTTTAACCTGCTCGGGCTCGCGGGTGATGTGGTCGGTCTTGCCGTCCTTAACGTCGCGGCTGGTAGTGGACCACTGGAAGTTGCTGTTGAACTTGATGCCGTAAGGCGGGTCGAAGTAGATGCACTGCACGCGTCCGCGCAGCCCCTCGCGCTCGGCAAGGCTTGCCATGACCTGCAAGGAATCGCCGAGAATCATGCGATTGCTCCAGTTCTGATCGTGCTGGTAGAACTCTGTTTTGTCCGCTCCCTTGGGAATGCCATTGAAGTCGGCGAACAGGTCAGGAGTAAGCAGCCCTTCATCATGCTGGCGCTCTTTTGTCTCGCGAAGAAGATCGTCAATCAACGCCTTCGGGTGAACCTTTTCCTGAATGTAAAGCGGCGGAGCGTGAACCACTAGGTCGCTCCAGTCCTGCTCATCCTTGCCACGCCAGACAAGCTGCGGGTCAAGGTCCGTGTTGCGGGGATAGCGAATCTGCTTCGGATTCTGCTGTTCAGCGTGAAGCACGGATTGGAACTCCGCAGTCGGGATGTTCTTCCGCTTCGCCTCATCGTGAACGAGGGTTTCTACGGTCTTTTTTGCGGTCGCTTTTTTCGCCATGTCAATTTTCTCCGGTCGTGGACGTGTCGGAGACCGTCACGATCATGTTGTTAAAGTTTGCTGCGACTTTCGCCGCGAAGTCGGACTCGATCTGGAAGACTTCGGTGAATTCGGCGAATGCCCAGCGCCCAAAGGTCTTGAGATGATTCACGCCGGGAATCCAGTAAGTCTCCATCGTGCTCTTCTTCTCCTTGGCGTCTTCGCGGCGGTAGCCTTTGATTTCAACGACAAGGCGCAGAAGGTCGTCGGGACCGTGTCCGTCATCCACCATGACAATGAAATCCGGAAGATATTTTCGCGTGGTGGAACCCATGCGGTAGGGCACTTCAAGGCCGAGATTGTGATTTTTGACGTAAGCACGCACTTTGGGGTGCGCCTCTGCCACGCGGCAGAACTCCGCTTCCCAATCGCTGTCGAGCACTACCCAATTGATGTGACAATGGTTGGAGCTGGTTTCCCAGCGATCGGGTTTGGAAGTGTTGAACCGGACGTGCTTGGTGGAGCCTTCGGGATTGTAGGGGTCAAGCAGCGCCTTGATGGGACGCTCGCCGACGAATGCTCTGGTGATGCCTGCGGTGATGCGATTGCAGGCCATGTCTGCCAACTCCTGATACATGAGCAGGCCGGGGTAGGTGTCGCCTTTGCATACAACGCAGGTATCGAGCCATTGCTTGGCAATGCGCTTGAGCTGCCCGAACAGATGGAGCTTCGGCTCCTCTCCGGGGTCCCGCCATTTGGTGTAAAGCAAGCGCTGGGTGACGTGGAAAAGCAGCGTGGATGGCCGCATGTCTCCCAAGTGTTTGAGGCTCATGTCGGCGGATTCGCCGATGATGCCGGAATTCTTGGTGATGGACGGGCCGACGATTTCCGGGCTGAGTTCAAGGATGGAATCCTCCGTGAATTCCGCTGTCAGGCGTTCCTCTGGAAGTTCCACACGGTAGCCTTCGACACGAGGGAAACGGATTTCCAAAGCGTCGCGCTCTGGACGGACGGCCTTCACTTGGATGGTTTCGCGTGGGGGCTGTGGCGTGGAAATGACCGGCTTGGCCGTGAAGTCGAACGGAATACCGAAGACATCCGCGTACTCCACATTGAAGAGTCCTTCCTCGTTCAAGTCGTAGGACTGGCGGCGAAGTGCTCGCCCGATGACCTGCTCACAGAGAAGCTGAGTGCCAAAGGCACGAATGCCGAGAACGTGAGTGACGGTGTTGGCATCCCAGCCTTCGGTGAGCATGGAAACGGAAACCACGCAGCGGATGGAACCGCCAAGCTGGCCGTGTTTACCGACGGTGTTCATGACCTCGCGGAGCAATTCCTGGTCCGTGATGCTCTCCGCCTTGCGCTGGTCGCCCGTGCGCTCGGTAATCTCGCGGCGGAAGCGGTCTATTTCATCCGCTGCCATGCTGCGGAAATTGGCATCAAGGGCGTCGCCCGCTTCAAGCTGCTCACTGTCAATGAGCAGCGTGTTAGGACGTGGGAGCGGGTTGCCGGTCGTCTCATCGAAGTTGCGGAACAAGGCAAGGCGTCCGTTTTCAAGTGTGGTCGTGCCGTCCTCGTTCGTTCGGTGAAAGCCGCTGACGAAATCGTAAACGAGTTTGGAAATGGCGGTGTTCTGACAGACGATGATGAAGCACGGCGGGACACGGATGCCGTTGTCCTGCCAGAGTTTGAACGTCTTCTCGTAATGGCCGTAGAGGGCTTGCAGTGCGGTTTGAAGGCGGGTGGGCAGCTTGAGAGGGTCAAGCTCCTCAGACGTGCCACGACCCTTCTTCGGCATGTCCTTCCGAATGTTCTCCCAGAGGTTGCGGAACATCGGCATCTCATCGCCTGGAATGTTTTCCGCAACGGGAACGCGGGGCAGCTTCACGATGCCGCATTCAATTGCGTCCATCAGCGAAAAGTCGCTCATGGTCCACGGGAACAAAGTGCCCTCGGCGTAGCCGGAACCGCTGAGAAAGAACGGAGTCGCGGACAAGTCAAAGACTCGTGAGATTCCAAGTTTGCGGTTCACGGCTTCAAGACCGGAAATCCAAAGGCGGGCAGCCTCTCTGTTTTTCTCAGCTTCTTTTTTCTCTTCGCCCTTCAGCTCCTCGTCATCCTCTTCCTGTGGCTTCTCACGGTAGCAGTGATGCGCTTCGTCATTGAGCACGAGGATATTTTTGAGTCCCATCAAATCGGGCATCACTCGCTGGAGCATCTGTCCTTCAGTCTCCAGCGTGTTCAGGTCTTCACCGTTCTTGCCTTTGAGCAGGGAGCGCCCGCCTGCTGAAATCTCGATGCGCTCACGCAGTTTGAATGCGTGATAATTCGTGATGACAATCTTGGCCCGGTTCACGTCTTCGAGCATGTCGCCCGGCACCAGCTCGCGGCTGGCATAATAGCTGTCGGGGTCGTTGGGCTGGAGAACGCGCAAGCGGTCTTTGATGGTCAGTCCAGGGGCACAAATCAGGAAGCCGCGTGAGAAAGTCTTGCTCGTCGGTCGTCTGGCCGCGTTGATGGTTTGCCATGCAATCAGCATCGCCATCACCGTCGTTTTTCCTGCGCCTGTGGCGAGTTTCAGCGCAAGGCGCATGAGTTCCGGGTTGGCGTCCTTGTTCGCTGCGGCAAGGTGGTCGAGAATGGCTTTGCCGCTTTTGGAATGTGGAGCCACTTCGGTCAACCAGATGGCGACTTCAACGGCCTCAACTTGGCAGAAGAACGGGCGAACGCCGCTGAAATTGTGATGCCGCCAGTGCTGGAGCAGTCTGGCGGTTTCTGGTGTCACCTGCCACTGGCTCGGCTCTGGCAACAGACGCCATGCATCGACATGGTTTCGGACCTGGTTGATGATGGACGTAGCGTCGTATTGCTGCTGTTTTGTAGAGAGTCCCTTTCCTTCGTCGAAGACAATTTCCTGCTGAGCGGCCACGCGCTTGCGCTTCTTCGGCTTCGGAATCGGTGTGATGAACTCGGCCCGGCGGCGGTTCTCGATGATTTTCTGCGTGGGTTGCCCAGATTCGTCCAGCTCCCAATGCTTCTGCGGGCGCTCGTATGGCGAATTGAGGATTGGTCGCTCGAAAAATGGATTGGACATGTGCAATTCCTGGTCTCGTGTCTGCGGTTGTTCAATTTGCCAAAGGGCGCGATCTGCTGCGCCGCATGGACAAGCCGTTCATCCGTTTTACAAAAAAATTCAGCCAAGTATAGAGATTACGGTCTTTTTGTGCATCTGCTGATGCAAAATGGCAACATTGGCGACAATGAGACGCCCGCGCAACAGAAGTTCCGTCTGTGGTATTGATAATGTATTTTATCATTACTAGAATGGGTCGGGCAGGAGGGACGTGATGGGAACGGAGATTTTGAGGCCAGAGGTGGCGAGTAGCGAGCGCCGGTTGACGGCGAGTGAGTTCCAGGGGCTTGCGGAAATTCCGCCAGAGGTCGAGTGGTTTGCGAACATCGAGAATGCAAACACGCGGAGAGCGTACAGGAATGACGTTGAGGAGTTCATGCGGTTTGCAGGAATTTTGAAGCCAGACGAGTTCAGGATGGTGCGCCGGTCGCATTTGATTGCTTGGCGAAAGCAGCTTGAGGGTCGCGCACTCCAGGCCGCGACGGTTCGACGGAAACTCTCTGCTGTGGCATCTCTGTTCGACTACCTGTGCGAGAACAATGCAGTGCCGTTCAATCCCGCCGATGGTGTGAAGCGGCCAAATCAGGGAGCGAATGAGGGAAAATCTCCCGCACTGGGAGACGCGCAGGCAAAAGCGATTCTGGGAGCACCAGACGTTTCAACTCTGAAGGGTCTGCGTGATCGTGCGATACTGAGCACTCTGCTTTATCACGGCCTGAGGCGTGCTGAGGTGTGTTCTCTGAATGTCATGGACATCCAGGCAAGGCGCGGGGTGATGCACTTCGTGGTAAAGGGAAAGGGTGGCAGGATTCGCTTCGTGCCGGTGCATCCCCATAGTCTTCAATGCATCACCGAATACCTTGAACTGGCAGGGCACGGCGATGTTCCGGGGGAAGCTTTGTTTCGGCCAGTCAGGAATGCCAAGGGCAGTTTGGAAAAAGCGCTCACTGGTCATGCGATTTACAAGGACGTGGTGAGGAAGTATGCGCGTCAGCTTGGCTTCACGCCCTCTTCGATTTGTGTCCATGGACTTCGGGCAACGGCTGCAACGAACGCCTTGGATCATGAGGCCGACATCGCGAAGGTTCAGGAGTGGCTTGGACATGCCAGCATCGCAACTACAAGGCTGTACGACAGGCGAATGATGAAGCCAGAGGATTCGCCGACCTTCAAAGTCAGCTATTGAAGCACCTTGCGCCGGGCCTTCTTGCGACGGCTCTTCCGTTTGCCTTCCAGAAGCGAATCCAGGTAGGCGACAACCTCCGGCTCGCGAAACTTCTTCGAGTCAGTCCACACCTTGTTGGGAATCGGCAAGCTGAAAAATTCTCGGAGATCCTCATCCTGTCCCGCCGGTTGCTCGTGGACCTTGCCCCTTATGGCGGTGAGAACAGCGGTGAGATGCAAGATGATGAGATTGACGAAAACACGTTCTTCGAGCGTTACGGGTTTTGCGTCCAGTTTTGGCTCCTCGCTCAAAACACGCAGGAGGCTTGGCTTTTCAAAGACCTGCTGCCAAATCGAGCGGTGATGCTCGGTGATGTTAAGGAGATTGGAAATCCGGCGGATTCTTGTGTCGAGAAGGAACGAGCGCCCGGTGAAAAACAAGCCGGCAACGATACCAGTGGTCTGCAACAGGTTGAACCAGTTGGACCCGAACCACTCCACAAAAATCCCCACACTCCGCTTGTAACAGGGTGTGGGGATTAAAGCAAGAGGGGTGGCTTCAACTGAGGCGAGCAATGTCGCCTTTGGCGCGAAGGAGCAAGTCACGCGGAACGCGAATCACTCTTTCCTCAGGTGCGCAGCCCGCAGATGGCGGAAGCGCCGGAATGGCTGCCGTCGTGATGTCTTGTCCGATAATGGCGAAATCGCCTCCTTCAAGTTCGAGGATGTCAGGGCAACCTGACGAACTCGACGACTGTCTCCCGCCCTCGTGAGGATCGGGGCCGATGCGGCGCTTGACGATGATGTTCATAGCAGTGGGATGTGTTCGGAAAACGGAACATTTGTTCCGAATACCGAACATTGTTCTGATTTCGGAACTGGCGCAAGCTGAATCTGGTATATTTCAGCGGGCGAATGCCCCGCTCTGCGAAGAACGCCATTGGTCCCCAACTTGCGAAGCACCGCTCTGATTTGGAAATGTCTCAGGCGGAGTTTGCGGGCTTGTGCCAACGCGCGGGGTGGGATGTTTCGCGGGAGACGCTAGCCAAGATCGAATCTGGAATTCGTTGTGTGACGGACCTTGAGTTGCTGGAAATCGCCAGTGCCCTGAATATTCCTGTGCCTGCCCTCTTCTCTTCAACCGAGCGGCATCTCTTCACCAGAAAAAGCCAACCTGCGAAGCACCGCTAATGGACCAAGTGACATACACGCCCGCTGAGTTCGCCAAGGTTTTTGGCAAGGAGAGGACGTGGGCATACCGGCAGCTCTACGCTGGCAAGGTGCAGGCAATCACGGAGTTGGGAAGGACGCTGATCCCGAAGAAGGAAGTGGACCGGCTTTTGGCTGAAGCGGGTCGCTACTTGGGAGCAAAAGCGAAGGTGAAGAAAATTCCAGCCATTGAGGCACAGAAGGAAACTCGCCACCAGTCAGAGGGCGGGCAAAAATGGGCGAAAGCCCTCACGCAGCGAAAGAAACGCGAGTCGCCGCAGCAAGCGAGTGCTCGTTCCGCAAATGACCGTAAACCTTCATCGCAAGAGCGCCCCCGTCCTTGTGACCAAGCCACTTCGAGACAGTCGGTATATCGACGCCTGACTCAATGCAAATCGTCGCGAAATAATGGCGCAAGTCGTGATGAGTGATGCGCGGAATTTTGGCTTCGATGAATGCGCGATCCATTGCCTTTTTTGCCATCGTGACTCCGAGCACCCGGTCTGTCGGCTGAGCATCAGGATTCTCTTTTTGCAAACGCTCAAGCAGGATGCGGGCTGCTGGCACCATTGGAATCCGGCGCATTTCGTGGTTTTTGGTTCCGTCGTTGGGATTGCCGGTGATGAGGATTTCGCCGCGCTGGAAATCACAGTGCCGCCACTGCACCCATGCTGCTTCCCCAACGCGAACACCGGTGTAGGCGAGGAATTCCACATAGTCCGCACAGTCGCGGGAGAAGCGCCCGCCCGCCCCACGGATTGTGTTCACCCAGGCGGCGAACTGCGCCCGACTCGGGAGCATACTGGACAGGTCTTTCACCTTCACCCTCTTCCGTTTGATTTTCGCTGCGGGGTTGGTTCGCCGGACCCCGCGCTCCACTGCGATTTCGAAAAGAGAGCGCACCATGCTCAGGGATGCATTGAAACGGGGGGATGACATTTGCTTTGCCACCCTGCCCGCCCATTCTTCGCACTGCTCAACCGTGACTCTGCGGAGTGCCGTTTCTTCGAGTTCGGGCCAGGTGCGTTTCACCATGAGGACGATCTGCTCCAGGTAGTGCTTGGTGGACTGCTTGATGGCGGGATTGTTTTGGAACTGCCTCTGCCGAATGGCGAAGGCGGCGGCCCCGGTCAGTTTTTCGGAAAGAAGATTCTCCGCCCCCAGTTCTGCCCGCTGCTCAGCGCTGGCCTGCTCTTTCTCGTGTTCGATTTTGGCAACCGAAAGGACCTTTGTTTTGAGGCTGCGCCATGTCTCCTTGCCTGCGGTGGAGATTCGCGCATAGTAGGTGCCTGAGGAGTGCCTGTAGAGGCGCGGATACTTCGTCGGTGTCCAAGTTTTGACAGTCGCTTTCATGGCAGTGTTGCAGTCTCGCCAGACCGTGCCACACTGTATAATCAGTCCGTATAATTGCCAGTGAAAAATCAGTCCATGCCGCGTAAAGTGCTCTAAATCAACGAAATGTCCCCGTAGTTCAATGGATAGAACGAGGGTTTCCTAAACTCTAAATACAGGTTCGATTCCTGTCCGGGATACTTTGCGGCCAGTGCTTTGAAGCACAAGGAAATCAAAGCCATCCCCTCAGAGCGGCGAGATATTGAGGTTCAGAGTGCTGGCCGGACGCGAGGGCCGCGCTTGAGTGGGGGCGTGTGGCAGTATTCGAGGCCTGGCCCTGTGTTTTCTTGAAGCCCCATAATGACGGCTTGCCTACGGGGTTTCGAGAAGAATACAGGACGGCGCGGAGTCCCTCCCGACCAAGACTTTCAAGAAGTCTTGGATCAGAGTGGGTGTTTGGCAGGCCCGGCCACCCATCCAAAACAGCGAAGCGCCGGCGGAATCCCCCTTTGAACCGCCCTTTGCAGCGCCTATGGGATGGCTGTGAAATGGCAAAGCAGGGTAGTTCCTTTTTCAATGAGGGGTTGTAGTTGTCCGGGATCGGCGGTTACTCGGTCTGCCGTCAAGGCCGAGATCTCATGAACAAGTTCTGGAACATCACTAGACGCCTGGCGGCGCTGCATGTGGCGGTCATCCTCCTGCTGGTGGCGTTCTGGCTGCCGCAGGCGCGAAAGACGGGACGGTTGCGCGTGTCGCCCGGAGTGTGGCCTGGGGCGGAGGCGATCGTGCTGGCGCATGCGGAGGGGAAACTCCCGGCGGCCGAGTTCCAGTTGGTCGAACTGCCATGGTCATCCGCAGCGATGCGGGCCTTGGGAAGCGGGGCGGCGGATGCGGCGGTGGTGACGCTGGACGCGGTCTTGCGCATGCGTGAGGGGGGGCAGGACCTGCGCGTGCTGATGGTGCTGGACGAGTCGGCCGGGGCGGACATGGTTCTGGCGCGCCAGGATGTCACTGACATCAAGGCGTTGAATGGATGCCGCGTGGGTGTGGATGTCAGCGGCGTCGGGGCGTATTTGTTGATGAACGCGCTGGAGGGCGCCGGCATGACCATGTCTGATGTCCGACTGGTGCCGCTGACCCAGCCGGAGATGGAGCAGGCGGTCGCGGATGGCGCCGTGGACGCGGTGCTGGTGTCCGAACCATGGTCCAGCAGGCTCAAGCGGGCGGGCTGGCATGCCGTTTACGATTCAAAGCAGCTTTCGATCCCGATCATGCGTGTTCTGGCGGCAACCGGGGAGGCGTGTGAGCAATCCAGGCCGGGCCTTGTGGCGCTGCTGAGAGCGCAGATGGAGCTGACACCCCGGGTGAGAGGCGGGACTTCATTTGACAGCATGGATCTGGTGCTGCGACGTGAGAAAATCAGCAGGGCGATGTTTAACGCGGCGCTGGAGTCGTGGCGGCCGCTGGATGCCGCCGAAAACCGGACGTTGTTGCTCGGGAAGCCTCCCCGGCTTGCCAGGATTGCAGATGAAATCACCGGGCAGATGCTGCGCGGCGGTCTGCTGAGGAGCAAGCCTGCGGAGCTGCCATGGATCGACGCGGACATCATCCAGGAGGCGGCGCCATGAAGGTTCCGCGCTCCATCCAGTGGAAGATCACCGGCGTCGTCATGCTGTTCGGGTGCGTGATGATCCTGCTGAACAACTGGCGCGATCAAAAGTGGCTGGTGGGGCAAAAATTGGAGAATCTGGAGCGGGAGGCGGCGGACACGGGAAGCCGGCTGTCCGGGGTGCTGCAGCACTTGTCACGGCGTCAGCAGGAAAGGGCGGCAGACCTGGAGATGTCTTATGTGTCGTTGTCACCGGATGTCGAGCTGGGCATCGTGTGCGGCGGGGATGGGCTGGTGCGCTGCGCCACGCAGTTGCAGTGGCGGGGGATCCCGGTGGGCGGGACGCCGCTGGCCGCCGAGTGGAGCCGTGCGGCCGCAGTGATGGAGCGGATGACGGCGGTGCTGACTTGGGATGAGACGCGCACGAAGCTCATCATCGCCGCCCCGTTTTACGAGGGCTACAACACGAGGGACAGGGCGGTGGTGTTGATCCGCTATGATCCGGCGCTGTCACTGGCGCAGGTGCGTGAGGACGCCTGGCATGAGTCGCTTCGTCACGCCTGCGTGCTGCTGGCACTGACCTTGTTGTTGTGGTTCGCGTTTGATGAGGCCGTGGGCCGGCGGGTGCGTGAGCTGCTGCATCAGGTGCGGACCGTGGGCATGGGTGACAGGGAACCGGCCCCACTGGCCGGGAAGGACGAGTTGTCGGCGATTTCCCAGGAGTTCGCGAATGCGGTGCGGCGCATGCGGACGGCGGAGAAGCTGTCGCTGGACGCTTCCGAGCAGGAGCGGCGGAGAATCGGCAGGGATCTTCACGATGATCTCTGCCAGCGGCTGTCGGCCACGAAAATGAAGACGGAGGTGATGCTCAACCTGGTTGAGAGAGTCGGCGCGGGGGCGGGGAATCTGGCGCGTGAGGTGGTGGAGGAGCTGCAGGAGGCCGTGGTGATCGGCCGGAGCATGGCGCATGGACTGTCACCGGTGGGGCTGGATGAGCACGGCCTGACGGGGGCGCTTGAGGAGCTGGCGCGGTTCACTCGCGGAGCATATCACATATCGTGCATCGTCGAAGCGGATGAGAAGGTGAACGATGTGCTTGCAGTTGCCGAGCGTGAGTTGCTTTTCCGGGTGACCCAGGAGCTGGTCACAAATGCCTGCAAACATTCCAGGCCCGGGCGCATGAGCATCAACACGTCCCTGGAGCGCGGGGACGTGGTGCTCACTGTCATTCACGACGGCGCGCTTTTTCAGGAGCCTGCGTCGGACAAGGCGCCGGGCATGGGGCTGGTGTTGATGAGGCAGCGGCTCCTGGCCTTGCGCGCGACCCTGGAGCGCACGGCGGAGTCGGGTTTTGTCATCAGCACCGTGCGTTTTCCATGCAATATCCCATGAGCGCGTGCTTCCGGGGTTGACGAAGTTTTGATCCCGGAGCTTCATGGCGGGATGAAGTCTGATTCCCAGCGAGCAAAAATCCGGGTGGCTGTCGTCGATGATCACACGATGATGCGGGAGGGGGTGCGTCTGTTCCTGGAGAATCATCTGGAGATGGCCTGCGCATGGACCGCGGCGAATGCCGCCGAGGCGGTTCAGAGGGTGGAGGAGGACACGCCGGACGTGCTCATGGTGGACATCTCGCTGCCTGACCGTTCAGGGCTTGAGTTGATCAAAGATTTGCGCCTGCTGCAGCCGAAGCTGGCGATGCTGGCGATCTCCATGCACGACGAGCGGCTTTACGGCCAGCGGGCGTTGAAGGCCGGCGCGCGCGGGTACCTGATGAAAAACGCGCCACAGCAGACGCTGGAGAACGCCCTGCGCCGCGTCGCCGCCGGCAACATCGTGGTGAGCGAGGAGATGTCCGAGGAGATCATGCGGGCGTTCTCCGCAGGCGCCTCGTTGAAGTCAAAGGACACGATTTCCGACCTCAGCGACCGCGAATTCGAGATATTCATGCTGGTCGGGCAGGGAAAGAGCACGGCACAGATCGCCGAGGCGCTGAAAATCAGCACGAAGACCGTGGACGTGCACAAGATGAACATTCGTGCCAAACTGGGGATGAGCGATCCGGGAGAGCTGGCATATTTTGCGATTCGTTGGGCTGAGGGTGGTGGCAGCAATCGCGAGTGACGGGGGACATCAGGTTTGTTCCCGCTGAACAGCTCTGTGCTTTAGCATTGTTAAAGCAATGGCTGATTCTTGACTGGGTTGGAGGCGGGGCATCAACAAGCCAGTCGCCAATGGTTCTGAATCAGGGTTCTGGCGCAAAATAGGGACTCAATTCCGGCAAATTCAGCCGGCCCACTGCTCCCCGCCCCCGCACTCCATCCATTCCATGAATTCATCCTGCGCCCTGATGAACTGGCTGCGTCGCCAAGCCAAACGACCTGCCTCCGTCTCACTGCTAGCTGCGATTCCAATCCTGCTTTCATCCGCCCGGGCAGCCACCGTGATGTGGGGTGTGCAAACTCCGGGCAGTCCCGGCGCTTACTCCTGGCAGCATCTCCACAACTGGAATCCTGCGGCGGTGCCGGATGCCGTCGGTGACGTCGCGAATCTCAATCTGGTCAACCTGGCGGGCGACCTGGCGATCAACCTCGACGGCGCGGTGACGCTGGGGACGCTGAACCTTTGTTGTTGATGACGGCGTGCGTGTCACGCGTGCCCTCGACGGCGCGGTGACGCTGGGGACGCTGAACCTTGGCGACACGGGCGGCGGGCAGAGCTATATCCTCGCGGCGGGGTCGGGCGGCTCGCTGATCTTCGACAATGGAGGCGGGTCTTCGACGTTGGAGAAATTCGGCATCGGCACGGACGTGATCACCTCGAACATCACGCTCACTGCCACGGCACCGCTGACGGTGGATGTGGACGATGGCATGCTGGCGCTGACGGGCGTGATCAGCGGCGGCGGTGGATTGACGAAGAACGGCGACGGCAAGCTGGTGCTGCGCGGCTCGAACACCTTCACCGGCCTGACGACGATCAATGGCGGCATGATCCTCGAAATTCCTGCGGTGAGCGACGGCGCGGTGCTGGGATCGACCTCCGCAGGCAATGGCACGGTGGTGAACGCGGGCGGCACGCTGGCCTTCGGGCCGGACTTGATGGGTTCAGGCGGCATCTTCGGTCCCTCGGAGCCGATCACGATCAACGGGGACGGTTTCCGCAACAACGGAGCGCTGCGTTACTTCATGGGTGCCAACAGCATGGCCGTCAGCGGCACGGTCACGCTCGGCAGTGCCTCGCGCATCCAGTCGGACTACGCGAACACACTTTCGCTGACGGCGGCGATGACGATCAACCAGGATTTGAAGCTGGGCGGGGTGAGTTTTGTCTCGTTCACAGGCGCGGTGGACGGTGGCAACACCGTCACGCATTACGGTATCAGCGGGTGGCGCATGCAGAGCACCTCCGCCGGGCAGAACTACAGCGGCACGCTGAATTCCATCCTCGGTGAAATCCGCTCGGATGTGGGCAGCGCCACGCTGGCCAACACGCCCTACAATGATGTGGCCGCGCTGGATTTGAAGGACTCCTGGCTGCGCATCGTCTTTGGCAGCACGGCGGGCGCTCCGACGGCAGGGGATTCTCCGAACAGCCGCTTTTCCACCACGGCGCCGATCTCAATGTCCGCCAGCCAGATTTACATCGAAAACTCCGCTTTCAGCAGCACTTCGACCAACTTCTTCGACTACGCGGTGGTACAGGGTTTTGGCACAACGACGCTGACGGGCGGCCATAACCGCATCGGCATGCGCTCGGCGGACACGGGCAGCATTCAGTTGACCTTTGCGGACATCCTCAAGCCGAATCCGGGTACGACGCTGGAGATGTTTGTGGACAACCTCGTCGGCACCGGGCTGGGCGCGGGGCCAAAACACCGCATCCTGAACTCCACCATCGCGGCGGATGTGCCCTTCGTGGGCGGCTGGGCCTACACCTACACGGGGTCGAGCGGCAGCGGCGGGGATTTCGTGAAGTATGATTTCACCGGCGGGAACGGCTACACGGCCCTCACCGGATCGCTGACCGCGATCGCGGGCGCCACGGCGGCGGATAATGTGCGCGTGACCGCGGCGCAGACCGGTTTCGGCGCGGTGACGCTCAATTCGCTGAACATCGCCGGCGGCGTGACCATCGGCACCTCGGGGGACACGCTGGATATTGTCTCCGGCGGTCTGATGAGCAGCAGCGGCACGAACAACATCGCCGCAAGCTCCATCACCAGCAGCGGCGGCACGATTTACGCCATCGCCATCGCTTCCCACAACATCACGTCGGACGTCACCGGGGCCATTGATTTTGTGAAAACGGGCGGCGGCACCACAACGTTTCTCACGGGCAACACCTACACGGGCACCACGTACATCAACGAGGGGGTTTTTCGCGACGTCATCATCAATGCCGGGTCGGCGTTGGGATCGGGCAACCTGGTTCTGGGCGGCTCGCCGAACATCCAGGCGGCCTACGAGACGGAGGAGGATTTCACCCGTGCGCTCGGCTCGGCGGCGGGACAGGTGCGCTTCCTCGGCGGTGGTGGCCTGGGCGGCGGCAGCGTCGGCATCAACGCGTCAGGCGCGCCGATCGATGTCAATTTCGGCGGAGCGGGCGCGACGGTCGTCTGGGGGGGCGCGGACTTCAATCCGGGCATCTTCGGCCTGAACGTGGGCGGCGCGTCCACCCACGCGATCACGATGGTGAACTCCATCGACCTGGGCGGGGAGCAGCGCTACCTCCGCGTGGACGGCGGCGGCTCCGGTGCGGAGCGTGGAGCGCAGGTGATCATCGCGGGGGATCTGTTCAACGGCTCCATCGTGAAGCGTGGCGGCGGCACCCTGGTCTTTGACACGGCGAAGACGTACCAGAACGGCACCATCGTCACCCAGGGCCAGCTCTGGCTGCGCGGCACCGGCACCGCCGGGGCGGACGTGGCCGGCAACGACATCCAGATCGGGGTGGATGGCTATCTGCGGATTGAAGCCCCATCGAACATCGGCAGCCGCCAGATGATCATCCTGCAAAACATCAGCAACACCACCCCTGCGGCCATTTCCTTCGGCGCGGGCTATGGCACGGGCGGGGATCTTGTGTTCAACAGTCTCACCGCCACCGGCGGCATTCCGGGCACCGGCGGGAACCACATTCTGATCGCGAACAACCAGTCGGGCCAGGCCCGGCGTGTGACGGTGACGATCAGCGGCAACCACAATTTCCAGGCGGACGTGCCCGGCCTCATTCGCGCCGTGGCGCCGAATGTGGAGGCATGGTTCGGCGCGGACAACGACAACGGCACCTTCACCGGGACGACGCTTTCGCCCTCCGGCGGCGCGGTCAGTGCCTACCGCCTCGGCGGCCACACGAACAGCGGCGGTGTACTCACCATCGCGAATGCGAATGTGCTCACGGACAATCTGCTCGCCGCCCCCACACCGCTCTTTGTCGGCGGGCATGACCAGACCGATTACAACTACACCGATGGCACGGTTTACATCCCGCAGGCGCAGAGCTACTCCGGCCAGGTCACCGTCGGCCAGGGCGGCATCCTCTGGGCCGGGGTGAACGGCGCCCTGGGAACGGGCACGGCGGACATCAACCTGCGCGGTGCGGAGCTGCGCCTCAATGCTGCGACCGGCAGCCACGGCGGCGCGGTGGATGCTCAATACGCGGGGCGCAATCTCAACGTCGCCGGCGGCACCAGCTACCTCCGCCCCACCTTGATCGGTGGTGGCGGTTTCAACACGCTGCAACTCGGAAACCTGACCTTCGACGCCAACCGCTCCTTCGTGGTTTACCCCTGGGGTTCTGATTACACGGACGTGGCGGTGAACAACATCACGATGGCCAATTCGGCCAACACGCTCGCGCTCATCGTGGGCTACGACAACAGCTACACCGCCGGCAACGGCATGCTGACGGTCAACGGCATCATCGGCGACCGGGCCACCGGCGCCCAGAGCTTGCGCAAGGACTACGGCGGGGTGCTCATCCTCAACGGCGACAACACCTACGACGGCACCACCACCATCACCCAGGGCCGTCTGGTCTTGTCAAACACGGGCTCGGCGGGCGTCGCGGGTTCCGCGATTTCCTTCGCCACCAGCAACGACCGCACCGCGCAGCTCGAGTATCGCATCGACGGCACGGGGCCCTTCCTGTTCGACAACGTGGTGACCACCTCCGGCGGCAACGATGGCAGCGACCGGCTCATCCTGGTGGGTCCGACCGCGCCGGGGTCGGAGGATCAGATCGTGCAGATCACCTCGCTGACCATCGGCCACGGCGGCACCTATTCGCTCGGCGGCGGGGACAACAGCGCCATCTGGCTGGACGGCACCAATGGCTACCGGCTCGAGATCGGCTCCCTGACGCTGAACCGTGACATCGCGCTGCGCACTCGCGGCGCTCACACAACGATCACCGGGGTGCTCTCCGGGGCGGCGGGCAACGACCTGGAGAAGAACGACGCGGGCACGCTTCAACTTGACGGCAGCAACACCTACCTGGGGGCCACCACCATCACCAGCGGCTATCTGGTGCTCGGGCACGACAACGCGCTCGGCGCGGCCACCTCCGATGTCACCTTCCGCTCGACACCGAATTCGCAGGTGCTGGCCAGCGGCGTGCGCACGATCAGTCGCAACTTCATCAACACCGCCACGGGCGGTGTGCAGACGCTCGGCGGCCTGGATGCGGGCGCGAAGATCTTCAGCGGGAATGTGAACCTTTCCACCCGCGGAGTGTCGCTCAGCGCGATCACCGGCGGGGATGTGACGTTCACCGGCGTGTTCAGCGGGAATGGTGGCATCGACAAGCAGGGGAACGGCACGGTGATCCTCAATCCGTCCACGGGCACCGGAAACACCCACACCGGGACGACCACGGTGACGCAGGGCACGCTGATCGGCCAGGCGCAGGCCACCAGCGGCAGCCCCTTCGGCGCGAACACGGCGTTTGCGATCTCGGACGGCACATTGCGGCTCGACGGCCTCGCCGCGCCGGCGGCGAACTCGCTCACCTCCAGCACGGGCGATCTGACCTTCTCCGGCGGCGCGCGCCTGGTGGTCAATGATATCGCGGCGGACACATTCAACACGGAGCTGAACTTCGATTCGCTCATCCGCAGCGGGCAGGGGACGATCACTTTCATCTCGCAACGTGGCGACCTGGGAGGCGAGGAGCTGGTCACGTTCACGACGGCTCCAGCGCTCATCAACACGATCGTGGGGCCGTTCGCGGTACGCACGGCGAGCGGGGTGAGCAATGTGGCGGACTATGTGACCATGAGCGGCAGCAGCGTGACGACCGCGACTTACGGCGGCACGGGGGACCTCGACACGGCCACCGGCGGCACGCAGGTCTTCAACGCAAGCGGCACGGGCGGCACTTTGACGGCGGACAGGTTCGTTTTCGCCTTCAGCACGGATACGAACGTGAACCTGTCGGGGTTCACGCTCAACGTGGGCGATCTGGCGACACCGGCGAATGGCGCGGGCATCATTTTGAATGCCGGTGCGGACATCACCGGCGCCGCAGGCTCCAAGATCAACATCGGACAGGCCACGCTGTATCTTTACACGGATGACGCCGCCAGCTCGACGCTGGGCGTGCCTGTCACGAACGTGCGCGGCAACTCGAACAACACGCTGGCCACCGCGCTGGTGAAATTCGGCCCCGGCACGGTGGACATCGGCGTGCCGCAGACCTTTCAGGGGAATGTCGAGCTGAGCCGCGGCGGCTTTAACCTCACGGCTGCGAATGTGTTTCCGCTGTTCGAGAATCTCAACGCGCTCACCGGCGGCACGATCACGCTTTCTCCAGGCACTTCGATCGTTTTCAACAACAACAACCAGGAATTCGCCGGCCTGGCCTCGATCAATCCGAGCAATTCCTTCCAGTTCTCCGCCGGAACCGTGGATCTGGGCACGGCCACGCTCACGGTGGGCCGTAATGACGCCAGCACGGTTTTCGACGGCCAGATCACCGGCGGCGCGGCTTCGCGGTTGTTCAAGATCGGCGGCGGGCGGCTCACCCTTTCGAACATCAACGCCGACAAACCGAACACGTTAGGCACGCTCGAAATAGCGCGCGGCGTGGTGGAAACCTACATTGATGACCAATCGGTCGCCATGCCCGTGGCCGTGGCCCGCGCGCTGCCAGCCAGCACCACGGTGCTGCTGCGCGGCGGGGAGTGGGAAATCCGCACCATCGGCGACAGCACCGGCAACACACAGCGCATCGCCATCGGCAACAACGTCGTCGTGCGGGACGGGAACAGCAGCATTGACTCGAACCGGCCCAGCGGCGGCGGCGGAAGCAAGCTGCTCACCCTCGGCACGCTGGATCTCTACAACCACCAGCTCCTCATCACGGGCGGGAACAGCTACATCCCGCGTTTTGACGGAACCACGACTTTGCATGGCTACATGCGCATCCAGACGGACACACAGCTCGTGCTGGCCGGTGCCATCAATGACGGCGGCAATGGCTACACGCTGAACAAGGTGGGCGGCTCCGATCTTTCCATCGCCGGTGACAGCAGCGGCACCTGGAGCGGCGGCACGGTGGTCACCGGCGGCACGCTGGTCTTCGCCACCCGCGGCCTGGATGACATCCGCTCAACCGGGACGACCGTGGTGCCGCTCGCCACTTCCAACGCGGGCACAGGCGACATCGTCGTGAACCTCGGTTCGGCGATCCGCATCACGGCGCCGTCGAACATCCTCACCGCCCAGGGGCAGGAGGTGCGCATCTTCGGCTCGGAGCGCGGCTCCAGCACCCGCATCGACCTGCTCACCGACGCGTCGCTGACCTCTTATGGCCTGCGCTCGCTGACGGACGGCACGATCGCCCTGAGCCTGACCGAAGGCGCCTGGACCACGCCCATCGACCTGGCGCGCGCCGGCGACGGCACCTGGGGGCTCTCCGCCCTCAGCAACACCTTCTACACCGCGAGCACCCTGGGCGTGGGAGCCGACAACAACTACCACTTCGCCGGCACCGCCTCGGCCTATCTGAGCTTCACGCAGGAAAACGTGCTCACCGGCAGCGCCGGGGTGATCATGGGCAAGAGCCCGGTCTTCGCGGGGGGCACGCCGAGCCAGGCCGGCAGCGTCGTCCGCCTCTACGGCGACCAGAACTACACCGGGAACACCACCCTCTTCCGCGCGGCGGATGCCAGCAGCATCAGCACGATCCTGGAGATCACCGGTGACAGCGCCTCGCCCGTGTTTGAAGTGTACGGCCGCCTGACCCTGCGCGGCGCGGGCCGTCTGACCGACGACACCGGGGCCCAGGTCAACACCCTCAATCTCCGCCCCGGCGGCAACCTGCGGCTCGACTACAACATGGACGTCACGGACAGCATCTACAACTCGCGCCTGAATGAGTCGAACCTCGGCCTCGAGACGACGGAGAACAAACTGGGGGACTCCACCCCCCTCATCCTCGACGGGGCCGGCATCAACCTGATCGACAACTACCAGCGGGTGAACACGGAGACCGTCGGCGCCATCACCGCGAAAGGCGGCGCGGGCATCACCCTGGAGCGCAACAGCACCAACGGCCAGATGACACTCATCGCCCCCAGCATCACCCGCGACGGCCAGAGCACGCTGACCGTCCGGGTGAACACCAACCAGCTCGGCTCCGGCAACATCGAGTCCATCAAGCTCATCCTCACCGGCGGCGCGCCCGCGCTGACCAATGGCATCGTCGCCCCGTGGATGGTCAACGCCACCTACCGCACCTTCCTGAGCTACAACACCGAGACCGGCTACACCAACGCGCCCTTTGTCAGCGGAACCCCTGCGCTGGGTGGCGGCAACGCGTTCCTCACCCCCTTCACGGGGACGGAAATCGTGCAGTTCGCCGGCGGCTGGGGCGACACGGCCCTGACGGGCGCGAAGAATGTCTATGCCCTGCGCGTGGACGAGGAGAGCAGTTCGAACGACATGGTCTTCACCGGCGGCCAGATCAACATCTGGAGCGGCGGCCTCATCGCGGGGAACGACGACGGCAACCGCGTCAACTTCGACACGACAGCCATCTATTTCGGTGATGGCGCGACACCGGTGGAGGGGATCGTCTATGGCGGCCACAGCAGCACGGTGACGCGCTTCGGAGGCGTCGTGACAGCGGCGAACCTCACTCTGGACGGCCCCGGAGCCTTCCAGTTAACCAACGCCGCCAACGCCATCAGCGGCACCATCCAGATGAACGGCGGCACGCTTTACATCGACGGTGTCGGGGCGCTCGGCACCGCGGGCGAGATCATCCTGCACGGCAACTACGCCAACAACTTCGGAGGCGGCCAGATGCCCAGCCTGCGCCTGCGCCACAACAGCGCCACCACGACCTACACGGGACTCGACGTAACGATCGCCGAGAACGTGCCCTACGCGCAGATCCAGGCGGAGCGCTACACCGGCGCCGGCACCACCACGACGGTGCAATTCGACGCCTTGAACGTCCTGGGAACCACCGGCCCGGCCGGCACGATGCTGCAACTCTACAACAGCAACTCCAACACCAACGTGCTCGGCGCCACGACGATCGGCGGCACCAGCGCGGTCGGCATGAATGTGAACTCCGCCACCTGGCGGCTCATCGGCAGCATCACCAGTGCCGCGCCCATCGTGAAGACGGGCGATGGCGTACTGCGGTTCGATGGTGACAACTCCGGCTTCACCGGCGGCTTCACCCTGAACCGCGGGGAATGGCGCCTGACGGCGGGCACCGCCGCGAATCTGGATGTCGGCGGCACCGGGGATCTGGTGGTGAACTACGGCACCGTGCGCATGGCGCAGAGCGGCAGCTCCAGCATCTTCACCGCTCCCGGTCAGGACATCACGGTCAATGGCGCGGGCTGGTTTGCCAATGACCGCAATGGCGGCTCTGCCGGCACGCGCACCATCGGCGTGAACAATGCCGGGCAGGTTCTCCGCACCTCCAACAGCCCGTATGTGATTTGGTCAGGGGACAGCATTTTTCTTGAGCACCAGGTAGTGATCAACGACAGCCCGGTCTTCCGCGGGGATTATGTCAGCCTCTATTTCCGGGACGTGATCTCCGGCAGCGGCACGTTTAACAAATCGGGCAACTCCTATTTCCTTTTCGACAACAACGCGGCCAACACCTTCTCCGGCGGGTTCAATCATTTCGGTGGCGTGGTCTCGGTGCGCCAGGCGAATGCCACCCTGGGCACCGGCCCCGTGAATCTTCATGCGGGCACCACGATCTCCCTGCCGAACGTCACCAACCTCGGCGGCGGTGCTTTGAAGATATACAGCGGCTCCACCGCCGTGCCCACCATCGGCACGCGCACTCCTGCTAATTTCAATGCCATCAGCGCCGCCGTGGCGGCTGCGGGCGTCGTGCAGGGCGGTGGCATCGGCGCGCTGACCCTCGATGCCGGCCAGGCTCTCACCACAGATCCAGCGATGGCCACGCGCGACGGCGGCTTTTTCAATCTCTGGTATCTCGGCGGTGGTGAGGGTGAGGGCACGCTCAGCGCCAACAGCATCGCGCCCTGGGGCGTGGGCGGCACGGAGTTCCGTTTCGGTGGTGGTCAGAGTGCCATCTTTGTCGATCCCGCCACCGCAGGCGCCGATCAGCTCGCGGGCGCGGGGAACCGTGTCATCGCCGGTATTCCACACGCAGTGAGCGGCTACGGCGGCCTGGTGTTCAATCCGGATGGCAACAACAGCTACGGCGGCGGCACCATCCTGAACCGCACACGCCTCTACGACGGCGATGTCCGCGGCTACATCATGTATATGCGTGGCGGCGCGGTGGGCACGGGGTCCACCTTCCGCACCCCGCTGGGCACCGGGCAGGTGGATAACTTCGGTGACATGCGCGTCGAGCAATCCTCCGGCACGATGGTGGCCACCGGCGGGCTGACCAATGCCAACCTCGTGGTCATGCACCCAGGCTCGCGCCTGCGCTTTGACAACAACACGGTGTTTACCGGCAACGGCACCACGGGCAACCGCGCCACCGGAACTCTGGGCGGCGGCGGGCGCTGGGCGGATGCCGTCGGCCTCACTCTGAACGGCTCCACGCTGGAATTGTTTGGCGACAACTCCGACCACATCGCCAACCGCGAGATCATGGGTGATCTGACCATCATGCGCGGCTCGGAGGTCTTCCTCCGCCGCGATACCGGTGACTGGGCGGAGCTCTCCGTGGGCAACATCACGCGCAGCGGCACCGGCACCCTGCAAATCGGGACCGCTATCGGCGGCACGAACACCGCCGGCATCCTGGGCACCGTGGCCAGCAACGTGGACAGCCTGATCTTCCTCGCCACCAACGGCGCGGCCCTGGTGAACAACAACATGGTCGATCCATGGATCGTGAGCCGATTTGACAACCAATTCCTCAAATACGACGCCACGCTCGGCTTCCAGGCGATCACCCAGGGCGGCGCTCCGGCGAACTATCTCACCAGCGCAGACGGCACGGTGGATACAGCCGACCTGCCGCTCAACAACGGCACGGAAATCCTCAATCTCGACACCGCCACGGGCGTGCTCGGCGCGAACCTCGACATCTACGCCCTGCGCCTCGACCGTGATATCAACAGCAGCGCGGACAATGCCTTCAACCAGATCATCATCCGCAGCGGCGGCCTCATGCAGGTGAACAACCAGCCGACCATCAACGCCGACCTGTTCTTCGGCCCCTCCGGCCTGGGCGATGGCGAGGCCCTGATCCATGCGAACGACGACACACTGCAAATCAACGGCAAAATCCACGCCACCACCGTCACGAAGTTCGGTCAGGCATTCCTGAACATCCGCAGCGATCAGCCACAGTTCAGCGGCATCTGGAACATCAACAACGGCGGCATCCAGTTCCTCACCCCGGGAGCGGTGGGCACCGGCGAGGTCCATCTCAACGGCGCGCACATGACGGACAATGACAACCGTCTCAGCGCCTTCGCCTCCTCTGTCACCGAGCTGCGCTACAACTACAACAGCAGCTCGCCGGACCTCCTTACCTGGGGCGGCGGCAAGATCATCGTCACCGATCTGGGCCACATCCGCTCCGTCTCGCCCACCGACCGCCTGGAGCAGATTCCCGCCATTGATCTGAAAACCACCGGCGGCGGACACGAGGGCATCGCCATGTTCTCAGTGGACAATTACCGCCACACCGTGCGCACCGGCACCGTGACGCTCTATGATCACTTCATGCTCGATGTGGAGTCCACCACCTTCGGCCCCGGCTCCACCGTCGGCGTGCAGCTCGGCAGTGGCAGCGGTGCCGGCGGACTGAACAACCAGGGTTTTTACGACGTTCGCCTCATGGGTGATGGCATTTTGAGCCTTGGTGACAACAGCGCCAGCTTCACCGGCGCACGCACTTTCGACCTCGGCGATGGCAAAGTCCGCGTGCTCCACAACGGAGCCTTTGGTGCGGCCACAGTCACCGCCTACGCGCGCTCCACCTCCGCGCTGGAAATCGCCACCAGCAACTTCACGCCGACCGCGACCCTGGTGCAGGAGCCAGGCTCCATCGAGCGCTGGGCGCGCAGCGACGCCCGCGGCACCGGGAACTACACCTTTGCCGACGGCGTCCACTGGCAGGTCTTCACCGATGTCACCGGCACCCGCACCATTGACCTCGCCGGCGGCTCCCTCATGGGATACCTGCCGCTCGATTATGATGCGGTGGCTGTCATCCAGACCATCCGCAGCGGTGTCACCGTCAATCTCACCGCCAATTCCTACCTCGGCCAGATTTATCCGGCGGGCAGCTCCATCGGCATCAACCATTTCATCTATGACATGGGCAAGGCTAACACCACAACAAACTACAACCCCAGTGATGTCGGTCTGCGCGGTTCCTACCTCGTCATCGACGGCAACATCACAGGCAATTTTGGCCTCACCAAAGTGGGCCAGGATCTCATCAAACTGGCCGGCAGCAACACCTTCACCAGTCTGCGGGTCGAGGATGGCATTCTCCAGATCGGACGGAACAACGCGCTGTCCACCGCCGTGGCCCTGAGCACCCGCGGTTCCGGTTCGGCGGGTGTCTTTGACCTCAACGGCTACAACCAGGAGGTCGGCTCCCTCAGTGGCCCCGGTGGCACGATCAGCAACTCGGCCTTCGACTACAACACCCTGACCGTCAACCAGTCCTCAAACACCACTTACGGCGGCTCGGTGAACGGCGGGGTGGCAGTGACGAAAAAAGGCGGCGGAACCCTCATCTTCACCGCAGTCAACACATACCAGGGCGGCACGGTGCTCGAAGCCGGGGCCATTTCTGTGGCGGCGGACACCAGCCTCGGCCAGCTTCACTTCAGCGTCCGCGCGGACTCCCTGCGTTTCACAGGAGGCAGGCTCTTGACCACCGCCAGCATGACCATCGCGGCCACGCGTGGCATCACATTGGACTCCGCTGGGGGCACGCTTTCGCCCGCCGCTGCCACCACCCTGGGAGTGGACTCCGTGATCACCGGAACCGGGGCGCTGACCAAGACGGATGCCGGGGCCTTGCGCCTGAACAACACCGCCAACGACTACACCGGCGACACCCTTGTCACCTCCGGCGCGCTCCAAGGTGGTACGGCCGACGCCTTCGCGCCGCAGTCACGCCATGTCATCACGGGCGACACCGTCTCCGGTTCCATCGACTTGAATGGATTCAACCAGAGCATCGGCTCGCTCGCCAGCACCGGCGCGACGCCGTCCAACGCGAGCGTCATCCTCGGTTCCAACACGCTGAGCACCGGCCAGGACGACACCACGGATGCCGTGTATCAGGGGGCCATCACCGGATCCGGCGTCGTCCGCAAAACCGGCCATGGCACGCAGACCCTCTCAACTTTTGACCACAGCGGACAAACCTGGGTGACGGAGATCGCCAACGGCCAGCTCAGCCTCGCTGCCGGGGCGAAACCCGGCTCAGGAAACATCACTCTCGCAGTGCCGGGGGTGACGGGAACGGATGATCGCGTGGTGCTTGACCTCCAGGGCAGCACTCTGGCAAACAACGTTGTTGTCAACGCGACGAATGCGGATGGCGTCACCGTCATTCAGGCCAGCACCGCCGCCAGCTCGGTGATCAACGGCACCGTGAGCCTTGGCCGGGACACTTTTGCCGGTGCCACGTCAGGGCAGTCGCTGACGTTCAATGCTGCCACCAGCGGCGCAGGCCGGCTGATGGTCGTGGATGGCGGCACGGTGGCGCTGAATGCCGCCGGAAGCTACGGCACAGGAGTGTCCGGCGGCGCCGGGGCGGCGGTGGATGGCGGCACCATCGTGCGTTCGGGCACGGTGCTGCTCGGAGACAGCACGGCGGCGGGCGCCAAGCACATCGAGATGGGCGATGCGCGCGTCGTGAAAGCCACGGCGATCGACCGTGCCACCACGTCCGGTCTGCTAGCAGGCGGCGGCTCCTACAATGTGAACGGGGATGGTGTCAGCGCCACCTCCGGCGGCCAGGGTGGAGCGGCGGGAACGCCGGGAACCGGAGCCTTCATCGGCGTTTCCAGCACGGTTGACGGGTTCACTTACATCTCCGGGGATGTCGGGAAGGTCATCCTGGTCAAGGACGAGGAGGGAAATCCCGAGCGCAACGGCATCTACCAGATCGTCAGCGTCAGCGGCGCCACGATGAACCTCGTCCGCCATGCCGACTTTGATGTCGCGGGAGAAATGCTCCACGGCACCCAGTTCACCGTCACCAACGGCACCTACGCAGGGGTGAAATTCTTCAACATGCAGGGTGATGTCGGCGTGCGTAACGAACCCGGCGAGGCCATCCGTTTCCGTCCGGAGGCGGCCACCAGCGATGTCGCCCTGTTGATCAACACGGGCGGTCTCACCGTCGCCAACGCCATCGACATCAATGCGACCGGTGGCACCGGAAGCGTCACGCTCGGCGGTGCGAACACGCTGACCACCGGCGCGGGCGAGTTCAGCGGCGCGGTGACCTTGCAGAACGTCGCGGTCGGAACTCCTGAGGCCAAGACGGTGACGATCACCTCCAGCACGGCCGTCGGCAACGGCATCACCTTCTCCGGCGTCATCTCCGAGGCGGATGCGGGGAATGACACGCTGCATGTCGAGAAGACCGGCGCTGGAACGGTGACTTTCAGCGGCGCGGACACTTACCGCGGCGACACCCTCGTGACTGCGGGGACGCTGCAGCTCGGCGCCGGCGGCTCGGTGAATGACACGCGCTTCATCCGCGTGGACAGCGGCGCGACGTTCGGCGCCGGCGCTGGCGGCTACACCTCCGACGCCACCATCAGCGGATCGGGTGTCATCAATGGCAACCTCACCGTGGGCAGCAACGTGGGCGTGGTGAACGGTGTTGGCGTTCTCAAGCCGGGTGACAGCACCGGTGGACTGTTTGCCAACGCTGGCAACCAGGTCGGAACGCTCGCCGTCAATGGTGACCTCAATCTCGCCGCCGCGACCGGCGGGGCCACGCGCCTCGAGATGCAGTTCGGCACCGGCGTGGTGGCTGACGCCAACGACAGCGCCAATATTTTCACACGTCTTGGAAACGGCACGTTCGACACCTGGATCACGGACAACACCGACGGCCACGTCACCTCGTGGGAGGCCGGGACGGGCATTCATGACCGCGTTTCGGTCTCCGGGACGCTGTCGCTCAATGCCACCGGCCAGATCAAGATCACCAATCCGGACTCCTACACCATCGTGCATGGCGATGTCTTCGACCTGCTCGACTGGGCGTCCATCAGCGCCGGCACCTTTGATTTCGGCGGCACCTATCGTGATGGCGGGCTGATCGGTGATCTTGACCTGCCCACGCTCGGCGCCGGCCTCGCCTGGAACACCGCGCTGTTCCAGACCAACGGCATTCTCGTTGTCGTGCCGGAACCCGCCCGTGCGCTGTTTTTGCTGTGTGGTTTTCTCGGCCTGATGATGCGTCGCCGTCGCGCGTCCTCCCTTTGACATGGACATGGTGATGATCGCCGAAACACCCCCCGCCCACGATCAGCAGCAGGATTTGCCCGGCCAGTCCGGCTACCTGGAACTCTCCGGCTACGATCTGACCCTGTGCAAAAGGCTGGCACTGTCCCCCAGGACGGAGGCCGTCATCAAGCGCGTGGCGAAACTGCTGCTCGAAATGCACCGCCTCGGCGACGGCCGGGATATTGCCAGGCGTACAGGCGTTGCTGTCCTTGCGCTGGAGGTGGTTCGTGAGCGTTATGTCCATGAAGGGCTGCAGGAGGTGCTCCGGATTTCCCTGCCAGGCCCCCTGCCTTCTTCGGCGCACAAAGTTGAGCTGACTCATGCCGAACGGCTGTTTTGTGAAAATGTGGTCATGTCCCAGGAGGGTTCGAAAGGCCGCCTCCGCCGCGCCAGGGCCTTGTTGATGCTCGATGAGGGCAAGAGCAGGCCGCACATCGCGCAAGCAGCCCATGTGTGCGAAAGAACCCTTGAGCGCCTGGTTGACCGCTACCAGACGCATGGGGCGGAAGGCGCTGTCAATGACGCTGAACGCCCCGGCCGTCCGGTGCGTTATCCCAGGGAGGAGTTTGTTCCATTGATTCAGAAAGTGATCCGGCAGGAGAATCCCGCTGTGCTTCTGCGCTGGACCATCGGTGATCTGCGCAGATCCCTGGCTCTTCATCGTCAGGAGGCAGCTTCGATGTCGTTGCCCACCCTTCGCGGTCTCATCCAAGGAGCGGGCATCGAGGTTCCCAGCCGGGGAATGCTGAAACGCCCAGCCTGAAACTCAGGCTTCATCCAGCATCAGAAATTGCTGTGCTTTCCGGCGGCATCGTGGCAACGGCGGTCATCTCCCGGTAGTAGGCGCAGCTTTGCAAGAGCGTGTCGTGCGTGCCGTGGGCAAGGAAGTGGCCCTGGTGGAGGACGTAGATGACATCGGCCGAGGTGATGGTGCTGAGGCGGTGGGCGATGACGAGGCTGGTGCGGTTGGCGCGAAGATTGGCGAGCGCCTGCTGAATCAATCGCTCGGATTTCACATCGACGGCGGAGGTGGCCTCATCGAGGAGCAGGACAGGCGCGTTTTTGAGAAAGGCACGGGCGAGCGCGAGCCGTTGACGTTCGCCGCCGCTCAAGAGCACGCCGCGCTCGCCGACCTCGGCGTCGAGAGATTCGGGAAGGCGCTTCACGAAGTCCTCGGCGCAGGCGGAACGGAGCGCGGCCCACATTTCATCGTCGGTGGCGTCGGATTTGCCGAGGCGGAGGTTGTCGCGGATGGTGCCGGCGAAGAGAAAAGTGTCCTGCGTGACGTAGCCGATGGCATCGCGCAATGAAGCGCGGCTGTAGTCGGCGATGGAATGGCCATCGAGCGTGATGCGGCCTTGATTCGGATCGTAGAAGCGCGTGAGAAGCTGGAAGATCGTGGATTTGCCCGATCCGGTGGCCCCCACGATGGCGACGGTCTGCCGCGGCTCGACGCGCAATGTGATGTCGTGCAGCACCTCGCGTTCGCCGTAGCCGAAGCTGACGTTTTCGAAGGCGATGCGGCCTTCGACGTGGTCGAGTTTGCGGCCGGTTTGCAGGTCTTCATCGCCAGGCAGATCGAGCACCTCAAACACACGCGTGGCGGAGGCCAGACCACTGACGAGTGTTTGATTCACACCGTGCAGGCGTGAGATCGGCTCGAAGAAGAAACCGATGAGGAAGATGAACTTGAGCAGCTCTCCCATGCTCCACCACTCGCGGATGCAACCATAAGCGCCCGCCGCGAGCAGCAGCACGAGGCCGATGTGACCGAGAAACGACATGAGCGGGTGATAAACGGCCCAGGCCGCCATGAGGCGTGTTTGCGTGACGCGGAGGAAGCCGCTGGCCTTGTCAAAGTCGCGCTGCTTCTCGTCCTCGGCGCAGTAGCTCTTGATCTGACGGATGCCGGTGACGGTGTCGTGCAGCAGCGAGTTCATGCGGCTGGAGGCTTCGCGGGCCTGTTTCGTGCGCGGAGAGACCCAGCGTGCAAAGATCCAGCCGCCAGCGGCGATCCACGGCGTGGGCAGCATCACAAACAGCGCGAGCTGCCAATTCGTGTAAAACATCATCACGCCGCTGATGATGATCTGCATGACAGCGGTGACGCCTTGCTCGATGCCTTCGAGGATGACGCGTTGCGTGGCGGGCACGTCATCGGCCATGCGGGTGAGGATGTCGCCGGTGCTCTGCTTGTCGAACCAAGCGGCGGGCATGCGGGCGACCTTGTGGTGCAGACGCCCGCGCAAATCGAAGATCATACGCTGCTCAAACACGCTGCTCAGCCGTGTGCGGAAGGCGAAGAGGATCTCCCGCAACGCGAACGCACCTGCCGCGAGCGCGGCGGCCTGCCAGAGCACGTCGAGACGCCGGTTCGGGATGATGTCATCGACGAACCACTGCACGACGCTGGGAAACACGAGGATGAGCGACGTGCCCGCCACGGCTAGGAGGAGCTGCAATGCCGCCATGCGCCAGTGAGCGCGGCCGAAGTCGAGAATCCGCCGCAGCGCGGTGCGATTCGTCATTGAGGCGGGCTTGTCGTCCATGTGTGAAACCTAGACGAGCGAGCGCGGAACGGGATTCAAGCGGATGTGGAGAGGCGACGAATCGTCGCCTCTCCATGCGGCAAGCGGGACGCTTGCACCACATTCAACCCACGAGATGCACTTTGGGCATCGGCACGAGGAACTTGCCACCACGGGCGAGGAACGCGGTCTCGCGCGTGAGGAACTCCGGCATGAAGTGCCATGGCAGCACGAGGTAGTAGTCCGGCTTCGCGGCGCGGGATTCTTCCTCGGAGATGATTTTGATCTGCGTGCCGATGGTGTACTTGCCCCACTTCACCGGATTGCGGTCGGCGATGGCGGGGACGAGGTCGGGCGTGACGTTGCAGTATTGCAGCGTGGTGCTGCCCTTGGTCGATGCGCCGTAGCCATGAACGAGCTTGCCTTCGGCCTTCGCCTTTATGAGGAAGGCGGTGAGGTCGGTGCGAATGCGCTCGATGTTGTCGCGGAAGACGGCGTAGGGCGTGTCGGAGTCGATCGCCATCTCGAATTCGCGGATGCGCAGCTCCTGCACGCGTGCGGCGGCCTCGGCGCCCGGCTTGACCTGCCCGGCATGGGCGACGACGAGGCGGAAGCTGCCGCCGTTCACGTCATTGAGATGCACGTCGATGACTTCGAGGCCGTGGTCGCCGAAAAGACGCTCCAGCACGGCGAGGGAGTAGTATTCAAGGTGCTCGTGGCAGATGGTGTCGAAGCTGTTGATGTCGAGCATCGCCGGCAGGTAGCTCTGCTCCAGAATCCAGATGCCGTCGGTGGCGAGGACACCGGCGATGTCTTGCACAAAGGCGTGCGGGTTCTCCAGGTCGTAGAACATGGAGATGCTGGTGACGACGCGGGCCTTCTCGGTGGCGTGGGCGCTTTTGAAAGCGCGCGCGCTGAAAAAATCGTTCACGACCTGGAAGCCTTTGGCGCGTGCTTTGAGCGCCACGTCGGAAGGGTCGATGCCGATGTGGCGCAGGCCCTGCGTTTTGTAGCTGGAAAGGAGCGTGCCGTCGTTGCAGCCGATGTCGAGCACGATGTCGTTCGCCTTGAGTGCCACGGTCTGCTCCACGAGCGCGGTGATGCCCGTGAGGTTGTCGATCATGGACTGGTTGATGCCCGACTCGTAGTAATAGCGGTGGTAGAGCACCTTCGGCGGCACGGAATGGCGCATCTGCACCAGGCCGCAGGCATTTTCATCCACGGACGGGTCGCAACGCACGAGGTCGAGCGGGACTTTGCGTTTGATCAATGCGCTGCCGTCCTCGCTGGCGAGGACGCCGCCGATGAACTGGTCCCCCAGGCTGACGACGGGTGTGAGGCTGCGGGAACCGCAGATGCGGCAGGTGTTGCGGGTGATGAGAACGGGGCGGAATGCCTGGATTGCCATGCGGTCAATTGGCATGGGGGCGCAGTCATGTCCAGTCGGACTTGCTGCGCTCAAGTTCTCGCAGTGGCGCGGTTTGCGAGAAACCACCGGTAGGTTTGTTCGACGCCTTCCCGGAAACCAGTTGCCGCCTTCCAACCGAGGTTATCCATGCGGCTGACATCGAGCAGCCGGCGCGGATTGCCGTCCGGCTGAGCAGTGTCCCATTGAATCTCGCCCTGATAGCCGACGATCTCGCGAATCAGCCCGG